>NZ_RKHK01000001.1:2264777-2588316 GCF_003752405.1 Bogoriella caseilytica | reverse complement strand
TCACGCTGGCTCGCCTGGTCTCCAGTCCGCTGCTGCGTTGCCAGCAGACGGCGCAGGCTGTGGCGGCGTACCAGCGCGAGGATCTCCCCCGGCTCGAGGAGGACGGGCTCACCGAGGGTGATTACGGGCAGTGGCAGGGACGTTCCCTCAAGGACCTCACGGCCGAACCGCTGTGGTCCCAGGTACAACGTCAGCCGTCGGCGGTGACCTTCCCCGGCGGGGAGTCCCTGCGGGCCATGCAGGCTCGCGCCGTCGAAGCGGTGCGACGCCACGACGCCGAGGTAGAGGCCACACACGGCCCGAAGGCCGTGTGGGCATTGGTCAGCCACGGCGACATCATCGCCTCCACGCTGGCTGAGGCCTGCGGCATGCACCTCGACCACTACCAGCGCCTTCAGGTCTTCCCCGGATCGGTCTCCATCGTGCGGTACACGCCCGAACGACCTGCGGTGCTGGCACTGAACACGGCCGGCGGCGATCTCACCTGGCTGGAGGCACCCACCCCAGGTACCCAACCCGGTGGCTCCGCTCCGTAGGATGGTCCCGTGCCCACAATCCGCCATGAATACGACTGGCCGGATCGTTTCGTGCTCGGGGCCGTGGGCGAGCCCGGAGCACGGACCTTCTACCTCCAGGTGCGCCACCAGAGCGACGTGCTCAGCGTGGCGCTTGAGAAGCAACAGGCGGCCGCCATCGCTGCCGGGATGGACCAGATCCTCGACGAACTGAGGAGCCAAGAGGGCAACCCAGCCTCAGTGCCCGAGAGTCCCATGCCCGAACTGGTGGACGAGGAGCCGCTCGACGAGCCGATCGTGGAGCAGTTCCGGGTGGGGCCGCTGGCATTGGGCTGGGACCCGAGCAGCCGTCAGATCGCGATCGAGGCGGCAGCGTTCCCCGGCGACGACGAGGCCATCGACGACGAGCCCGAAGAACTCCTCGTCGTGCGCGTTCCGGTCGGGGCGGCGCGCGCCTTCGCCAAGCGAGCGCGCGATGTGGTGGCCGCCGGGCGGCCACCGTGCCCGCTGTGCGGCGGGCCCGTGGACCCCGGAGGCCATGTGTGCCCGGGCCCCAGCCTGGACTGAACCGTGCCCGTCACGCCACCCGAGGAACTGGCCGGGACTCTCGAACTGGGCGAGCCGATCATCACGGCCTCGAATGCCACCTTCACCGCCTTCGTCGGTGATCAGAAGGTGGTGTACAAACCTGTGGCCGGCGAGCAACCGCTGTGGGACTTCCCGAGCGGCACACTCGCCGGTCGGGAGATCGCGGCCTATCTGCTCTCCGAAACCCTTCGATGGTCCGTGGTGCCGGCGACGTGGTTGACCGACGGTCCACTCGGGCCTGGCATGGTGCAGCGGTGGTGCGAACCGGATCCCAAGCAGGATGCCGTCACGCTCGTGCCCGCGGACCGGCACCTGGCGCCAGACATGATTCCGGTGCTGCAGGGCCTCGATGCCCAGGACAGGCCAGTGCTCGTCGTGCACGAGAACAGTGCCGCGCTGCGCCGGATCGCGGTCTTCGACCTGCTGGCGAACAATGCGGACCGCAAGGGCCACCACGTCCTCGAGCGGGCCGACGGTCATCGCTACGGCATCGACCATGGTCTGACCTTCCACACCGAGGACAAGCTGCGCACCGTGCTGTGGGGTTGGGCGGGCGAGGACCTCAGTGAGGACGAGGTCGGCGGCCTCCGGCGGGTTCAGGCGGCCCTCATCAGTCGTAGCAGTACTGGCGGCAGCGACACCACTGACAACGCCGCGGGCGGAGCGTTGCGCCACCAACTCGCTCAGCTGATCTCGGCGGAGGAGATCGCGGCGCTAGCCAGGCGTTGCGAGGAACTCCTTGCGGCACCGGTCTTCCCCGAGCCCCGGGACGACTTGCCCGTCATTCCCTGGCCGCCGTTCTAGGGCCCAGACCCGCCTCGCTCGGCCCCATCCCCGCCCTCATCGCAGGATGCGGTCTACAAGTGCGCTGACGGCGGCGTCGACCGATAGCCCGGTGTCCAGTGGCGCGGTGAGGTGGTCGAACATCAGTCCGTCAATGGCGTAGTGCAGCAGGGCGATCTCGGTTGGTCCTCCGGGAAGACCGGAGGCGTCGTTGAAGGTGACATCGTCCTGAAAGGCTCGCTGTCGCCAGGCTCCGAGCGTGGCAGCGACGCTGGGGCGTCGAGCCGCCTCAAGGCGCAGTTCGAAGAGCGCGAGCGACACGTGCGGGTCAGCACTGAGACGTCGCACGACATCGCGCACGTAGTCGGCAAAGAGCGCCCGATCAGGTGCCCGGGTGCCGTCCGAGGAAACGGCGTCGGGACCGGGGAGGAGTCGCTCTCCGATACGGTCGACGAGAGCGGAGATGAGGTCGTCACGGCTCGGGAAGTAGTTCGAGGCGGTGCCGCGCGGTGTGCCGGCTGCGGCGTCGACAGCGCGATGGGTGAGACCGCGGGCTCCCCGCTCAGCGAGCACCCGAACTCCGGCGTCGGCGAGGATGAGGCGTCGTTCAGCGTTGCGAACCATGCAACTCATCCTAGCCAAACCACAACGCCTGTTGTAGTTTTACTACGACAACTGTCGTGATTGGAGACACATGCGGAAGCTCGTCTACTACGTCGCCGTCAGCATTGACGGGTACATCGCCGATCCCACCGGCGGGTTCGATGACTTCCTCATCGAAGGCGATCATGCGGCAGTGGTGTTCGGCGAGTACGCCGATGCGCTTCCCGCACATGCGCACGCAGCCCTGGGCACCGAGCCACCACGCACGCGATTCGACACCGTCATCATGGGGTGGAACACGCTCACTCCGGCACTCGATATCGGCATCATCAGTCCCTATCCGCACCTGCGTCAGGTCGTTGCGAGCCGTCGCCGACGAGAGGTGGATCCGGCGATCACCCTCACGGACGATCCTCTCGCCACGGTCCGCCGTCTGAAGCAGGAAGAAGGCCTGGACGTCTGGCTCTGCGGAGGCGGTGAGCTCGCCGGATCTCTTCTGTCGGAGATCGACCATCTCGTCCTGAAACGCAGCCCCGTCGTCTTCCGGTCAGGTATCCCGATGTTCGGCCATGCCCCTTACGAGCCGCGCACCTTCGAGAGAGCGAGAACTCGCACATTCGACTCAGGCGTCGTGATCGAGGACTACGTCTGCTGCGGCAGAGCGTCATCGCCTGGCCCGACTTAGCTAGCCCTCGCGTTGGGCGGCGATGCGCTCGTGGTGGCGGATGACCTCTTCGACGATGAAACCGAGGAACTTCTCCGCGAAGACCGGATCCAAGCCGGCCTCCTCGGCCAGCGTCCGCAGCCGTTCCACCTGCCGGGCCTCACGGGCCGGATCCGAAGCGGGCAGGCCGAGATCGGCCTTCAGCTCCCCGACAGCCTGCGTGCAGCGGAACCGTTCGGCGAGGATGTGCACCAGGGCGGCATCGATGTTGTCGATCGTCTGCCGCGCCTGGCGCAGCTCCACGGGGATTCGGGGCCGGTCACTCGTCATGGCCCGATGGTACGGCGAACGGCGGGCTAGTTGCCCGCTGTCTCCCGGGCCGGATCACCGCTCATGCCGAAGGCGCGATCACGCGGGGTGGAGTCGTCCTCCCAGCGCAATAGCGCACCCACACCCTCGGTGAGGCGCGTCCCATCAGCGGCGTCGTCGATCAGGATGATCTCCGCGCCCTGCGCGGCAGCCGCCTGGCCCAGCGCCAGGTCGAGGCGTTCCTCGTGCGGGGCTTGAGCACCCAGGCTCGCCACCTCCTCGCGCGAGGGGCTGATCTGCAGTGGCTCATCCCCCACCCACACGGTGCGCTCAGCGAGGGTGGACGGCGGCCCGGCGGCCGTCTCGTTCAGGATCAACTCGGACACCTGCCCTCGGCGCAGTGCCCGCAGCACCGCGTCGGTGCCGGCCACGGCGGGGCCGTCCTGCCCGCGGGCCTGGTCGTAGCGGTTCAGCACCTCTTGGCGGCGCCGCATCCGATACTGCAGCAGGACGGCGGACAACCGCTCCTCGAAGGCGTCTTCGTGGGCACCGGCGTTCCGCGAGCCGCCGTCGAGGTGCAGCAGGATGTCGCGGGCGTGCTGCTGCAGATTGTCCGCCACCAGGTGCCGGGCCCGTACGTCACCGGTCAGGATCAGCAGTTCCGGGCGGTCTTCGGCCACATGACGGTCGAGTTCACTGGCCACGGCCTCGGCGTTGCGCTCCCAGGAGTCCTCCGCACGCGACTCGAAGCGCTTGTGGGACAGCGCGCCCGAGTTCGCCTTGCGGAGTTCGTTGTGGCCACCGTCCACGGAGGACTCCTGGTCCACCGCAGTCGGAGCGGAACTCGGGTCGCCATGGACGGTGATGTCGGCGCCAGAGCGATCCACGGCGGCAAGGAGGTAGCTCACGTGATCGTCGAGAGCCCTCGCCAGGGCCAACGGGTTCTGGCCCAGCGTGGCCTCGTCACCGGCCGGTGGGTCGGCGAGCACCTTGTCCAGGTAGACCTGCCCCTGGCCGGCGATGATCACCCGTCCGTGCTTGCCGCCGGAGCGCGAGACGGTGCGGATCTCCTCGTCGAGTGCTTCCAACGTCGGGGCGTCGAGCCCTTCGAGGCTGCGCTGGAGATCCTTCCAGCGCGTGGTCAACGTCTGTGCGCCCGTCTCGGAGTCACGGGAGGCGTCCATGACCACCGTGGCCAGGGGGACGTCCTGCGGCAGACGGGCAGTGAAGGTGCTCAGATTCATGAGTTCAACCTCGCGAAGTCGGGGCCATCTCGTCCCCTCCACTCTCGCTCCCTAGCGGACTGAGCGCATCCTGGGCCGGACTGTGACCCGCGCGCCCGGACCGTGTGGGCTAAGCGCTCTTCTCGCGCGGGGTGCGGCGCTTGGTCTTGCTGCGCGGCACCAGGGTGGGGTTGACGTTCTCCATCACCACGTCGCGGTTGATCACCACGCGGGCGACGTCGTCACGGGAAGGCACCTCGAACATCACGTCGCGCAGTACTTCTTCCATAATGGCGCGCAGGCCGCGCGCGCCCGTGCCGCGCAGGAGAGCCTGCCCGGCAATGGCGTCCAGAGCGTCATCCGTGAACTCCAGCTCCACGCCGTCGATCTCGAACATGCGCTGGTACTGCTTGACGAAGGAGTTCTTCGGCTCGGTGAGGATCCGCACCAGCGCCTCGGCATCGAGCGGCGGCACCGTGGCCATCACCGGGAGCCGGCCCACGAACTCGGGGATCAGGCCGAACTTGTGCAGATCCTCCGGGCGCACATCGGCAAAGGCGTCCGCGTTGTCAGACGCCTCGCGCAGTGGGGCTCCGAAACCGATACCGCGCTTGCCGGAGCGGGAAGAGACGATCTCCTCCAGGCCGGCAAAGGCGCCCGCCACGATGAACAGGACGTTCGTGGTGTCGATCTGCACGAACTCCTGGTGGGGGTGCTTGCGCCCACCCTGCGGCGGGACGGAAGCCTGAGTGCCCTCGATGATCTTCAGCAGCGCCTGTTGCACGCCCTCGCCGGAGACATCCCTGGTGATCGACGGGTTCTCGCTCTTGCGGGCGATCTTGTCGATCTCATCGATGTAGATGATGCCCTTCTCGGCCTTCTTGACGTCGTTGTCCGCGGCCTGGATGAGCTTGAGGAGGATGTTCTCCACATCCTCGCCCACGTAGCCCGCCTCGGTCAGCGCGGTGGCGTCGGCGATCGCGAAGGGCACGTTCAGCATGCGCGCCAGCGTCTGCGCAAGATAGGTCTTGCCGGTGCCGGTGGGGCCGATCAGCAGGATGTTGGACTTCGCGATCTCGACCGCGTCGCCCTCCCCGCCGTGGTCACCGACCTCGGCGGCCTGCACCCGCTTGTAGTGGTTGTAGACGGCGACCGCCAGAGCTCGCTTGGCCCGGTCCTGACCCACGATGTACTCACCGAGGAAGTCGAAGATCTCCCGGGGCTTGGGCAGCTCGGTCAAGCCGACCTCGGCGGTCTCGGCGAGTTCCTCATCGATGATCTCGTTGCAGAGGTCGATGCACTCGTCGCAGATGTACACGCCGGGACCGGCGATGAGCTTCTTGACCTGCTTCTGGCTCTTTCCGCAGAAGGAGCACTTGAGCAGATCGGCTCCGTCAGTGCGTGCCACGCTCAACCACCATCTCGATCGTTGTCGGTGCCAGTCGGCCCGACAGCCGGGCAATCCGGCACGTGCCCATTCCACACCACGGCGGGCACATCTGTCCTGTCTTTCCGCCCTCGGCGCGGCGAGGGCGGAAAGACAGGCGGATTCCGCGTGTCAGGCCTGGGCAAGCTGCGGCGGCTTGCGGGACTCGAGCACCTGGTCGACCAGGCCGTAATCCTTGGCCTGCTGCGCCGTGAGCAGCTTGTCGCGCTCGATGTCGCGGCGGATCACGTCGATGTCGGTGCCGGTGTGCTCAGCCAGAGTGTCCTCCAGCCAGGTACGCATCCGGGTGACCTCCTCGGCGTAGATCTCGATGTCCGAGGCCTGCGCGTAGCCGCCGCCGGAGAGCGAGGGCTGGTGGATCATCACGCGCGCGTTGGGCAGCGCCAAGCGCTTGCCCGGGGAGCCACCGGCGAGCAGCACGGCGGCGGCCGAGGCCGCCTGCCCGAGGCAGACGGTCTGAATCTGCGGCTTGATGTACTGCATCGTGTCGTAGATCGCCGTCATGGCCGTGAAGGAGCCACCGGGCGAGTTGATGTACATGGTGATCAGGCCGTCGGGGTCCTGCGCCTCAAGCACGAGGAGCTGAGCCATGACGTCATCGGCCGAGGCGTCATCCACCTGCACACCCAGGAAGATGATGCGGTCCTCGAAGAGCTTGGTGTACGGGTCCTGGCGCTTGTAGCCGTAGGCAGTCCGCTCCTCGAACTGCGGGAGCACATAGCGCGAGGACGGGCTGGCGGCCATGCCTCCGGCCGGGGCTGCCGAGCCAGCGGCCTGCGGGCGGAAGCCGGCCTGGGCGTGGAAATCGAAAGTCATCGTCTGCGTCTCCCCGATCAGTTCTTCGAGTCCGTGCCGCCACCACCGGGCACTGAGGCGGCGTGCTCGACCACGTGGTCGACGAAGCCGTACTCCAGCGCCTCGGCCGCGGTGAACCAGCGGTCGCGGTCGGCATCCTTATTGACCTGCTCCACGCTCTTGCCGGTTTGCTCAGCGGTGATCTCCGCGAGCTGGCGCTTCATGTGCAGGATGAGATCGGCGTTGATGCGGATGTCGGTGGCAGTGCCGCCGATACCACCCGAAGGCTGGTGCATCATCACGCGGGCGTGCGGAGTGGCGAAGCGCTTGCCCGGAGCACCGGAGGAGAGCAGGAACTGCCCCATCGAGGCCGCCATGCCGATCCCCACGGTGGCGACGTCGGGCTGGACGAACTGCATCGTGTCGTAGATCGCCATCCCTGCGGTGATGGAACCACCCGGGGAGTTGATGTACAAGAAGATGTCCTTCTCCGGATCCTCCGCCGCCAGGAGCATCATCTGGGCGCAGATGGCGTTGGCGTTCTCATCCCGCACTTCAGTACCCAGCCAGATGATCCGCTCACGCAGAAGGCGGTTGTAGATGGATTCGTTCAGGTTCATCCCGGCGTGCTCGGCGCGCGCCACCGGGTCCGGCATCGGATTGCTCACGTGACTGGTCTCCTCTACTGGCGCGGGCTGACCGCGGCCTGACTGCTGATCACTCGACCCTAGTCGCGCTGCGAAGACGACTCCGCCCCGAGCGCGTCCGTTTCGCTGTCGGCGCACTCGGGGCGGAGCTGCAAGCTCAGCGTGATGGCTGGATGGCTCAGGCCTTCTCGTCGGCCTCGGTGGCGTCGGTCTCGGTGGCGTCCGCGGACTCGGTGTCCTCGCCGCCAACCTCCGCCGCCGCGTCGTCGTCCTCGTCGGAGCCGAGGAACTCGGTCAGGTCGACCTCGTTGCCCGCCTCGTCCTTGACGGTGACCTCACGCAGGGCGACCGCGAGGGACTTGTTGCGCACGATCTCACCCATGAACGCCTGGATCTGGCCGGCCTGGGACGCCGCCTGGATGAACTGGTTCGGGTCCATGCCGTACTGCTTGGCGGCCTGCACCAGGTACTCCAGCAGCTCGTTCTGCGTGGCCTGCACCTCGTACTTCTCCGCGATGGCGTCCAGGATGATCTGGTCACGCACCAAGCCGGTGATCTCCTCGCGCACATCCTCGCCGTGCGCATCGCCCGGCTCCTTGCCCTCGGCCTGGAGGTGCTTGTTGATCTCCTCCTCCACCGGGCCGGCCGGCACGGGCACGTCCAGGTCCTCGCGCAGCTTCTCCAGCAGGGCGTCCCGGGCGGCCACGGCCTGCTCGGAGACCGCGTCCTTGGCTACCTGCGCGCGGAGGTCATCCCGCAGTTCGGCGATGGTGTCGAACTCCGAGGCCATCTGCGCGAAGTCGTCGTCGGCCTCGGGGAGCTCGCGCTCCTTGACCGCGGTGGGGCTGACCTCGACCTCGGCCTCCTCGCCAGCGTGCTCGCCACCGGCGAGGGTGGTGGTGAAGGTGGTGGTCTCGCCGGCGCTCAGGCCGGTGAGGGCCTCGTCGAGACCGTCGAGCATGTTGCCGGCGCCGATCTCGTAGGAGATCCCGGAGGCAGAGTCGATCTCTTCCTCGCCGATGGTGGCCTTGAGGTCGAGGGTGACGAAGTCGCCCTGCTGCGCAGCGCGGTCCACGCCCACGAGCGTGCCGAAGCCGGCCCGCAGCTCATCGAGCTTGGCGTCGACGTCCTCCTCCGAGACCTCCTTGCCGCCGGGCACGGTGAGCTCGAGGGCGGAGAACTCAGGCAGGTTCACCTCGGGGCGCACGTCCACCTCGGCGTCGAAGATGAGCTCTCCGCCGGCCTTGCCGGTGAGGTTCGGCAGCTGCGTCACCTCGATCTTCGGCTGAGACATCGGGCGGATTCCGGCCTCGGCCACCGCGCTGTTGTACAGGCCGGGCACAGCATCATTGACCGCGTGCTCGATGATGGCGCCACGGCCCACGCGCTGCTCCAGGATGGGCGGGGGAACCTTGCCCTTACGGAAGCCGGGGACGTTCACCTGCTCACCGATGTGCTTGTAGGCGTGGTCGAGGCTCGGCTTCAGCTCGTCGTACCCCACTTCCACGGTCAGCTTGACGCGGGTCGGCTCGAGGTTCTCGACGGCGCTCTTCACGATGGTGTACTCCATGGTCGTTCTCGCGGGGCGCGCCGGGACAACGACCTCACGGCGCGCGCATAGACCGCACAATCGTAGGCCATCACGAGCCTTCCCATCCCCCGGGGCGAAGCGCGATCTAGCTCACCGCACTGCGGAGCGCCGGCAGCGGGGGGTCCTGGACTAGGAGTGCGGCATGGTCGAGCCGCGTTCGGCGATGTGGAACGGGGCATCGTGACGGCAGGGCTCTGCCGAACGGCCTGCGATGCGGGCCTCCAGCAGGTCGAGCGCAGCCGAAGCGATCTCCTCGCGCCCGAAGTGCACCGAGGTCAGCGGTGGCGCGGAGTACTCCGCCTCCTCGATGTCGTCGAAACCGATGACGGCGATGTCGCCGGGCACCGTCAAGCCGCGCACCAGGATCTCGTGCATGGCGCCAATCGCCAGGGTGTCGTTGAGCGCGAAGACAGCATCGGGTCGCACGCCGGAGTCCAGCATGCGACCGATGGACTCCGCCCCCGCGGCGCGGGTCCATGGGCCGGCCTCTCCATACAGCGAGGGGTCGAGCGGGAGCCCGGCGCCCTGCAGGGCGAGCTCGTAACCGCGGGTGCGCAGCGCTGCCGAGCCCACCACCTCCCCCTCGTGTGAGCCGATGACCGCGATGCGCCGCCGGCCGAGACCGAGCAGGTACTCGGTGGCGGCCTGCCCGGCCTCGGTGTTGCGCATCGTGACGTGGTCGACCCGGTCGGAGAAGATGCGTTCGCCGAGCAGCACCAGCGGTGGGTTCGTGGGCAGCAGCTGCTCGTCGTCAGGCCCCAGGGCCAGCGGGGAGAAGATCAGCCCGTCGGTCATGGTGCGGCGCGAAGAGTGCAGCGATTCGAGTTCCCGCTCGCGGTCGGAGTTGCCGGTCTGCTCGATGATCACCACCAGCCCTCGCGCGCGGGCCACCTCAATGACCGACTCCGCCAGCTCGGCGAAGTAGGGCAGGGAGAGGGTGGGCACCACGAGCCCGACGATGCCGGTGCGCCCACGCCGCAGATTCCTCGCCGAAGCATTGAGCTGGTAGCCGAGCTCGGCGATGGCCGCCATCACCCGATCACGGGTGGCCGGGCGGATGTGCGGGTAGTCGTTGACCACGTTCGAGACGGTCTTGACGGACACCCCTGCTCGCCGAGCCACGTCATGCATGGTGACTGCCACGGGCGCTCCTCACTTCTCAGGTCATGCGCGTCGATCCCCCAGCCCCCGGGTCGAGATCATCGCAGACGGATGACGGACCAGGACACGGGCGGCAGCTCGATACGCAGCACACCGTCCTCGATGGCGGCACTGGAGTTCTTGCGCGGAAGCACGGAGGTGGAGTCGGCTGCGGTGGCCTGCCAGGTGTGATCCGGGTTGGCCAGGGTCTGCGCTTCGATGACCTCGCTGCTGCCCAGAGAACGGACATCGACCTCCAGGCCGAGCGGTTCGTCGGTGGACCGGTTGACCACGAACACCGCGGCCTCGTCATCGTCACGGGTGGCCACCAGGTCCACCACCGGGACCTCGCCATGCTTGGCGGTCTCCATCATCGGGGCATGCACGGCGGGACGGAGTACGTCACCCCGCGCATGCCGTGCGGTCAGGGAGAAGGGGTGGAAGGTGGTCTGACGCCAGGCCGCTCCCCCGTTCTCCGTCATGATCGGAGCAATCACGTTGACCAGCTGGGCCAGCGAGGCCGCGTGCACCCGGTCGCTGTGCCGCAGCAGTGAAATGAGCAGGTTGCCCACGACCACCGCATCGGCCACGTTGTACTTGTCCTCCAGCAGCACCGGGGCAATGGGCCAGTCATCCCCGCTCGGGGGCCGGGACTCGGCACGCTGCTGGTACCAGACGTTCCATTCATCGAAGGAGATGTGGATCTGCTTGGACTGCTTGGTGGCCGCGCGGGCGTAGTCGGCGGTGGCCGACACCGAGTCGATGAAGTAGTCCATATTGGTGGCCGAGGCGAGGAAGCTACGCAGATCGCCGTCCTCCTCGAAGTAGTACGCGTGGGCACTGACGAAGTCCACGTACTCGTAGGAGCCCTTGAGCACCGTGGCCTCCCACTCCCCAAAGGTGGGCATGGTCGAGGACGAGGAGCCGCAGGCCACGAGTTCGAGGTCGGGGTCGATCATCCGCATCGCGCGCGCCGTCTCGGTGGCCACGCGGGCGTACTCCTCGGCCGTCTTGTGCCCGATCTGCCACGGCCCGTCCATCTCGTTACCCAGGCACCACATCTTGACCCGGTATGGGTCTTCGGCGCCGTGTGCGCGGCGCAGGTCCGCGAAGTGCGAGCCGCTGGGCACGTTGCAGTACTCCAGCAGATCCAGAGCTTCCTGGACGCCCCGGGTGCCGAGGTTGACCGCCATCATGGGCTCGACGCCGGCCTTCCTGGTCCACTTCATGAACTCATCGACTCCGAAGGTGTTCGGGTCCGAGGAGTGCCAGGCCAGGTCCAGGCGCGGCGTCCGCTGGTCGGACGGGCCGATACCGTCCTCCCAGCGATAGCCGGAGACGAAGTTACCGCCCGGGTAGCGCACCGTGGTGGTGCCGAGCTCGCGAGTCAGCTCGAGCACATCGGTGCGGAAGCCGTCCTCGTCCGCTGCCGGATGCTCAGGTTCGAAGACGCCGTGGTAGACACACCGGCCCAGGTGTTCGACGAAGGTACCGAAGGTGCGCGGACGCACCGGGCCGATCACGAAGGCGCGGTCCAGTACGGCAGAGGCGGTCAGCATGTTTCTCCTTGGGAAGCAGGGGTGGTGAGACGGGTCGGTCGGGCAGGGCTCAGGTACCGGTGATGCCGGAAGTGGCGATGCCCTTGATGATCTGCCGCTGGAAGAACAGGAACGCGATGATCAGCGGCACCGCTGCCATGACCGCCTGGGCCATGTCGTAGGCGTAGGTGATGCCATAGCCGGAGACCACGGTCTGCAGTCCCACCGGCAGGGTCATGATGTTCGAGTCCGTGGTGGCGATGAAGGGCCAGAGGAAGTTGTTCCAGGCACCGATGAACACGAAGATCGAAACCGCGCCGAGGATCGGGCGGGAGAGCGGCATCACGATCTGCAGCAGGATCCGCATCCGGCTGGCCCCGTCGATCATCGCCGCTTCCTCCAGTTCCACCGGGATGGCATCGAAGAACTTCTTCAGGATGAAGACCATCGGGGCGGCCACCACCTGGGGCAAGATGATCGCCCAATAGGTGTCCAGCAGGTTGAAGTCGACCATCTGCTGGAAGAGCGGGACGATCAGGATCTGTGCGGGGATGAGGATCGAGGCCACGATCACCGCCAGGGTGATCTTCCGGCCGGGAAAGTCCATGCGCGAGAGCGCATAGCCGGCCAGGGCACTGATCGCCACAGTGATGACGGTGATCGCCGTGGCGGTCAGGAGCGAGTTGAAGGCCCATCGGGGCACCAAACCGGCCTGCAGCACATCGGCATAGTTCTGCAGGCTCAGGCCACCCTCGGGGATGATCACGAAGCCCGGTGATGCGGCTTCGACATTGGACTTCAGCCCCGTCAGGGCGGCCCAGAGCACGGGCGCCAGCCAGGTGATGGCGACGATGATCAGCAGTGCGTAGGCCAGGACGGTCAACGGGCTGACGCGGCGTTTGCGGGCGACCGCTTTCGGGTCGGCGACACGGTCGGCATCGGTGCCGACGGCGGGGACGGTGGTGGTCATGGGCGCGCTCCTCGACGGCTGTTGATCACCATGTAGATCACGGAGATCCCGATGATGAGGAAGAAGAACAGGTAGGAGATGGCCGAGGCGTAGCCGAGCCGGTACCCCTCGAAGCCGACCTCGTAGACGTACTGCAGGATCGGGCGGGTCGAACCCGCCGGACCGCCGCCGGTCATCTGGTAGATCTGGTCGAAGACCTTCAACGAGGCCAGCACCTGCAGAATCAGCACCAGCACGGTGATCGGAGCCAGCGACGGCAACGTGATGGACCAGAACTTGCGGAAGGTTCCGGCGCCGTCGAGTTCGGCGGCCTCATAGAGCTGGTCGGGGATCGCCTGCAAAGCCGAGAGATAGAGCAGGAAGTTGAACCCGATGGTCCACCACACGGTGGTGATCACCACCGAGAGCATCGCGGTGTCGGGATTGTTCAGCCAGGCGATGTTGCCGATGCCCACCCAGCCGAGCACTTCGTTGATCAGGCCGAGCTCGGGGTTGTAGAGCCACACCCAGATCTGGGAGATGACCGTCGAGGCGAGCAGATACGGCATGAAGATGGACAAGCGCCACAGCCACTGGCCCTTCACCCCGGTGTTCACCAGGACGGCGAAGAGCAGAGCGACGATCACCAGCGGGACGGAGGTCAGGATGGTGAACCACACCGTGTTCCACAGCGAGCTCCACACCTGCGGGTCGGCGAAGGCCTCGGTGTAGTTCATGAAACCGGATAGTTCGGTGTTCGCCCCCATGAGGGAGCGCCCGGTGAAGCTCATCCACAGCCCGTACACCGTGGGATAGATGAGGAACAGGAAGAACGCCAGGGCAAAGGGGGCCATGTACAGCCAGCCACGTAGCGCATCGCGACGCTGCGGCTTGTTCACCCGGGGGCCGGTGTCGAGTTCGCCGTCGGTGGCGAGCGGTTCGCGAGGTTCGGTGGTCGTCGTCATCAGGCACCTGCAATCGGGCTAGGACGGGACAACAGGTCGTTGATGCGATCCACAAAAGCCTCCAGGCCCTGCTCCGGAGACACATCGCCAGTGAGCACACGCTGGATGTACTCACCGAAGTAGTCATGGAAGGAGGCGCCCGATCCACTGAAGTAGGCCGGCGGATCGTAGACCGCGTAGTCAGCAGCCTCGGCGTAGTTCGACTGCGGGTCCAGCTGGCCGTACTCCTCGGATTCGAGCACGGGGAGATACACGGGCAGGTGGCCGGCGTCGGCCCACTGCACCGAGCGCTGGAGGATACCGGCGACCAGCTCGTGAGCAGCACGCCGCGAATCGGGATCGGGGTTGTTCTGGTGCGGAAGCACGAAGGAGTGTGAGTCGCAGTAGGCGACCGGCTCGCCGAAGATCGGCGGGATCATCTGCATGCTGAAGGGGACGCCCTGGTCGCGATAGCTGCCGACCTCCCAGACACCGCCCATGAACATTCCTGAGCGCTGCGTCCCGAATTCGGAGATCGCGGTTCCACCATCGTTGGAGGCCGAGGCCACCTCGCCATCGAGTAGGGAGACCATCCACTCCAGCGAGCGCACCGCGGCGTCCATGTCGATCTGCATCGGACCGCCCTCGGGCAGCTCGATGGTGGCGCCCATCTGGCTGTACCAGGTGTAGAACGCTCGCCACTGGTTGGACATGTCACCGAGGAAGCCATAAGAGAGCCCCATGCCACCGGTGATCTCTCCCATGCGCAGGGCGACGTCGCGGAAGCCCTCCTCGGTGTCGATGCCCTCCAGCAGGCCATCGGACCCGAGCACGCCGGCTTCTTCGGCGACCTCGGTGTTGAAGTAGAGCACGAAGGGGTGCATGTCCAGACTGATGCCCTTGACCTCACCGTCGTACACCCCGGCGTCCCACACGGCCTCGGGGAAGTCCTCCGGGGTGACGCCGAGTTCGGCGAGCAGATCGAGGTCCCAGGAGTCCATCAATCCGCCCGGCGCGTAACCGGCGAGCCGGGTGACATGCATGACCGCGAGGTCTGGTGAGCGGCCGCCCACCGAGGCCATCGCGAGCTTGGTGTAGTAGGGCGCCCCCCACGCCAGGACTGTCTGGTTCACGCTGATGTCCGGGGTCGCCGCGAGGGTTTCATCAACGATGGTGTTCAGGATCTGCCCATCGGGACCGGTGAGCAGGTGCCACATCTCGACCGTCGACTGGCGGCCGGCGGGGCCGCAGCCACCGAGCCCGAGGGCGGCTGCTCCGCCCAGCGCGGAGGCGCCGAGCAGGAAGTTTCTTCGGGACAAACCGCCTGGAGCGCGTGAGCCTGCGCTCTGGCGGGGACTGGATCGTTCCATGGCGACTCCCTCGTCTACCTCGGATCGGCCGCGGCGTTGCGGCCTGCCTTGCCAGTGGAGAACGTGCGTGTGCCAGCAAGGTACAACGATGTAGAAGTGGAGGCAAGACCTTCCACTCCCGCGTGGTGGGATCGCTGGGATGCCGCCGGAGGTCAGATATAGACGGCCGGATCCACCCAGTCCTCGCGCCGATCCTTGGCGATATTCCGCAAGGTGGCGGGCACACCGACGGCCACCGCGCCGTCGGGAACGTCCTTGACCACGACGGCGTTCGCGCCGACCTTGGCGTCCTCACCGATGCGCACGGGGCCGAGGACCTTGGCGCCGGCACCAATCACCACGCGATCCCCCACCGTGGGGTGGCGTTTGCCTCGCGACATCGAGACCCCACCCAGCGTGGTGCCGTGAAAGAGGACGACGTCCTCGCCCACGACGGCGGTCTCGCCGATGACCACGCCCATGCCGTGATCGATGAAGAAGCGGCGGCCGATCTCGGCTCCGGGGTGGATCTCGATACCGGTGACGGCCCGGGTGAACTGGGAGATCAGCCGGGCGGGAAGGCGCAGGAGCGCACTGATGCGCCAGAGACGGTGACAGACGCGGTGCGACCAGAGGGCGTGAACACCCGGATAGCCGAGCGCGATCTCCACCAGCGAGCGTGCCGCCGGGTCACGGCGCCGCGCTGTGCGGAGGTCTTCGAGGAGCAGGGTGCGCAGCTGGGAGCGCTGAGGCATCAATCCACCAGTCCTTCGAACAGCGCGGTGGAGAGGTAGCGCTCACCGAAGTCGGGAATGATCACCACGATGGTCTTCCCCGCGTGCGCGGGCCGGGAAGCGAGTTCGGCGGCACCCCAGAGTGCAGCGCCACCCGAGATCCCGGCCAGGATGCCTTCCTGCGTGGCGGAGCGGCGGGCGGTGCGGATCGAGGTCTGCACGTCGACGGTGAGGACCTCGTCGATCACGGCGGTGTCGAGCACCTCGGGAACGAAGTTCGGGCCGATGCCCTGGATCGTGTGCGGGCCAGGCTTGCCGCCAGAGAGGATCGGGGATTCCGCGGGTTCGACAGCCACCACCTGCAAGCCAGATTTGCGTTCCTTGAGCACCTGGCCGACTCCGGTGATCGTGCCACCGGTCCCGCTGCCGGCTACGAGGATGTCGACCTCGCCGTTGGTGTCGGCCCAGATCTCCTCGGCGGTGGTGCGGCGGTGCACAGCCGGGTTGGCTTCATTGGCGAACTGCCGGGCCAGGATGGCGCCCGGGCGCTGGGCAGCGATGTCGACGGCCTGCTGGACGGCGCCCCGCATGCCGTGGGCGGGATCGGTCAGCACGAGTTCGGCGCCGTAGGCACGCAGCAACGTGCGGCGTTCCGTGGACATCGAGGAGGGCATGCACAGGACGACGGTGTAGCCGCGAGCGGCACCCACCATGGCTAGCGCGATGCCGGTGTTCCCGGAGGTCGCCTCCACGATGGTGCCGCCGGGCGGGAGTTCTCCTGAGGCCTCGGCGGCGTCGACGATGGCCACGCCGATGCGGTCCTTGACGGAGTTGGCCGGGTTGTAGAACTCGAGCTTGGCCAGCACAGTGGCCTGCTCTCCGACGATGCGGTTCAACCGGACCAGCGGGGTGCGCCCGACGGCGGCGGTGACGTCCGGGTAGATGGACATGCGGGACTCCTCGGCAATGAAGCGATTGGTGGCCCGTTGTGGGGCCCCGCTCACGCTACTGCGCGCGTAGGGCCCCCGGCTTGCGAGTGGCGGGCTGTCTCACCCTTTCGGCGCGCGGGGCGGTCCCCGACGCCCCGACGCCCCGACGCCCCGACGCCCCGACGCCCCGACGCCCCGACGCCCCGCGATTGTGGTCAGTTTGCGCCGCTCTGACGCGCCCGAAAGCTCCCAAAGCGGCACCATCTGACCACAATCGCGAAGGATGCGTGGTGGGAGGGAAGCACAGTGGGGTGGGGCGAGCGAGGCGGGGGTACTGCACCATGTCCCGAGGTCTCAGTCGCGACCGGCACCACGATCGGCGAGCGCATCACGCGTGATCTCGGCCTGACCGAGGTGCTGGGCGAGCTCCTCCAGCACGTGCAGCAGCACGCCGCGGGTCGAGACAGTCCAGAAGTGCTCCCTCCCCTGGGGCACGGCCGCCGGAGCGGAATCGGCATCGGTGGCCGCCACGTCCGCGAGGAAGGCCGCGCGCGTGTGCGCGGCCAGGGAGACGGCCTCACGCACGGGCATACGGGCGCTGAACTCCGCGTCGCGATCGCGCGGTACCTCGACTCCGCGGTTCACCGAAGAGGACCAGCGGCGCATCATGCCGCAGCAGTGAACCATCAGCTGCACCACCGAGTTACTACCCGGAGCCGGCAGTTCGGCGTTCGCGGACTCATCGTCCATGGTCTCGAGCAGCGCCACGAGCTCGTCGAACTTCAGCAGGATGAAGTCGACCAGCACGTCGTCACGCGAGAGGGGGTCCGTCGTCATCATGGGCCTTCCTGGTTGTCGGTTTCCGGCAGGTTCATGCACTAGCGCACCTTCTCCTCGGAGATCTGCTCGCCGGCGCGGACGGGCGAGTAGGCGGCAGAGGTCAGCGACGCAATGAGATCCTCCAGTGCAGCGGCCTCAGCAGTGGCGAGGGTGAGCGTCACACCCGAGGCACCGAAGTCGGTGCCGACGACATCGACGCCGCGAGCGCGCAACTCTGACTCCAGCCGACCGGCCTCGGTGTGCGGAAGCTCCAGCCTGAACAGTGACCGGCGCACGGCACGCACGCGCGGCACCTGCGGCAACGCCGCGGCGACGGCGTCCCTGTAGGCACGCACCAACCCTCCGGTACCGAGCTTGATGCCGCCGAAGTAGCGGACCACGACGGCGACCACGCACTCCATCCCTGAGCCGCGCAGCGCCTCAAGTATGGGCATACCGGCGGTGCCTGCCGGCTCGCCGTCATCGGAGGACCGTTCGATCGGATGACCCCCGGGTGCCGGGACGATGAAAGCCGAGCAGTGGTGACCGGCGTCCGGGAACTCCCGGCGTGCGGCCGCCACGACGGCGCGCGCCTTGTCCTCGCTGTCCGCACGGGCGATGAGCGTGAGGAAGCGGGAGCGCTTGATCTCCAGTTCCGCCCGGGTGGGCGATCCGGGCGCGGGGCCGATCATGCCCATCAGCGCAGGCTCAGAAGCCCCAGCTCATGCCCGGGGCCACCGGCCAGCCGAAGCCGGTCGAGGTGCTGTGCAGGCGCCCGGGCTCGAGTTCGCGCACTCGCCCGGCCCCGGCCAAGGCCGCCAGCTGGGTGCCACCGAGGTAGACCTCAGCGAGGTCGGCCACGTCGAGAGCGAGGTGTGCCGGTTCCTCGGTGCGCGAGACCTCCGCGCCCTCGGCGTCGCCGCGCAGGTGCCAGCGGCCCTCGTTCGAGGCGAGCATGGTGTCGCTGATGTCGAGGACGACGTCAACCGGGGCGGCATAGGCGCGTGAGGCGAGCGCAGCGGGGACGTCGAGCAGACGCAACCACACCGCGTCGGCCAGGGTCTGCTCAGTGGGGCGCAGGTCGACGAGCAGGTGCAGCAGGGGATCATCCGGGGTGAGAAAGCCGGTCTCCACCGTGCTCATCAGATCGAGGTCACTCAACGTGCCCCAGAGGGCCCGGGCCGCCGCAGGATCGAGGGCCACCGCCTCACGAACCTGGACGGCACCCTTGGGTGAGCCAGTGTGGGACCACTTGGCCTGGCGGCGGAAGAGCGCGTAGCCGCGCGGAGTGCCGTCCTGGTCGCGGACGATCAGGATGCGCAGGCGCTCGGTCTCGCGCCGCTCGCTGGGCTTGTCGAGCAGGTGACGGTCACGCAGCGCCTCGGTGTCGCGAGTGATCCAGCCCGGCCGGGTGACGGCGCGGTGGACCTGGTCCACGATCGGCCCGTGCTGGGCGGCGTCGAGGGTGTCGATCTCGCTGATGAGGTCCGCAGCGCCGGGAACGTCGCGCAGAGTGGCGCCGCGACCGACCTTCAGGTCGATACCGGTGGTCGCGGGGCCGTAGCCGTAACGGCCGTAGATCCCGCTCTCCGCGGCGTAGAGCGCCGAGAGGACCTCACCGCGCTCCAGCGAGCGGTTGAAGTGCGCGCCGAGCATCGCGCGGGCCAGGCCGCGGCGGCGGTGGCTCGGGTGCACCACCACCCAGGAGAGACCAGAGGTCGGCAGATCCGCGCCGCCGGGCACCGGAATGCGCATCTGGTAGGAGGTGTGCATCGCGGCCAGGCGCGCCGCACCCTCACCCCGTTCGTCCCAGATGCCGACGGAGCGCCCGGCCTCGGGCTTCCACACTTCATGGCCGGCGTCCTCGGGGTGGGGCTCGAAGACGAAACCCCAGCGGATCATGTCGAGCATGAGGTCACGGTCGGCATCGCCGAGTTGGGCGAGACGGTAGCCGTCGGGGAGCGCGGCGGGCGGCACGGAGGTCATGGTGCTCAGCCTGCCAGCCGGCGGGCCCGCGGCGCGACGGGATTCCCGGCCGAGCAGCGCCCGATGGCTGGCCTCACGCGGTGTGGCGTCCGCGCCAGCGAGCCATCTCACAGGCGCGGTGGCAGCCGGGGGTGGCTAGTAGTGCCCCGGTCATGGGATATTGGTCGCTGACATTCGTCGCGTGACCGCACTGGTCCGCGCGGCCCCGACGAAATGGAAGGAGCGGCAAGGGCATGGCAGTTCCGAAGCGCAAGATGTCCCGCAGCAACACCCGCTCTCGCCGGTCCCAGTGGAAGGCCGAAGTCAACGAGCTTCAGCCGGTTCGCGCTCAGGGCCGCGAGGTGATGGTGCCGCGGCGACTGGCCAAGGCTTACCAGAAGGGTCTCGTCCAGGCCGACTGACGGCAGACGAACCCCGCAGAACCCCTCTCCGCGCTCGCGGAGGGGGGTTCTGTCATGACCGGGCGCACAGCCCGGAGACGGAAACCTTCGCGATCGGCAGAGCGACCCGCTTCGCATAGGGCTCGGGGCCTACGCGAGCGGTGCCCCAGACCCACCAGGGTTGACCGGCAGCGCATGAAACAGGCCCGTAGCCTCATGTGCACACGATGGGCACGCATCTAGCCTCGTCTCATGTCACCCCGGCCGTTACTCACTCGAGACGACAATGAGCGTGGCGCCGGGAGCACTGAGTATCTCGGCATGGTTGTCGTCGCGGCCGTCGTGATCGCCGTACTCATCGCCGCAGCGCCGATGCTCGGCTCTGTCACCGGCGGCCGCATCAGCGCCGCGGTGTGCGAGATGGCGGGCGGTTCGGACTGTGGTGGCGAGCCCGGAGTGGTTGGCGACCCCGTCACAGCCGGTGAGCCCTCCAGCTCGTCACCCGCAGGGTCCGTCGACGAGGACTACGACCGCGAGGATGCCGGACGCGACGCGCGCGATTCCCGCCGTGATGACCAACGCCGGGAGGAGCCTGCCCCCGGGCCGGGGCCGGCTGATCCCGGCGGAGACTCTCCGACTGAACTCGGCGATCCGGTCCCCGGCGAGTCGGCGGACTGGCCCGAAGCGCCCAGCTGGCAGCCCGTGGATGAAGGCGCTGGCGAGTACAACTCCGAGGATGCTCGCGCCCGGGATCACGCCGTCAAGTTCCTTGCGGAGGGCGGAGCGCACGCGCTCTCCGGGACCTGGCCGGACGCTTCGCGGAACCTGCTGCACTTCTTGGGCAACACCGGCGAACCTCTTGACCAGGACGTGGACCGCATACTCGGCGACGTCCCCCGCCTCGCGGGGGAGTACGAGCAGAGGGTCGACTTCTATGGCCAGACCGCCATCGAGACTGCGCAGCACAATGGCGCGGATGGACCGGTGACCTTTCCGCTGAGCACATCCTGGACGGGTTTCTACATCGGCGACTCCGACGACCCGAACTGGTTTCGCGCCATGGGTGGGATCGAGTACGCGATCGTGGGACAAGTGACCGTCTACCCGCCGTCCACTGAGGGCGGAGATTGGACCTACCAGTCAGAAACGTCGTTCGTGTTGCGCGACGAGTACAATTGGGATGCGGATAAGTCGACCAACATCCTCGGCTTGGAGGTATCCGACGACGAACTCGCCCGGCTCCACCGCGCCGGATTGGCCCAGGAGTTCACCATGACCGGAGAGTCGATGCGCATGACAAGGGAGGGGCCATGACGATCGGGAGGACACGAGCGTCCGCCGTGCGCGCCGCCGTCATGCTCACCGGGGTCGCGGTCTTGGCCGCAGGATGTTTCGCCGACTCAACTGGCCGCGAGCACGAGGACGACGACCCAGTGGGAGGCTCTGACACGGAGATCTCCGCAGAGGCCGAGGACGTCCTCGAGCGTTATGGGATCGCACTGCCTGACAGCGCCTCGACGCCACAGTTGGAGCTTCTCCCGGAGAACGCGGGCCGTGAGGAGGGCTACCGGCTCAGCTTCACCATGGGTCAGGAGGAGGCCGAGCAACTGTGCACCGGGATCAATGGTCCGGGCCCTGCGGCAAGTCTGACGGAGAGCGATGCGGAGGTCCTTGGAGTCGAGGAGCCACCAGAGGGGGCGCGACTGTGTTTCGGCAGCCGCCCGGACCATGGCCAACAGCAGATCCGGGTGCTCTACGCGGGCGACCCGGCCGAGGTCACCCTCGCCCTCTACCTCATGCCGACGCGATGATCACCGACCACACACTCGGATAGCCGCCGAGAGACGCCGCTGGCCGTGTCGCGCACGTTCTACCTGCCTCTGGGCCACGAACTGCTAGACCAGGCACCCGCCGAGGGCCCCGCGTCGACTGCGCTTGACCGCGATCATGGAGGATGGTGCGTGCGAAGGAGGGGCATCAAGACAAACAGGAGGCGCGCCCTGCGCGTCGTCGTCGCTGTGACCGGAGTGGCGGTGCTGGCGGCGTGTCTCATCGAGGGCCCCACAGATGGACCGAACACTCGCGGCAGCAGTGACGACGCCACCTCCGCTGTGGACGCCTCGAGAGACGCCGACGAGGTCCTTGAGCGTTACGGGATCGCACTGCCTGAGAGCGCCTCGACGCCACAGCTGGAGCTTCTCCCGGAGAACGTGGGCCGTGATGAGGGCTATCGTCTCTCCTTCACCGTGGAGCCGGACGAGGTAGAGCAGCTTTGCGCTGACATCAACGGCCCGCTGCCTGCGCCGAGATTGACCGAGACGAGGGCGGAAGTCTTGGGAGTGGAAGAGCCTCCCGACGGGGCGCAGCTGTGCTCCGGCAGCCGCCCCGAGAACCTCCGCCAGCAAATCCAGTTGCTCTACGCGGGCGACCCGGCCGAGGTCACCCTCGCCCTCTACCTCATGCCGGTCCGCTGACGCCCACGGTTCGCTGGAGCGGGCCGAGCAACGAGGCAGGCCCCAGTACGCTCAGCGAGCACCCCTCGCCGAGCCTGGAGTTCCACATGATTGTCGACCTCGAACCGACTGACCCGCACTGGAACACAGCCCTCCCTGTGCTGCGCGAGCTGCGCCCGCACCTGACCCGGGAACTGCTGGATCAGGTCATCGCAGAGGGCGCCCCGCAGGGGTTGCGCTTCACTGCTGTCCTCGAGGACGGCCAGTGCGTGGCCATCGCCGGCTGGCGGGTGATCGCCAACACCAGTGCCATCCGGAAGCTCTACATCGACGACCTCTGCACCTCCGGTGCCACGCGATCTCGGGGGCATGGCTCCACGCTGCTGAACGCGCTGATAGCGCGAGCGCGGGAGCTGGACTGTCGGCTGGTCGACCTGGACTCCGGGGTGCAGCGGCATGAGGCACACCGCTTCTACCTGCGTGAGCGCATGGACATCGTCTCGCACCACTTCAGCCGGCGCGTGTAGACAGCGAACGCCCGAACCCACCAACCGTGGGTTCGGGCCTTGCAGATGTCCTGCAGCCTCACACTGTCGGGGTGACAGGATTTGAACCTGCGACCCTCTGCTCCCAAAGCAGATGCGCTACCAAGCTGCGCTACACCCCGTCGATCGCCGCCGCTCGGCCACGCACTGGCGGCGAGGGCGGCACCCCCGTCGACCGGGATGGCCGGGAGCGACGATCGGAGCGGATGACGGGAATCGAACCCGCACCATCTGCTTGGAAGGCAGAGGCTCTACCATTGAGCTACATCCGCGCGGCCGGGAGACCCGAGCGCAGCAATGATCGTAACGCAGCCCGGGCCGCCCCGGGCAATGCGACCTGGCGGCGGGCATGAGGTTCTTGCCACGTCTGGCCTCGGACCGGGCGGATCGTCCGTCCTCACCGGGCTCTCCGGCTTATGATCCGAGGCGATGAGTACCGATCAGTCCATGGCCAAGGCCGCGTACGAGGAGCTGGGCCACGGCGGCGGCTGCGAATACTGCGATGACTCCGTGCCGCACAGCCACGAGGACGTTCGCGGCCCGATCGAGACTTCCCGCGCCCGCGCCAAGCAACGCTTCTTCCTCATGCTCGCCGTGGCCGTCAGCGCAGCTATCGTCTCGGGCATCGCGATGGCCTTGGCAGATCTCGGCCTCACTCCCGCGCTACTGCCCGCGCTGGTCGCGGGGATCGGCTGGCTCCTCGCCACCGCGGGCGGCGTGCTGGCTGCGACGCGCGCCGGGGGCGCCACGGCGCGCGGCATGGCCATCGGCGCGCTCACCAGTGCCGCACTCACCCCGCTCATGGCCCTCGGCGTGTCTCTGACCGCGATCGCCACCGAGGCCCCGGCATGGAGTGCCGGCCTCGGCGCCGCGGTCATCTGGCTGCTAGCCGGGGCGATCGCCGCAGGATTCCAGGCCAGGGCCTGGCGCCGCACCCTGCTGGAGAAGGGCGAGACCGGTGAGAGGATGCGGTACCTGGCGGTCCGCAAGAAGGGCCGCACCGGGCAGGGTGAGATCCTGCGGTGGGCACTTCAAGCCGTACTGGTCGGCGGGGCCGTCGCGCTGATGGTCCTCGTGCCGGTCGCCGTGATCGTCCTCATCCCGGGCGCAGTGGCCCTGGCGGCCTGGGCCGCCGTCCGCCAGCACGCGCGTCGCTGAAGCCCCTGCTACTGACGCGGCGCGCGCTGGCAACGCGGGCACCAGAACACTCGACGCGCCTGCATCTCAGCCTCCGACACACTCGCCCCGCACACCAGGCAGGGCTGCCTGCTGCGGTGGTAGACGTACCAGCGCTGCGCCTCGGTATCGGGCTGCCGGCCCTGGTGCTCGGCACGGACGGTGACGATCCGCCCAGTCTCCACGCCGTCGCGCATGAGCACGACCAGGTCATCCCAGATCTCACGCAGGCGGGCTGCCGGCACGTTCTTGCCCAGCCGGCGCGGATGCACCCGGGCACGAAAGAGCGCTTCGGCGCGGTAGATGTTGCCCACCCCGGCCAGGATCGACTGGTCCATGAGGAGCTCCCCTACCGTGCGCCGCCGGGCGCGCACTGCGGCGACAAAAGCCTCGCCATCGCCGTCCTCACGGAGCGGGTCGGGCCCGAGCCTCTCGTGCACGGCTGACTTCTCCTCCCCGGTGATGACCTCACACGCGGTCGGCCCGGTCAGGTCGGCCACTCCGTGCTCGCCGAGGATCCGGGCCCGGACGGCGCCGCGCGGCGCGGGCGGCTCCCATGCGGCCGGTTCCTGGCCGGCCTCCTTGCCATCCCCACCCTCCAGAGCCCGTTCCTCCTCACCGACCCGGCGCCTCGGTGCGCCGATCGCGTGATCCCCGGTGAAGGTCGCGTCTCCGGCAAAGGTCCACGAGCCATACAGGCCGAGGTGGATCCGCAGCCAACGCTCCGGGAGCGCCCCGGCGTCGTCGCCAGGCGCGAGGCCCAGGAAGAGCTGCTTCCCGTGCGCCTCGGTGGCGCGGAGCACCTGGCCATCGAGCAGGGCGGCGCCATCGGCGAAACGCCCTTGCGGGGAGGAAACGGCGAGGCGCTGGCCACCGAACAGCTCCCGGAACGCCAGCGCGAGTCGATGGATGGAATGACCTTCGGGCATAGGCCTATGCTCCCAGCCGGCGCCCGCCTCCCGCCTGCCTAGCGGCTCTCGTAGGCCGCCACCTGGTCGATGCGGCGCTGGTGGCGGGGGTCCCCGGAGAAGGACTCGGCGAGGAAAGCCTGCACGATCGTCACTGCCTCCTCCTCGGAGTGTTGGCGCGCGCCCAGAGCCACCACGTTCGCGTCGTTGTGTTGCCGGGCGAGCCTGGCGGTCGTCTCGTTCCAGGCCAGTGCTGCGCGCACTCCGCGCACCTTGTTCGCCGCGATCTGCTCACCGTTGCCCGAGCCCCCCAGCACGATGCCCAGCGAACCGGGTTCCGCAACCACGGCCTCACCGGCGGACAGGCAGAAAGCCGGGTAGTCGTCCTGGGCGTCGTAGTGCTCGGCCCCGTGATCGATGACGTCGTGCCCGTCAGCCGTCAGCCGGTCAACAAGGGCCGACTTGAGTTCGAATCCGGCGTGATCCGCGGCGATGTGGATGCGCATGCCCCTATTGTGCCAAGCCGGGGCCGTGCCTCGTGCCAGCACGCGGCCCACCGCATAGGCTCGATCCATGACACTCGACCAGACTCCGGCCATGACCGACGCCGAGGCGATCGACGAGAACATCCGTATCCAGGACGATCTGTACCGCCACGTCAACGGGCGCTGGCTTCAGCAGCACGAGATTCCTGCCGACCGTGCCCGCGATGGCTCCTTCACCCGACTGCGCGACCTCTCCGAGGAACACACCAAGGCCATCATCGAAGATGTGGCTGCCGGCCGCTACGAAGAGCCCCTGCGCCCGCAGGCCGAGCAGAATACCGAGAAGGTCGGTGCGCTGTATGCCTCCTTCATGGACACCGAGCGGGTGGAGTCGCTCGGCGCCTTCCCGCTACGCGCCGACCTCGATCTGCTGAGTGCTGCCCTGAACAAGGACGCCCTCACCCACGCCATGGGATCTCTCCAGCCCACCGGGGTCACCGGCGGGGTGGGTTACCTGGTCAATGCCGACTTCAATGACCCCGATCGTTACGTGGTCATCCTGGTGCAGTCCGGTCTCGGACTCCCCGACGAGTCCTACTACCGGGAGGACTCCCACGCGGCCACGCGCACGGCCTACGTGGGCCACGTGACGGCGATGCTCGCCCACTCGGGCCTGATCACCGAGATGGAGGCGATGGGTGCCGCTGAGAAGATCATGGCTTTCGAGACCAAGCTTGCCGCGGCCCACTGGGATCGGGTGGCCACCCGCGAGATGGACAAGCTGAACAACCCGATGACCTGGCAGCAGCTGGTCGACGCCGCCCCCGGGTTCGACTGGGAACGCTGGCGCAGCTCCCTGGAGGTGCCCCAGGGCGCTTTCGACGACCTCATCGTCGGCATGCCGGACTACATGGCAGCCTTCGCGAGGATCTGGTCGGAAGCCTCCGCCGAGGAGCTGCGGCTCTGGCTCACCTGGCAGGTCATCCATGCCCGCGCCCCCTACCTCTCCTCAGCTTTCGTGGAGGAGAACTTCGACTTCTACGGCAAGACCCTGACCGGCGCCCAGGAACTGCGCGAGCGCTGGAAGCGCGGCGTCGGCCTGGTCGAGGACGCCATGGGCGAAGCCGTGGGTGAGCTCTACGTGGCCCGGCACTTCCCGCCGGAGCACAAGGCCCGGATGCAGGAGCTCGTGGCCAACCTGGTCAGCGCGTACTGCGAGTCCATCAACGCGCTCGACTGGATGGGCCCAGAAACCCGCGAGCGCGCCCTGGAGAAGCTGGAGGCCTTCACCCCCAAGGTGGGCTACCCCGATACCTGGCGGGACTACACCGCCCTGGAGATCGCTGCGGACAACCTCGTGGGGAACGTACGCTCGGCTGCGCTGTTCGAGGACCGCCGCGAACTGGCCAAGATCGGCCAGCCGATGGACCGCAGCGAGTGGTTCATGTCGCCGCAGACCGTGAACGCCTACTACAACCCCACCTGGAACGAGATCGTCTTCCCGGCGGCCATCCTGCAGCCGCCCTTCTTCGACCCCGAGGCCGACGACGCCTGGAACTACGGCGGGATCGGCGCCGTCATCGGGCACGAGATCGGCCACGGTTTCGATGACCAGGGCTCGAAGTACGACGGAACCGGCAAGATGCGCGACTGGTGGACCGCCGCGGACCGTGAAGAGTTCGAGCGCCGCACCGAGGCGCTCATCGCCCAGTACGACGCCTACTCCCCTGCACAACTCGACGACACGCACACCGTCAACGGCGCGCTGACCGTGGGCGAGAACATCGGTGACCTCGGCGGGCTGTCCATCGGCATCAAGGCCTATGGCATTGCGCTGCGCGAGCAGGGTGGTCTCGAGGCCGCGCCGGAGATCGACGGATTGACCGGCCTACAGCGCGTGTTCTTCTCCTGGGGGCGGATCTGGCGGGAGAAGTCGCGCGACGAGGAGGCCATCCGCCTGCTCACCATCGACCCGCACTCACCGCCGGAGTTCCGCTGCAATGGCGTGCTGCGCAACCTCGATGCCTTCCACGAGGCTTTCGACGTCGCGCCCGGTGATGCGCTCTACCTCCCGCCGGCCGAGCGCGTGCGCATCTGGTAGCGACTCCTGGCAGAACTATGCAGTCCCCGCCGCTGGTAGTGACGGGGACTGCAGAGTTCTGGTCCTGAGTGTGCCGCCCGCGGGCCTAACTGAAGTCCGGGCCCTGGGTGCGGCTGCGCTTGAGCTCGTAGAAGCCGGGAGTCCCCGCGACGAGCAGGCAGCCGTCCCAGAGCTTGGCTGCGGCCTCTCCCCGGGGCGCCGGGGTGACCACGGGGCCGAAGAAGGCGACGCCCTCGACGGCGACCACGGGCGTGCCCACATCGTCACCGACCAGGGAGATGCCACGTTCGTGCGAGGCACGCAGGGCGTCGTCGAGCTCATCGGAGTGCGCATATCTGGCCAACTCGGCGGGCAAGCCCACCTCCTCGAGCGCTGCGGTCAGGACGGCGTCCCAGTCCTTCTGCCCGCCAGGGTGGATGCGGGTGCCCACCGCGGTGTAGAGCGGCTCGACGACATCCTGGCCATGGAGTTCCCGCGCGGCGTTGATCACACGGGCGGGGCCCCAGGCTCGATCCATCAGCGCCCGGTAGCCCTCGTCGAGGTCCTGGCCTTCGTTGAGAACGGCCAGGGACATGACGTTCCAGGTCACCGAGACATCACGAACCTGCTCCACCTCGAGCATCCAGCGTGAGGTCATCCAGGCCCAGGGGCAGATCGGGTCGAACCAGAATTCGGCAGTGTGGGAGGAGTTCATTCCCCCATCCAATCACCGCCGCGCACGCTCAGCGGGGCGCGTCCACCTCGCCACCGCCGCGCACGCTCAGCGGGGCGCGTCCACCTCGCCGGCGCCGCGCCCGGAGCCCTCGGGCAGGGGCATGAGCACCCGGAGGGAGAACCAGCACTGGTCCCGACTGAAGGTGACCGTGCCGTCGTAGCGTTCGGCGGCATCCTCGATGTTCCGCAGGCCGAAACCGTGCGAGGCCCGGTCGGCCTTCCGGGTGACCGGCCGTCCGCCGACCACGTTGATACCGCCGTCGTAGGTGTTGTCGATCCGGATCATCAGCAGATCCCCGTGCGCGAAGACCGCGAGCTTGATCCGGCGGTCCTCCCCCTGCGGCAGCCGGGTGCAGGCTTCGATGGCATTGTCCAGGGCGTTGCCGAGGATGGAGATGACGTCGATCACGCGGATGAACTCCAGCAAGCGGCCATCGGCCACCACGGTCAGCTCGATGTTCTGCTCGGCGCAGTGCGCGCCCTTGGCCTGCAGCAGCGTGTCCAGCACGGGCGAGCCGGTGCGGCGTTGATGCCCGTAGTCAGCCACTGAGTCCTCGAGCTCTGCGAGGTAGGACGCGCGGCGGGTCTCGTCGGTCTCGGCGCGGATGACCTGGATCTGGTGCTTCATGTCGTGGTACTTGCGATTGACCTCCTCCACGGTGCGCCGGGTGAGGAGGTACTGCTCGTGCTGCGAGCGCAGCAGCGAGTTCATCGCGCTGTTCTCCGCGCGCAACTGGTTCTCGCGGCGATGCTCCTGCTGGACGTACAGGGCGATGTAGCCGCACAGGTCCACCAGGGTGCGGATCCAGAGGATCTCGGCCCCCAGCCGGCCGGAGAAAGGCGTGTTGGCTGACAGGAAGGAGATGTTGGACATAAAGAAGGTGACCGCCGCGATCGCCCCGGCCGCCAGGACCTCGGAGGGCGTGACCTCGATGCTCTGACCGCGCGGGAAATGCCGGGACTCCGCCGCCCAGGCCAGCACGAACACCCCCGGGTAGAGCGCCAGCAACGCGATCGAGCCTGCGCTCTCCAGCGGACCGGTCTGGCCGAAGAAGTAGATGTGCAGTTGCCAGTGGAAGGCGGCGACGAGCTCGGCCAGCACCAATGCTCGAGCGGTGAGGTAGCCGGCGGTCAGGGCCGAGGTCCGCAGCCCGCCCCAGAGCACCGCGTACATCACAGCAACGGCCGCGAGCATGCCCGGCACCCACCACTGCACGCCCAGGCCGCCCGCGATGTGGTGGACGACCAGCAGCGCGGCCAGGCCTGCTGCGCACCATCCCACCATGGCGACCGCCCGCATGCGCCGGGCGAGGATCAGCAGGAAGACGAGGCAGGCCCCCCATTCCGCCACGGCCGTGAGCGCGCGCGGGATGTCCGCGACCGCAGCGCCACCGATCACAGCCGGGACCCACCCACGTGATCGGCCAGGGCGGTCAGGAAGGCCTTCTTCCGCGGCCGGCTGACCTGCAGTTCCCGCCCGCCCGTGAGCACACAGGTGCTCTGCCGCACTGCGGTGACGTGGGCAAGGTTCACCAGATAGCCGTGGTTGGCACGGAAGAAGCCCTTGTCGGTCAGTTCGGCCTCAAGATCCTTCAATGCCCCGGTGAAGTGGTACTCCGCGCTGCGGGTGTGCACGGTGATGCGGTGACGGTTGGACTCCAGGTACAGCACCTCGGAGAGATCCACGCGGTGATGCTCGTTCCCGGAGGAGATCATCAGATGGTGCCGCTCCCGGCGGCGCACCTGCTCCAAGCTGCGGTCCATCTCCGCGGCGAACACCGAGTAGGGCACCGGCTTGAGCACGTAGCTGAGTGCCGCGACCCGGTAGCCGGAGATAGCGTGCTGGGGCGAGTTGGTGATGAACAGGATGACGACGTCACCGTCCACCTCGCGAATCGCCCGGGCCACGGCCATGCCGTCCACCCCGGGCATCTCGATGTCCAGCAGCACGATGTCGTAGACGGGCCGGTAGTCATCGGCCAGTGCCGAGCCTTCCGTATGGGTGTCGATGGTGAAGCTCAGGGAGTTTTCGCTCTCGTAGCGGCGCAGATGCTCCATCAGCACCGCGCGAGCCATCTCGTCGTCTTCGACGATCGCGATCCGTGGCATGCTCTCCCCCGATCTCAGTTGAACCCAATGAGTCGTCGCGCCACCCGATAGGCGACGATCGAGAACCGCCCTCCCCACCGCCCCGGCAGGCTGGACACGGAGGCCACGGGGTGGCGCCGCAGCCGCCGGTGCAGCTGGGGATTGCGCCGGACCTCTCGCCAGAAGTCGGCACGGAGCTGCAGAGCCTCCTCGGTGCCGGCGCGTAGCAGCATGACCGAGGTGACAGCGCAGACCGTGGCCACGTGGTGCACGAGGTAGCGATACAGGGCCGGCGGCACGTGGTTCTTGTCCGGCACCTCCGCCACCAGCAATCGGTTGACGCGCAGGTACTGGTCCATGCGCCGGATCATGACCGCCTCGTTCACCGACTGGTCCTCCCTGCCGATGAAGTACCGGTAGAGATCGACGTCGAGGTAGTACAGGCGCCGGGCCTGGTTCAGCGGCACCATCACGAAGAGATTGTCCACGTAGAAGGTGCGCTCCGGCAGCCGCAGCCCTGAGGTGCGCAGGAGGTCGGTGCGATAGGCGAGGGAGTGCATCATGAAGTACTGGCGGGGCCCGAAGCGCCGGGTGTGCTCCCAGCCGATGACCCGCCCGCGAGGTAGTGCACGCCGGTAACGTACCGCCGTCTTACGGTGCCGGCCCACACGCTCGTAGACGAAGTTGGTCACGACGACGTCGGGCCCTTCGGCCACCCGGGTGAGCTCCCGCAAGGTGGCCACCAGGGTGTCCAGCGCTGCGGGGTTCAGCCAGTCGTCGGAGTCCACTACCTTGAGGTACACCCCCGTGGCCGCGTCCACACCGGCGTTGACGGCGCCGCCGTGCCCGGCGTTCTGCTGTCGGATGACCGTGATCTGCGGGTGGGCGGCCGCGAACTCGGCAGCGACCTCGGCGGTGGCGTCGGTCGAGCCGTCGTCGACGATGATGATCTCGACATCGCTCGCACCGGTCAGGGTGCGCACACATCGTCCGAGGTGACCGGCGGCGTTGTACGCAGGCACCACGAGCGTCAGCAGCGGCATACCTTCACCATTTCCACACGTCCCAGGCGCCACTCACCCTGGGAACCTTATCGGTCGTCGGCAGGTGCTCGGGACCGTCAGTCCTGGGCGCTCTCCACGATCTCCTCGGCCTTGTCCGCGGCGTCCTCGGCGTCGGGCACCTGGCGGAAGATCAGCTTGAAAATCGGGTAGAAGACCCAGAACTGGATGGCGGCATTGATGATCATCGTGAGCACGTCCGCCGTGGTCTCACCGGTGGAGCCCCACCAGCCGATGAGCGTGTCGTAGAGCGGCGCGCGGTAGATACCCTGCGCGGCCGCGGCCACGAAGGTGATGATCACGTAAGCCAGCGCATACCAGAAAGCGGCCTTCCAGATCGAGGAGTTGGATTTGAAGGTGATGCTCCGCTGTGCGAAGAAGTTGATCACCTGGGCGATCAGGATGGTGATCTGCACGGCCAGGAAGTACGCCAGGCCTCCGGCTCCCCCCTCAGCCATCTCGCCGGCGGGGTAGTTGAAGATGAAGTTGGTGGCGCCGTCCTCGGTGGTGCCCACCGGGAGCACCTGGAAGTCGGTGTGCAGCAGACCGGTGTGGGAGAACACCCACCGGAAGAACGGCATCAGAGCCAGTTGCAGCGCCGTGACGCCATTGCTGATGATGAAGAACATCGCGAACTGCGCGATCCCGGGATGCTTCTCGGCGAACCGGCCCCAGACGCGGGCCACGGGCCGCCACAGGGCAGCGAACGGGGACTGGCGGCCCTGCCGCTGAGGGGTCTCGCTCATCAGTGGGTTCCTTCCGGGGTGGCCGCGGCGGCGAGCGCGCGCCGGGTGCGGCGGTTGGCGCGGAGATTGCGCAGGGCCGCGGTGATCAGTCGCCCGACACCGCGCAGATGGCGGCCGTTGATGACCGTCAGCAAGGCCTCGACCATGTCCATGGACACCATGCCGTTGGTCATCTTGGCGATGGCGCGCGGGGGCATGTTGGCGATGAAGATGAGATTCAGGTCGGGCTTGCCCTTCCTGGCCGAGGCACGCATGCGCCAGGCGATGATCCGCCAGGCCAATCGGGCCAGGGGGCTACGGGCCTGACCGAGCCGCGAGAAGGGGTGGTTGATCTCTATCGGCCCGGCAGGCCAATCCGGTGGCGGCAGGCTCCTGCCGAGCAGGGCCGTGAAAGCACCGTCATCGACCTCGGTGACCGAGCCGGCTGCATAGAGCGTCAGCTCAGCCCCCTCGGCACCGGCCGGCGCGGCCACTCCTTCAACGCTGACGCGAGCCTGCAGGCGCGTGTCACGGACGTGCGAGCCCACGGTGATCGTGTACTCCCCGCTCTCCACGATCCACGCACCGGTCGCGTCTGCGTGCGCGAAGGCGGCCGTGCCCAGTTCGAGGGTGACCTCGCGGGCTTCTCCTGGCTCAAGATGGACCTTGGCGAAGCCGCGAAGCTCCGTGGCCGGGCGGTAGGCCGGACCGGCTGGTGGGCTCACGTAGAGCTGGACCACCTCGGCGCCGGCGCGCTCGCCGGTGTTGGTCACCGTGAGGCTGGCGCTCCGGGAATCGGCGCGCAGGTCGGTGTATTCGAAGGTGGTGTAGCTCAAGCCGTAGCCGAAAGGGAAGGCCAGTTCCGCGTGGACCGTCTCGGTGTAGCGATATCCCACGTAGAGGCCCTCGCGGTACTCGGCGGTGCGCTCGGTGGACGGGAATCGATCCGCAGCGGGGTGATCCTCCAGGCGCAGCAAGTAGGACTCGGCCAGACGCCCCGACGGGTTCACGGCACCGGTGAGTACCCGCACGGCCCCCTCGGCGCCGGCCTGGCCGCCGAGGTGGGTGTGCAGCAGTGCCGCCGTCCGCTCCAGCCAGGGGGTCTCGACCACACCGCCAGCGGAGAGGATGACCACCACCGGTGCCACCTGGGACAGGGCCTCCAGGGCCGCGATCTGGTTGACGGGCAGCTGAAGATTGGCCCGGTCGATGCCCTCGGACTCCATGATCTCGGGCAGGCCGAGGTGGAGCAGGATGGCATCGGCCCCCCGAGCGACCGCCAGCGCCTCATCCAGCAGCTTCGCGTCGGCAGCTCCGTCACGGCGGAAGCCCCGGGCCTTGCCGACGATCTCCAGTTCCGAGGTCTCCAGGGCTTCGATCGCCGACGTCACCCGGATCGGGTTGACCTGTGACGATCCCGCCCCCTGATAGCGGGGGGTGAAAGCGAAGTCACCGATGACGGCGACCTTCGTGCCACCGGCGAGGGGGAGCACGCCGTCATTGCGCAGCATGACGATCGATTCCTCGGCCGCCCGCCGGGCGAGGACGTGATGCGCCTCGACGTCGACGGCAGGGGCCACCTCACGCTCGGTGCGCTCGATGAGCCGGAGCATCTCGCCCACCCGGTCGTCGAGATCACTCGCGCTGAGTTCGCCGGCTGCGACCGCCGCGACGATCTGCCGGGGTGAGTCGTAGCCGGGTGAGGGCATCTCCAGGGTGCCGCCGGCATGGACCGCCTCCACGGCGTCGTTGGCCCCGCCCCAGTCGGAGATGACGGCACCGTCGAAGCCCCATTCATCGCGCAGCACGTCGATCAGCAATTGCCGGTGTTCGTGGGCGTAGACGCCGTTGACGAGGTTGTAGGCACTCATCAACGCCCAGGGGTGGGCCTCGCGCACCACGATCTCGAAGGCACGCAGGTAGATCTCGCGCAGGGTGCGCTCATCGAGCACCGAGTCGCTGGCCATGCGCTGGGTCTCTTGGCTGTTGACCGCGAAATGCTTCGGGGTAGCGGCCACACCCTGGGACTGGATGCCGCGGACGTAGGCCGCGGCGAGCTTGCCCGAGAGCAGCGGGTCCTCGGAGAAGTACTCGAAGTTCCGCCCGCCGAGTGGGCTGCGTTTGATGTTCAGGCCGGGCCCGAGGAGGACGTGCACCTGGGCTGCTGCGGCTTCACGGCCGATGGCCGAGCCGACCTCCTCGGCCAGTTCGGTGTCCCAGCTGCTAGCCACGGTCGCAGAGGTAGGAAAGCACGTGGCCGGTTCCGAGGCGGCGATGCCCAGGTGGTCCGAGGACCCGGTTTGCTTGCGGAGCCCGTGCGGGCCGTCGGCGTGGAAACGGCGCGGAATACTCAAGCGCTCTACCGCCCGCGACTCCCAGACGTTCTCGCCGCTGAGCAGGGCGGCCTTTTCCAGCACGGTGAGCTGGTCGAGCTTCTCGATCACTGATCTGTCCGTCTCTCTCGTCGTCGCAAGCGCCTGGTCCGCACCGGCCCACCAACAGAAGCTGGTGGGCCGGCGGGTACTCAGTGCGTTTCGGCGGTCTCGTCAGCGGGGTTGGCCGGCCCGTCGGCGATCACGGCAGCCTGTCCGCCGGAGTGACGCTGCACCCGGCGCACGACGCGGTACCCACCGAAGGCGATCAGCAGTCCGATCACCACGGTGATACCGAGCTGGATGTAGCGCCAGGTCGGCGGGGTGTAGTCGATCTCCGCGCCCGGAGCGAAGCCGTTCATGGCGTTGGAGTTGGCCACCGCGAACAGCACGTTGTGCGTGGCGGTGCGGATGTTCGTCACGGCCTCGGCGCTGGAGGTGTCCTCGAAGGACTTCATCGGCGCCATCGTGAGCTGCAGGTCCGTCCCGGCCGCGATGGACTGGTCCGGGTACATGTACTCGTAGAGGTTGAAGTCCGTGATCACCACACCCCGGAAGCCCCACTCCTGCCGCAGGACGTCGTCGAGCAGCGCCGGGTCTCCCCCGGCCCAGGTAGCGCCCACGCGGTTGAAGGAGCTCATCATCGCCATCGAGCCGATCTCGGCGGTCTCGATGGTGCCGCTCTCGTCGGCGATGTAGGGGATCTCCGCCGAGGATTCCTTCACGATGGTCTCGAAGGGCTTGAAGTAGATCTCCCGCATGGTTTGCTCGTCCGCCCAGGTGGCGATGCCGTTGTCGACCCGGCCCAGCTCCTGGTCGTTGAGCGCGAAGTGCTTGGTGTAGGTGTACAGGCCCCTGCTCGCCGCACCGGAAACCACCTCGGCGCCCAGGATGCCGGAGATGATCGGATCCTCGGAGTAGTACTCGAAGTTCCGGCCGGCGAAGGGCGACCGGTGGAGGTTCACGCCGGGTGCATACCAGCCGGAGACGCCCATGTGCAGGGCTTCCTCACCGAGCGCTTCACCCATCCGATACAGCAGGTCCTTGTTCCAGGTGGCCGCGATGACCGGTGCCGAGGGGTACGCGGCTCCGTTGAAGTCGCGGTTGATGAAGGAGGTGAAGCCGTGCGGCCCATCGATGTCGTTGGTGCGCGGCTTGGCGATCGAGGCGATGCCATCGGTGTTGTAGGCACCGTTGAGCAGCATCGTCGTCATCTCGTTGACGGTCAGCTGGTCGAGCAGCTCGTCCCAGGCCGGGTCGTCGTACTCCAGCCCGCGCAGGTCGATCAGTGCCATGCCGTTGCCGGCGCCGGTGGTGGGCATCTCGGCCTCCGAGGCCTCGGCGGCCGCTTCCTCGTCGTACTTCTGGAAGCCGGCGATGATGTCCTCGGAAGCCTGCTGGTCCTGCTCCGTCGGTGCGGTGGGGAAGGTCGCACCGAAGTCCTCGCGGGACATCAGGTGGGCGCCCTCGCCATCGGCGCTGCCGGAGAAGTGCGCGCTGACCTCGTCGAACTGGTTGGTCGCCGCGACGTCGTCGCTGGAACGCGGGTTCGACTCGTCGTAGACGATGGTCTCGGTGACCTCGTACTCCACTGGGTCGATGCCCTCGGCGAGGTTGTGGCTGTCGGTCTGGATCTTCAGCTCGTAAGTGCCCTCTTCCAGGACGAACGCTCCCGCGCCGTCGTAGTCGAAGGAGGCCATCTCCTCCACAGCCACCTCGACGGTCACCGTCTCGGAGTCCCCCGGCGCGAGCACGTCGGTCTTGGCGAAGTCCGCCAGCACCACGTGCGACTTCTCAATGCCGCCCGGGGTGTAGGGAGCGGTGTAGTAGAGCTGGACGGTGTCCTTGCCCGCGACGTCACCGGTGTTGGTGACCGTCACCTCCATCTCGATCACGCCATCGACGTCCGGCTCGGTGGAGCCCGTGAGCTCCCACTCGAAGTCGGTGTAGCTCAGGCCGAAGCCGAAGGGGTAGACCACGGCGTCGTCGTAGTCGAGGAAGCCCTCCTCAGCGGCGGTCTCGTAGAACCGGTATCCGTAGTAGATGCCTTCCTCGATCTCGACGAAGAACGCACCGTCCTCCATGTCGGCGTTGTTGGAGCCACCGATCACCGAGGCGTTGGAGCTGTCGATGTTGGTGTACTCCCACCGGCCGAAGTTCGCGAAGGTGGGGTCGGCGGAGAAGTCCGAGGCCCACAGGTCCACGGTGCGTCCCGAGGGGTTGATCTCACCGGTGAGGATGTCCCCGAGCGCGTTGAACCCGGTCTGTCCCGGCGCGCCGGTCCAGAGCACGGCGTCGACGTCGGGGTCGTCCTCGAGGATGCCGGCCTCCATGATGTTGGAGGAGTTGATGATGACGATGACCTCGTCGAAGTTGTCCTGGGCGAGCTCCAGGGTCTGCTGCTCGTCCACGTTGAGCATCAGCTCGTGCTGGCCCTCGAAGTAGTTCTCGTCCCAGCCCTCCATATCGGTGGCCAGGTCGCCGCCCTCGCCGCCTCCACGGCCGAAGACCACGATCGCGGCGTCGGAGTAGTCGGCGAAGGTGTCGGTGAGGCCGTCGTAGCCGGACACCGGCATCTCACCCACGGCGAAGGTCGAGGACTCCGGGTCGTCCATGGCGATCCTGGTGCGCGGAGCGTCTGCGGCGAACTCCTGCAGCGTCTCGTAGACGGCGTCGTTGATCTCGAAGCCGGCGTGCTCCAGGCCCCCGCGCACGTTCACGGCGGTGGAGACGTCCACCGAGCCGGAGCCGGAACCGCCATAGACGGGCTCGGCGGCCGTGCGGCCGAAGAGGGTGACCGCGCCGGCGGCCATCGGCAGCGCGTCGTCGGCGTTCTTCAGCAGCGTGATGCCCTCGCCGGCGATCTCCTCGATCAGCTCACCGGCAGCCTCCTGTGCCTCCTCCAGCGAGGCGTACTGGCTGGTGTGGTAGTCGGTGTCCCAGTTCTCCGCCTCGGGCGCGTTCTCCACCTCCCATGTGCCGGTACCCAGCTGGGATTCGATCCAGCCGAGATAGACCTGGATCGCCAAGTTGGCGGCGATGACCAGCGCGATCAGGATCGCGATGATCGGCGTCCAGATGGACAGGTACTTGCGATTGGACATCGGCGTCTTCGCCGGGGCGTCACTCACTGCGATCTCCTCGCGCGGTCGTTGTCCCGGCGAGGACTTCTGTGGTCTTGCCGGGGTGAGGCCCCGCGTACGTCCCTGGCCTGGCGACGACGGCGGCGCACTCAATGCGTGAAATTAGGTGACTCCATGACAACAGCGGCGCGATCGGCGGCCAGCACCGCCGTGCACAACCTGTCGCTTCGGTCGCACAAGCTGTTCTGCCCGGTGCACCACGCTGCCTCTGCGGACAGGATGTGCCCCCGTTTCGACAAGTTATGCAACCACTGCGGCCCGTCATGCTCACTCCTTGATTGGTTGGTGTCACCGCCGGTACAGGCTGCCTCACGCCCGAACCCCCGGCGAGCAAGAGTCGACGACGACACAAGGAGAGACCGATGAGGGTCACACCGATCCGGGCCAGTGTGGCGGTTGCCGCTGCCAGCGCTTTGATTCTCGCCGCGTGCACCACTGACGCGTCCGAGGAGCCCACCGACGGGCCAGACGACGGGGCCACGGAAGACGACGCCGGAGCCGGCGCCGAGTTGGATGAGTACGAGATCGAGGAAGTGGATGACGGCACCACCACCTTCGTTGTCGTGCGCAACCCCGGTGACGGGCCAACGCTGAGCTACGCCGCGGACAGCAACGTCGAGATCCTCGAGGAGGAGATCGATGGCCGTACCTATGCCTTCAAGGACATGAACGGCAACGGCGAGCTCGACGTCTGGGAGGACTGGCGCGAAGACTCCCGCACCCGCGCCGAGGATCTCGCAGGCCAGCTCTCCATCGAGCAGGTCGCTGGCCTCATGCTCTTCTCCAGCCACGAGCGCGACCCGCGCGCCGGGCTGACCGATGCCCAGCAGGAGTACCTCCAGGAGTCGCGCCTGCGCAACGTGCTGAACGCCGGACCCAACGAGGTCGATCACGTGGTCGGCTGGGTCAACGAGATGCAGGCCTACGTCGAGACCCTCGCCAGCGATGACGAGCCCTACATCCCGGTCAACTTCTCCTCCGACCCGCGATCGACCGCGGGTGACGGCGCCGCCTACGACGCCGACGGAGACATCTCCCGCTGGCCCTCGAACCTCGGTCTCGCCTCGACCTTCGACGTCGAGCACATGCGCAACTTCGCGGAGATGGCTTCGGCCGAGTACCGCGCCATGGGCATCACCACTGCCCTGAGCCCGCAGATCGACCTCGCCACCGAGCCGCGCTGGCTTCGCGTCGAGGGCACCTTCGGCGAGAACGCGGATCTGGCCATCGAGATGGCTCAGGCCTACGTCGAGGGCTTCCAGGGCACCGCAGGCCAGGACGAGTGGGGCTCGGAGTCCGTGGCCGCCATGATCAAGCACTACGCCGGTGACGGCCCGGGTGAAGGCGGCCGTGAGTCGCACACCAGCGTGGGTCAGTACGGCGTCTACCCGGGCGACAACTTCGACGAGCACGCCTCGGTCTTCCTGGCGGCCCTCGACGCCGCTGCGGTCATGACCGCCTACTCCATCGCCGTGGACGGTGAGGGTGAGCCGCTCTTCGGTGAGCGCGTCGGCACCGCGTACGACCAGGGCCGGATGGACATCCTGCGCGAGGACAACAGCTACGAGGGTGTCGTCGTGACCGACTGGGCCGTGACCCGGTCGATGTCCGACCCAGACACCGCCCTCGGCACGGGCTGGGGGGCGGAGGACCTCTCGATCGAGGAGCGCCACTTCGAGATCATCCGCACCGGTCACGACATGTTCGGTGGCAACAACGACGTGGAGCCGGTGCTCGCCGCCTATGACCTCTGGCAGGAGGCCTACGAGGCGGGCGAACTCGACATGGACGCCGATGAGCGCTGGGCGCTCACCGGTGAGCGCGTGCTGAACCTGATCTTCAACGCCGGTCTGTACGAGAGCCCCTACCTCGACCCCGAGGAGTCGGAGCAGGTCGTCGCCAGCCAGGACCGGCTGGACGCCGGCTTCGAGGCTCAGCTGGACTCCGCGGTCCTGCTGAAGAACGAGGACGCCATCACTGAGACGGAGGCCGGCGACTGGTCCGAGCAGACTGTCTACATCCCCCGCTCCTTCGACTTCGGTCACCCCAGCTTCGGCGAGGCCGAGTACACCGAAGGTCCCACGATGGACCTCGAGGTGGCCGAGGAGTACTTCGGCACGGTCGTGACAGACGAGTACGAGCTCGACGAGAACGAGCAGGTCACCGGGTACACCGCGCCGGACCTCAGCGATGTCGACGTGGTCGTGGTGGGCATGCGCAGCCCGGACAACGGCAACAACTTCTCCTACGCCGGGCTCGATCGGGACGAGGACACCTGGTACCCCCTCTCGCTGCAGTGGCGCCCCTACACCGCCGATGGGCCGAATGTGCGTGAGGTCTCCATCGCCGGTGACATCGTCGACGGCGAGCAGGAGAACCGTTCATACTTCGGTGAGACCTCGAGGATCTCGAACGAGGCCGACCTCGACGCCTTCGAGCGCGCCGTGGAGGCCGTGGAAGCCAGCGGCCAGGACATCCCGATCCTCGTGGTGGTCAAGGCGAACAACCCGGTGGTCCCCACCGAGTTCGAGGAGCAGGCGGACGCGGTGATCGCCGCCTTCGGCATCTCCGACCAGGCCGCGCTCGAGGTGGCTCTCGGCTTGCACGAGCCGCAGGGCAGACTGCCCATCGGTTTCCCCGCTTCCATGGACGCCGTGGAGGCACAGCTGGAGGACGTCGGCGAGGACCACGAGACCTACGTGGACTCCGCCGGCAACGACTGGAGCTTCGGCTTCGGCCTGAACTGGTCCGGTCTGATCGACTGACCGGACGGGCTCGTGCCGGCCGCACATCATGCGCGGCCGGCACGAGCCATGACCCCCGCATCACCACACAAGGAGAGAAACATGAGCACCACCACCATCCGCCGGAACCGGTCCACCGGACGGCCCAAGGTCCTGATGGCTGGCGCGGCCGCCCTCGCCCTGGCTTTCGTCGCGGCATGCGGCAACGGCGATGAGGGTGGCGAGTCTGACGAGGGGGACGACCCGGCCGCCGAGGAGTCCGCCGACGAGTACGCCCACCCGCAGGTGGTAGCGGACCTCGAGGGCGCACGCCAGTCGGTGCTGGACGGGCTGGAGGAGTTCGGCGACGACCAGACCCAGTTCTTCCTCGCAGACGACGTGAGCGCCCCCGAGCAGAACTACGGCATGTGGGTACTTCCGGTCGAACGCTCGGAGGAGACCTCCTACATGACCCAGCAGCTCGAGCTCAACGACGGCAACTTCGAGATCGAGGCCGAGGCCGCCGAGGACGGAACGACCTACTGGATCGACCAGGACGGCGAGATCACGGTCGAGGACTGACCGTCCGCCTCCCTCCCCTGGATACCCCGCAGTCCCCGTCGCCTCGTGCGGCGGGGACCGCGGGGTTTCGAGCACCAACTACGCTCGTCCCATGCCTGGAGAGAACCTCACCCGCACCGAGGCGGCCGAGCGCGCCGCCACCATCACCACCTCCGCCTACGAGGTGCATCTCGACCTGACCAGCGGGGAGGAGAGCTTCTCCTCCACCACCACGATCCGCTTCGCCGCCACCGGCCCGGCCACCTTTGTTGACCTGATCGCCGACTCAGTTCAGCGCATCGGGCTCAACGGCGCGGCCGTGCCCGTCGCGGCCTTCGCGGATTCGCGGATCGCCCTGGAGGGACTGGCTGCGGAGAATGAACTGGTGGTCGAGGCCACCTGCCGCTACATGAACACCGGCGAGGGCCTGCACCGCTTCACCGACCCGGTCGACGGCGAGACCTACCTGTACTCCCAGTTCGAGGTGGCCGACGCCAAGCGGGTGTTCGCCTGCTTCGACCAGCCCGACCTCAAGGCCAGCTTCTCCTTCACCGTGACGGCGCCCGCGCACTGGAGCGTCATCTCGAATGCCCCGGCCGCCGAAGTCAGTGAGCCCGCCGGAGCGGAGCCGGCCACGCGGACGTGGACTTTCGCTCCCACCGAGGTGATGTCCACCTACATCACGGCCGTGATCGCCGGCCCGTACCACGAGGTGCGCAGCGAACTGACGTCCCGGGATGGTCGCACGATCCCCCTGGGGGTGTACTGCCGGTCCTCGCTGGCCGAGCACCTCGACGCCGAGAACATCCTGGACATCACGCGGGCTGGCTTCCGCTTCTACGAGGAGGCCTTCGACCAGCCCTACCCCTTCACCAAGTACGACCAGCTCTTCGTGCCGGAGTTCAACGCCGGCGCCATGGAGAACGCCGGGGCGGTCACGTTCCTGGAGAACTACGTCTTCCGCTCCAAGGTGCCCGAGGCGATGGTCGAGCGGCGTGCGGTGACGATCCTGCACGAGCTCGCCCACATGTGGTTCGGCGACCTCGTCACCATGCGCTGGTGGAACGACCTGTGGCTGAACGAGTCATTCGCCGAGTACGCCTCCACGCTTGCCACCGCCGAGGCCACCCAATGGACCCAGGCCTGGACCACCTTCACTTCACTGGAGAAGAACTGGGCCTACCGCCAGGACCAGCTCCCCTCCACCCACCCCGTGGTCGCCGAGATCAACGATCTCGAGGATGTCGAAGTGAACTTCGACGGCATCACCTACGCCAAGGGCGCCTCGGTGCTCAAGCAGCTCGTGGCCTGGGTGGGCCAGGAGGAGTTCCTCACCGGCGTGCAGCGTTATTTCGCCAAGCACGCCTGGGGCAACACCGAGCTGCCGGATCTGCTCGTCGAGCTTGAGGCCACCTCCGGGCGAGACCTGTCGGCGTGGTCCAAGCTCTGGCTCGAACAGGCCGGCGTGACCCTCCTGCGCCCGGAGATCGAGACCGACGATGACGGCGTCATCACCTCCTTCAGCATCCTGCAGGAGGCGCCGGAGGAACACCCCACACTGCGCCCGCACCGCCTGGCCGTGGGTGGCTATGACGTCGTACGTGACGGCGACGCCGTCCTGCAGCGCACCACGCGGGTGGAGATCGACGTCACCGGTGAGCGCACCGAGGTGCCCGAGCTCGCCGGCCGGCAGCGCCCCGATCTGATCTTGCTCAACGACGACGACCTCGCCTACGCGAAGATCCGCTTGGACAGCGACTCCCTGGAAGCGGCCACCAGCCACCTCGACGGCTTCGCCGATTCCCTCCCCCGCGCACTGGTGCTCACCGCCGCATGGGACATGACCCGCGACGGCGAATGGCCGGCCCGCCGCTTCCTGGATCTGGCGTTGCGCGCCGTGGCCACCGAGACCGACTCAACCGTGGTGCTGGTGCTGCTGCGCCAGATCGCCACCACACTCGGCTCCTACGTGGCCCCCGAGGTGCGGGACGAGGCTTCCTCGATGGTGGCCAGCCGCCTGCTGGACCTGGCACGCTCGGCTGAGCCCGGATCGGACTCGCAGCTGCAGCTGATACGTTCCTTCACCGACCACGCAGTGGACGAGGGACACTTCGCGGTGCTCGAAGCGCTCCTGGGTGAGGACGCGGAGGCTGCGGCCACGACGGCGGGACTGGTGGGCCTGGAGATCGACACCGATCTGCGCTGGGCACTGGTGCACGGTCTGGCAGCCGGTGGCCGCGCCGATGAGGCGGTGCTCGACGCCGAGCTCAAGCGCGACTCCACCGCTGCTGGGCAGCAGCAGGCCGGAAAGGCGCGAGCTCTGGTACCCGAGGCCGACCGCAAGGCCCAGGCGTGGGCCGATGTGGTCGACGGCGACGATCTGCCGAACGCCGTACAGCGGAACGTGATCGCCGGTTTCACCCACGTACACGATCACCGGCTTCTGGAGCCCTACGCCGAGCGTTACTTCGCCGCCCTGGAGCGTGTCTGGAAGGAGAAGACCAACCAGATGGCCCAGCAGGTGGTCAGTGGCCTCTACCCGATCGGCCTGGCCGGCCGCACCGAGACGGTGGACATCGTGGCCATGAGCCACCAGTGGCTCGAGGCTCACCCCGACGCACCTGCGGCGCTGCGCCGGCTGGTCATCGAGGCGCTGGACGGCGCCGAACGTGCGGTGCGTGCCCAGGGGGCGGACCGCGCCGCCCGATGAGCACTGCCCGGGTGCGGCGCGACTGAGAGGCCTCGCCGCACCCGAGGGTGCAGGCCTCCGATGGCCCGCTACTCTGCGGCTGCGAGCTGGCCGCAGGCGCCGTCGATCTCCTTGCCACGGGTGTCTCGCAGTGTGGTGGGGATGCCGGCGGTGTTCAGGCGGCGCACGAACTCGGCCATCACCTGCGGTTCGGAGCTGGTCCAGATCGAGCCGGGGGTGGGGTTCAGCGGGATCGGGTTGACGTGCACCCAGCCGCGGCCGCGGGCCAGCAGCTTCTTGGCGAGCAGGTCCGCCCGCCAGGGGTGGTCGTTCATGTCCTTGATCAGGGCGTACTCGATGGACACGCGGCGGCCGGTCTTGCGGAAGTAGTCGTGCGCCGCGTCGATGGCCTCGTCGGCCTTCCACCGGGAGTTGACCGGGATCAGCTCATCGCGCAGTTCGTCGTCGGGAGCATGGAGCGACAGCGCAAAGGTGATCGGCAGGTTCTCCTCGGCGAGCTTGCGGATCGCCGGCACCAGGCCGACGGTCGAGATGGTGATGCCGCGAGCGCTCATGCCCAGCCCCTCGGGAGATGGCCCCACCATGCGACGCACAGCATTCATCACCCGCTTGTAGTTGGCCAGCGGCTCCCCCATCCCCATGAAGACGATGTTCGAGACGCGCACAGGGCCGCCACTGTCGGGCGCCTCGTCGTCGGCCTCGGCGCCGAGGGGGAGGGTCTCCTCTGCGCCGCGCGCCCCGCCGTCCAGGCCACCTTCGGCGATCAATCGGTTGGCGCGGACGATCTGATCGACGATCTCGGCGGAGGACATATTGCGGGTCAGGCCGTTCTGACCGGTCGCGCAGAAGGGGCAGTTCATCCCGCACCCCGCCTGCGAGGACACGCACAGGGTGATGCGATTGCGGTAGCGCATGAGCACCGACTCGACCAGGGCGCCGTCGAAGAGCCGCCACAGGAACTTCACCGTGGCACCGTCATCGGTGGTGAGCCGGCGCACCTCGGTGAGCAGTGGCGGCAAGAACTCAGCAGCGAGCTGGTCGCGCTCCCCGGCCGGCAGGTCGGTCATCTGCGCCGGGTCGGTGGTGTAGCGAGAGAAGTAGTGCACCGAGAGCTGCTTGGCTCGGAAGCCCGGTAAGCCCAGCTCCTTGGCCTTGGCGATGCGTTCGTCCAGGCTGAGGTCGGCCAGGTGCGTGGGTGGCTGGCTGACCCGTGGCCCCTGAGCGAACTGCAGGAGGGGGCGCCCCTCGGAGTCGGTGCGCTGACGCCATCCCTCAGCGGCAGGACGCACCTGGGGCCGGCCCTCCCCTGGTGCTGGAGAGCCGGTGGGGGCGGCGGGATCGGCAGGCATACCTGCCAGCCTACGTGGGCACGGCGGATGCGGTCCCTCAGAGCCAGGTGTAGAGCTGGTCACCTACCGCGATGGGGTGATCGGGTGGGGCGTGCTGCCCCAGCGCGGCGGTGGGTGCCTCCATGGCGACCACCGGCACGAGAAGGCTGTACCCGGCCTCACGAGCGGCAGCGGGATCGACCGTGACCAGCGGCTGCCCCAGCTCGACGTGTTCCCCGGCGCGTACATGGAGGGTAAAGCCGATGCCCTTGAGTCTGACGGTGTCGATGCCCACGTGGATCAGCACGCCGCGGCGGCGCGCGGGCCCCGTGGTCCGGTCCTCGGCGTCGCGGTGCTGTTCCTCTGCCTCGCTGAGGATCACCGCGGCGTGGGGATGCAGGGTGAGCACTCGGCCACGGAGCGGGCTGACCACCTCGAAGCTGCCGTCGGCCTCGGGGTCGATGGCCAGACCGGCACCGATCATCGCTTGGGCGAAGACCGGATCCGGCACCTCACTGAGTTCACGTACCGTTCCCGAGACCGGGGCCCGGACGGTCAGGCTCATTCCCGGGGTCCGGCCTCGGCACGCGCGTGGCGTGCGAGATCGGCGCGATCCATCTCGGTGCGGATGCGTTCGACCAGGGAGTGCAGGCGAGGGCTGCGCGCGAGCTCCTCGATACTCACGGGTTCCTCGGCACCGTCGGCGAGCGGCAAGCGCCAGTTGGGGTACTCCGTGAAGGTCCCGGGCTGGTTCTGCGTGCGGCGCTCCCCCACGGCATCGGTGAAGGCCATCCCCACCAGCACCGCGGCGGTGCGTGCCACGTAGCCATGCAGCGCCTCGACGATCTCCCGCTCAGTGGGGTCCTCGTTGATCAGGCCCTCGCTCCGGAGAGCATTCAGGATGGCTGCGCGCTCGGACTCGAAAGCCATGCGCTCCACCTCAGCCGGGCGGGTGAGTAGCCCCAGCCGGCGGCGCAGATCGACGTGCTCGCCCGCCAGGTAACCCGCTGAGGGCGGCAGGTCATGCGTGGTGACCGTGGCCAGTGCCCCGGTGCGGTAGCGCGAGGGCGGGAGAGGCCGGCCCTTCCGGGACTTGGCGAACCACAGCACATCGGAACCCAGGACGCCACGTTCGGCGAGCTGTTCGCGGACCTCGGGCTCCACGGTGCCGAGGTCCTCTCCGATGACCACCGCGCCGGCGCGCGAGGCCTCCAGGAGCAGGACACCCAGCATCGCCTCGCCGTCGTAGGTGACGTAGGTGCCCTCCGAGGCCGGTCGGCCCTGGGGAACCCACCAGAGCCGGAAGAGGCCCATGATGTGATCCACCCGGATGGCCCCGGCGTGACGCAGCACCGTCCGCAGCATGTTGCGCAAAGGGGCGTACCCGGTCTCCGCGAGCCGGTCGGGGCGCCATGGTGGCTGCGACCAGTCCTGCCCCTGCTGGTTGTACATGTCCGGCGGCGCCCCCACGGTGACGCCGGTGGCGAAGACTTCCGCGTCGGTCCACACCTCGGCGCTGCTGCCGTGCACGCCCACAGCGAGGTCATGCATGATGCCGATTCCCATGCCGCTCTGGCTGGCCTGACGCTGGGCGGCCGCGAGTTGCTCGTCGGCCACCCACTGCAGCCAGGCGAAGAAGTCGATGCGGCCAGCCAGCCGGCGCCGCACGCGGGCCACATGCGGACCGTAGGCGTCGAGCAGTTCGGGCGGCCAGGGAGAGTTTCCATGTTCCTCGTAGAGCGCGCACCAGAGCGCGAAGTCCTCGAGTCCGCGGCCCTCACGCGCCCGGAAACGCTCGAATGCGGACTGCCGGGCCAGGGAGCGCGGCGCTGCGTAAATGACGCTGAGCGCTTCGCTCTTGGCCGACCACACCGCGTTGCGGTTGAGCAGTTCGGCACTGGAGTTCATCTCCCGGACCTCTTCAGCGGCCCAGTGCACCAGGGCGCGCTCGGGGCCGGCGAGGTAGGCAGCCTCGCGAATGTCCTCGGGACGGATGTAGATGGGGTTGACGAAGCGCCGGGTGGCCGGCAGGTAGGGCGAGTCGCTCATCGGAGCGGTCGGCTCGGCGGCGTGCAGCGGGTTGATGAGCAGGAAGTCGCCGCCCAGCGTCCCGGTCAGGTCGGCGAGCTCAGCGAGGTCAGCCAGATCGCCCAGCCCCCAGGAGTGGGCGGAACGCATGGAGTAGAGCTGAGCCATGGCACCCCAGCCGCGGCCGCCGTCCAGTGGGTCCGGCAGCCGCTGTGGCACGACTGCCACGGTGGTGGTGGCCCGGCGATGGGCGCGGTGACGTCTGCCCTCCCCCACGGCGGCGCGCAGACGATGCCACCCCTGGGGCAGGTCCTCCGGGAGGTCGACGAAGGACCGCGCGATCGGCACACCGTCGACGAGCCGTGGCGCGATGGTGTCCGGACGCAGTGCCATCGGGAGCTCGGTGCCATCCTCCAGCTGGAGCGTGAGCACCACGGAGGTGTCAGCGGGCGCATGGACGGGGATCGTCGTGGTCTGACCGGCCCGCACCACCGCACTGGGCGGCAGGAACCGGCGCCACGGGGCGACCTCGGCATCGTCCAGAGAGGCCAGGACCTCCTTCTCGTCTGCCGCGGGCACCCCGAGGGCGTGCAGCACGGCGCGCACCGTCTCACCGGGGACCGGCCGCATGGAACCGGTGTTGTCCTCGTACTCGGTGGCCACGCCGTGGACGGTAGCGAGAGCAGCGAGGTCGGCATCGACCTCGGGGGGCGCCTGGATGTCGGATTCACTCATCGGTGCAGCGTCACGGGGTAGCGCCACACTCAGAGGAGCTCGTCGATCTCGGCGGCGAGCTCATCGGCGACGGGCCCGACCACGATCTGCACGACCCGGCCGGTGCGCACGACGCCAAACGCGCCGTTCTCCTTCAACTGGTCCTCACCCACCACCGTGGGGTCCTCGACCTCCACGCGAAGCCGGGTGATGCACGGTTCCACGACGCGGATGTTCGCAGCGCCACCGAGGGCAGCCAGGATCTTGTCGGCTTTGCTCTTCTCGCTGGACATGTTGGTGCCTCCGTTGGTTCCGTGCGTAGGGCGATCCTACCCGCGATGCGATGCACTTCACGCCGGAGAACCGCCGGTGAGAGCGCGATTCGCCCGCAATTGCGCGGCACAGGGGCACGAAGCGGGCACAATGTGGCGGATGGGCGATGATTCATGGTCCCACCCGGACCCCCTCCCCGCCGGCCGCTTGCTCCGGGGAGTCGGGGTGAGCCCCGGACGCGCAGCCGGACCGATCGCCCGAGCACGCCCCCAGGCAGGTCCTCCTCCCACAGCGCCTGATGTCGCGGAGGACCGCGTCGAGCACGAAGCCGCACGGGTACGCCGCGCCGCCCGGTGGGTGGCCGCCACACTGCGCGCCGACGCCGCGACCGTCGCCGGGGAGCGCCGCGAGCTGCTGGAAGCCACCGCTCAGATGGCCGCCGACCCGACCTTGGTGACCAGCGCCCAGGAGCTGGTGCGCACACAGCGGACCCCGCCGGCACTGGCGGTCTGGCAGGCAGCGGACCAGGTGATCGCCCGTTTCGGGGAGATCGGCGGCTACCTCGCCGCCCGCGCACGCGACGTCGAGGACGTCCGGGACCGCATCGTGGCTCACTTGAGCGGCCGGCCGGTCCCAGGGGTACCGGTCCACGATCATCCCTTCGTGCTGGTGGCCCTCGACCTCGCCCCCTCCGAGACGGCACTGCTCGATCCCGCCAAGGTGCTGGCCCTGGTCACAGCCGAGGGCGGCCCGACCTCCCACACCGCGATCCTGGCCCGGGATCTCGGCATCCCCGCCGTCGTCGGCCTGGGTGCGGCCGCGGCGTGGGACGGCGAACTGAGCGAAGGCCGCATGCTGCTGGTGGACGGCTCTGCGGGCACCGTGGAGGTGGACCCGAGCCCGGAGTCGGTCGAGGTGGCCGCGCGGCCCTCCGAGGTGCGCGCCCCGACCGGCCCCGGCCGCACCCAGGACGGTCACCGAGTCGAGTTGTTGGCCAACATCGGCGATCCTTCCGGTGCAGCGGAGGCGGCGCAGGCGGGGGCCGAGGGGATCGGGCTCTTCCGCACCGAGTTCTGCTTCCTCGACCGCACCAGTGAGCCCAGCGTGGCCGAACAGGCTGAGGCCTACCGCCAGGTGCTGGAGCGCTTCCCACACAAGAAGGTGGTCATCCGCACCCTCGACGCCGGTTCGGACAAGCCACTGCCCTTCGTCACCAACGCTCGCGAGACCAACCCGGCCCTGGGTCTGCGCGGTTTGCGGACGGCCCGGATCGCCCCCCAGGTCCTGGAGAACCAGCTCGCCGCCATCGCCGAAGCCGGCCAGGGCACTGACGCCGAGGTGTGGGTCATGGCGCCGATGGTGTCCACCGTGACCGAAGCAGAGGACTTCGTCGCGCTGTGCGAACGCCACGGGCTCCCTCAGGCCGGGGTGATGATCGAGGTGCCCTCAGCCGCGATGATGGCCGGGCAGTTGCTCTCGCGAGCAACTTTCGCTTCCCTGGGCACCAACGACCTCATCCAGTACACCCTGGCGGCGGACCGCCAGCTCGGTTCGCTGGCGGATCTCTCGGATCCATGGCACCCCGCCGTGCTGCGCCTGATCGAGGCGAGCTGCCAGGGCGGCGCCCAGCAGGGCCGGCCCGTCGGAGTCTGCGGCGAGATGGCTGCGGCCCCGGCGCTCGCGGTGGTCCTGGTCGGCCTGGGGGTGACGTCGCTGTCGATGACGCCCCGCGCGCTCGGCGACGTGGCCGCGGTGCTGTCCGACACGGACTTTCCCACCTGTCTCCGCCTGGCACGGCTGGCTGCCGATGCCGAGACGGCCGAGGAGGCGCGGATGCGAGTACGCAGCGAACTGCCGGTGCTGAGAGAGTTGGGACTGTGACTTCTCCTTTCTACGACGCGATGGGCGGGCAGGAGGGCTTCCGCCGGTTGGTACGCCGCTTCTATCAGGGTGTGCGCGAGGACGACCTGCTCGCGCCGATGTACCCGCAGGACGACTGGGAGGGCGCCGAGGAGCGGCTGCGCCTGTTCCTCGAGCAGTACTGGGGCGGGCCGACGACGTACTCCGAGCAACGCGGCCATCCGCGGCTGAGGATGCGCCACCTACCCTTCCAGGTCACTGTCGAGGCGCGGGATCGCTGGCTGCGGCATATGCGGGACGCCATGGCCGAGCTCGACCTGCGCGAGGACGTCGCGGCGATGCTCTGGGACTATCTCGAACGAGCGGCGAACGCCATGGTCAACGCGGCGGGCGCCCCCGAGGGCCCGCCGCAACCCGGCGCCGACGTCCGGCGGTCACTGCTCTAGGGACACCGGTGGCGCCGGAATGCGCCCGCCATGCGAGAGAATGAGGCCATGAGCGCCGAGACACCTCCGAGTTCCGACGTCCTCGATCTGCCCACCGATGCTGAGGGCCCACTGGGCCACCTGCTCCGGGCACTGCGCCTGGAGCGCACCGGCCCGAACGCCTTCGTGGGACCGACCCTTCCCACTATCCAGCAGCGCGTGTACGGCGGTCAGGTGCTCGCCCAGGCGATCATCGCCGCTGCCGACACCGTCCCGGCAGCGGGCGAAGGCGCGCGCTCACCTCACTCGGTGCACGGCTACTTCCTGCGCCCCGGCTCTCTGGATCACCCGGTGGAGTTCGCTGTCGAACGTCTGCACGATGGCCGATCCTTCTCCACCCGCCGCACCCATGCACTGCAGCAGGACACGCCCATCCTCTCCATGATTTCCAGCTATCAGGTCGACCAACCCGGACGGGATCACGGCTCCGTGGCCCCGGCGGCCCCGGCGCCGGAGAGCGTGCCCAGCGCGCTGGAGACCTTCGAACAGGTCGATCATCCCGCCGCGCAGTTCATGGTGCGCACCGCTCCCTTCGAGATCCGGCACGTGGGCGGCGATCTCTACCTCGATGCCGGTGAGGCGCGCACCGACCAGCAGCTGCTGTGGATCCGTGCCCGCTCGGAGCTCCCTGCCGGCCTGAGCCAGGTCCACCACCGCGCGCTCCTGGCCTACGCCTGTGACCAGGTGATGCTCGAGCCGGTACTGCGCCGTCACGGGATCTCCTGGCGGACCCGCGGGCTGTCGCTCGCGAGCCTGGACCATGCCATGTGGTGGCACCGGCCGGTGGACGTCGGCCAGTGGTTGCTGTTCGCCCAGGAATCCCCCTCGGCACACGGGGGCCGCGGTCTCGGTACTGCGAGGGTCTTCGCCGAGGACGGCACTCATGTGGCCACCCTGGCCCAGGAGGGCATGGTGCGAGTGCCCGAGGACGCCGGGGCCTGAGCCGGCACCCTGCGGCGCAGCCTCGCCTCAGCTGGGCCTTCCGCCCAGCCCCAAGCGCCCGGAGCTGAGGAAGACGTGGCTGATATCGTCTCGCCGACGTGCAAGACGATCAGGGGCAACTCAGGGAGACCACGATGACCGACCACCCTTCGCACCCGCCTGCCGGCGATGATGCGGCTGCCGGACCGGTTCCCCACCCCCCGGTCCATCCCGAGCACCCCGGCCCGGAACAGCCCTACTCGCCGGATCAGCAACCGGTCTATGAGCAGCCGGCGCCGCAGCAGCCCGGCTACCCTCCCCAGCAGCATCCCTACCCCGGCGCTCCCGGCAGCCAGACGCAGCAGCCCGGCTACCCTCCCCAGCAGCATCCCTACCCCGGCGCTCCCGGCAGCCAGACGCAGCAGCCCGGCTACCCTCCGCCGCAGCACCCCTACCCCGGCGCTCCCGGCAGTCAGGCATCGGCCGGCCAGCACTACGGCCCAGTTCCTGAGCAGCCCGCGGCCCCGAGGAAGCCCAGTGCTTTCGCAGCCTTCGCGCTGGTTCCCCTCACCGTGCTCAAGCGCATCTGGTCGGGCGATACGGGTGCGGCGCTCACCTACCCGGGCGAGCTCGGCCAGAAGCTCGGGAAGGCGCACGGACCGTGGCTCACCGTCGGTGGCACCGTGGTCGTGCTGGCGATGATCACGGGCTTGTTCGGCACCCTGGTCAGCGACATCAGTATGCGGGTGAGTTCGCCCTTCGGTGTCTCGGCGATGACGTACGTGACGAGCATGGTGCTCGTCCCCTTTCTCGCGGGCGCGTCCTTCGTGCTGCGGGTGTTCACCATCCGCTGGACCCTGGGCGTGCGGCAGGTCGCGGACGCCTCACTCGCGGAGGCTGGGAACCTCATGGCCGCCGCGGGCTCGCTCTACGTGGCCTTCTGGGCCGTACTGGTGCCGCTGAGCCTGCTCCCCGGGCCCGTGGGAGGCTTCCTGGTGAGCCTGGGCAGCGCGGCCGTCGGCTTCGTGGCCATCCTGGGTGCTGAGCTGATCATCTACGTGGGGATCGCTCGCCGGGTGGAGTCGCCGAAGGGCCCGCTGGTCCCCCATGTTCTCCTTTCGCTGGCCCACGCGGCAATGGTCTTCCTGCTGGTGGCCATCATCCTGTCCATCAGTTTCGAAGCGATGTTCTACTCGGGCTTCCTGCCCTTCTTCCGCTTCTGAATCCACGGCAATGATTCCGGGGGCACCATGAGCGAGCAGTATTCATCCGGTCACGACGCACAGCAGCCACCGGTGGGCGGACCGCCTCGCGGTGGCCCGCCTGCGGGCTGGCCCGCCAGGCCATCCGGGCCGGAGTCTCCGGCCGGCACCCCGGCGGGTCCGACCGCACCACCGCACTCAGCAAGCTCGCCGTCTGGACCCATCGGTGTTCTCTTCGCCATGATTCCGAAGATCCTGGGGTCGGTCCTGCGCGGTCAGACCAACGATGCGCTTGCGACGCCCTTCGTCGCGGGCCGGCAGATCGGTAGCAAGCACGGGCCCTGGCTCTTCTCCTGCGCAACACTCTCGATCACGGTGGGCCTGACGATCCTGCTGAGTTCCATGGTCGGCGGCGTGCTGAGCAACGGCCTGAGCGGCTGGGCATCGACCGTCTCGCTCTCGGAGCTCCTGGTGCGGTTCTTCGGCCCGGTCCTGATCACCGCGACGCTCTTCATGCTCCGGGTCCTCACTGTGCGCTGGACCTTCGCCACGAGGCAGATCCCGCTCGGCGCCGCCGGTGCGGGGAACATCGTGGCTGCGGCATGGCATGTCTACGGAGCCTTCTGGGTGATCATGTTCCCCTTGGCCCTGATGCCCGGGATCGTCTTCGGCTTTCTCCAGTTCGTGGTCGGCAGCCTGTTGGCCGTGGTGGTGGTGATCGTGGCCGAGATCCTGATCTACGCCGGGATCGCGCGCGCCGTGCCCGCCGGCAAACCCGATCCGCTGATTCCCCATGCACTACTGACCCTGGTGTGGGCCGTCTTCATCGGCGCAACGTCGGTGGTCCTCGGGACCATCGCAGCGGCAGCTCTGGTCGACTCCCTCCTCTCCAATCTCGGCGGCCTGTTCTAGGCACGTCCCGGAGCTGCGGGGCCACGGCAGCCGCGCCTACTGGCGGAGTTAGCCCTTCACCGCGCCGGCCACCAGCCCGGAGGCCATACGCTTCTGCACGATGCTGAACAGGATGAGCACCGGGATCGCGATCAGGGCGGAGCCGGCCATCACCCCGGCCCAGTCGGTCCCAGTCATGCCCTCCTGGAAGCTCTGCAACCACACCGGAAGGGTGACCCGGCCGCCGGAGGAGAGGATCACCAGAGCGAGGGTGAACTCGTTCCACGAGACCAGGAATCCGAACACGCCGGTGGCCACCAGCCCAGGGCCGAGCAGCGGGAAGGTCACGCGGAAGAAGGCGCCCACCTTGGTGCAGCCGTCGATCATGGCGGCCTCTTCCAGATCAGCGGGCACGGAATCGACGAAGCCCTTGAGCATCCAGACGATGAAGGGCATCACGGTGCCCACGTAGAGCAGCGACAATCCGGTGACGGTGTTGATCAGCCCCCAGCCGGAGAGCATGCGGAACTGAGAGATGAACAGCGCCTCGGCCGGGATCATCTGAATGATCAGCACCGCCACCACCATCCCGGTACGGCCACGGAAGCGGAAACGGCTCAGCGCCACGGCCGCCAGGGTGGCCGAGACCAGTGCCACGGCCACCGACAGCAGGCTGACGCGCAGGCTCATGGTGAGCGAGGTCCAGAAGGAGGAGTCGTTCAGCACCCCGAGGTAGGCATCCGGCGTGAAGTCGAAGGGCAGCACCGTGGGTCCGTCGATACGCATCTGCCCCGAGGGCTGCAGCGAGACGTTGATCATCCAGTAGATCGGAAAGATCCACAGCAGCGCTATGGCGATGGCCGCCCCGTTCACGACCAGCTTGGAGCGCCGGCGGCTGGTGGGGTTCACGTCAGATCTCCCTGCTTGCCCAGTAGGCGGACGTAACGCCAGGTCAGGACCACCAGGATCGCGAGCATGACCATAGCCAGGGCCGAAGCCATGCCGTAGTTCCCGCCGCCGATGCCGGTGTGATAGATGTACGTGCCCAGCAGGTTGGTGGCTCGTGAGGAGCCGGCGCCTTGCTGCAGCGAGTAGATCTGCGCGAATACCCGCAGATCCCAGATCACCTGCAGGATCGCCAGCAGGATGAGCACCGGCTTGATGATTGGCAGCACGATATAGCGCAGACGGCGCAGCAGGCCCGCGCCGTCGAGCTGGGCCGCCTCGACCACCGAGTCGTCCACCTGAGTCAGGGCCGCGAAGGTAGCCAGGGCCACCAGGGGCGTACTCGCCCAGACGATGACCGTTCCCGCCACCAGCAAGAAGGTGCCGGTGGACTCCTGCAGCCAGTGGAAGCCCTGGAACTGCTCCAGGCCGAGCGTGACCAGTACGGCGTTCACCACGCCATGCCGGTGGTCGACCATGAGCTTCCAGATCGCCACCGCGGCGATCACCGGGGTGGCCCAGGCGAAGACGAGCACCACCTGAAGCAGAACGCGCACTGCGGCAGTCACGCGCTGCATCATCACCGCGAGGCCGACGCCCACGAACATGGTCGCAGCCGCGCAGGCGGCGGTGAACACCAGAGAGCGCGCGGTGACCGTCCAGAAGTAGCCGTCGCTCAGGATCGCGGTGTAGTTGCTCAGCCACACGAACTCCGGTGGCTGGCCGAACTGCTGGGCGAGGCCGAACTCCTGGAAGGACATCACCACCTGTCGCCACAGTGGGTAGCCCAGGGCCAGCGCCACGAGGCCCACGGGGAGCAGCAGCAGCAGGAAGGGTGTGAGCCGCACCAGCGTGCGGGACGATCCGGCGCGGCGCTCCGGCGGTGGGGCCGGCGAGGAGCCGGCCCCACCCGGGAGCACCTGTGGTTGAGCGGTCATCAGTCGTTCAGGATCGACTCGAGTTCAGCGTCGACGTCCGCGGCCACCTGCTCCACGTCCTCGCCGCGGGCGATCCGGGTCCAGATCTCCACGGGCAACTGCGCGGAGTCGGCCACGCCCCAGGCCGGCGTGTTCGGGGTGAGCTTGGAGTGCTCCACCGCCAGTTCGTGCGCTTCGGCCGTGGGCCCTTCCAGCGCACCGGCGTAGTCGAGGTTGCCGGGCACCCAGCCGTCGGAAGCCAGCAGCTCCTGGAACTCCTGGGCGTAGATCAGCGTGAGCACCTCCTGGGCGAGTTCCTGGTTCGGCGAGGCAGCGGAGATCGCGACGTTGGAGCCACCGGCAAAGGTGACGCCCGGGGTCCCGGGCTCAGTGCCGGGAAGGGCCATGACACCGACCTGGCCGTTCTCCCACATCTCCTCATCGATGTCGGCCTCAGCGAAGGCCAGGGCAGAGAGGAAGCCCACCCGGCCGGCGCTGAAGAGTTCGGGGGCCGCCTGGACCTGCTCGTTGGAGTCCAGCGCGTACTCGGAGCCCTCATCCAGCAGACGCTGGGCCGCCCGCAGGCCCTCGAGGGACTCCGGGCTGGAGAGCTGGGCCTCCCAGGTGCCGTCGTCCTGCTGCACGGCGTATTCCCCGCCATAGGTGAAGAGCCAGCCCTCGAGCGTCTTGGGGTCGGCCGCCGGCAGGTACATGCCGGTGAAGCCGTCCTGGTCCTCGGGGTTGAGCTCGTTGAGCTCGATGGCGGCGTCCTCGAGCTCCCGGATGGTGGTCGGCACCTCGATGCCGGCCTCTTCTAGCAGATCGGCGCGGTAGTAGATGATGCGTGAGCCCATGTACAGCGGCGGCGCGTAGGTCTCTCCCTCCCAGGAGCCGGCCTCCACACCGGACTCCACGAGTGAGCTGCCGCCGAGGTCCTCGAGAATGTCGTCCACCGGCGAGAACGCACCCACCGAGGTGAAGGTCGAGGCCTGGGTGTTGCCGATCTCCAGGACGTCGGGGGTCTGGGAGGAGTCCGGCAGGGAGGTCTGCAGGAGCTCGACGATGCCGGGCCAGGGCTGGATCTGGATCGTCAGGGTCGATCCCTCGTTCTGGCTCTCGAACTCCTCGACCAGCCAGTCGAGCGCGTCCTGGTTCACCGAGTTCTCCATGAACCAGGCGGTCAGGTCGGCGCTCTCGGCACCCTCGGCACCGTTTTCGCCGTCGGCGCCGTTCTCGCCGTTCTCGCCGGCGGGCTCGTCTCCGTTGCATGCGGACAGGATCATGGCCAGGGCGACGCCGCCCACGGCCACGGGGGTGAAGCGGGATCGGATGTGACGCATCTGATGCTCCTTGGGTTGTGATGAGGACCGGCGGGGTGGCCGCCGACAGTGACTGGTTTAGGAGAAGCCGAGCTCGCCGATGAGGACGGGGACGACCGCGCCGGTGAGCACGGCGTCCTCGCCCAGCGGAGAGAAGTGGACATCAAGATCGGCAGCGAGTGCAGGCAGGATCCGCCCGCGCACGGTGCCTTCGAGAGCCTCGATGAAGGCCCCGCCGTAGATCTCGGTGGGGCCGAAGAGCCGGAGCTGCTGGAGGTTGAGCGCGCTGACGATGGGGGCGAGGACCCGGCCCAGAGTGGCGCCGGCCTCGGCTCGGATCCGCTGCGCCGAAGGGCCTGTGTCCGCGCCGAGGCGGGCCCGCAAGGTGGAGCTGGAGACAGCACCCTCGAGGCAGCCCCGGCGGCCACAGGCACACGTCGGACCCTCCTCGTCCACGGTGATGTGCCCGATCTCCCCGGCCGCGAGGCGGTGACCACGGATCAACGTGCCGTGCAGCACGATGCCGGCGCCCACGCCGAGACCCAGGGCGACGGTCAGGAGACCGTGCTCGGGAGCGTGACCGAAGGTGACCTCGCCGAGCGCCAGCACATTGGCGTCGTTCTCCACGTGGACCGGCACGCCGAGGCGCTGGTGGAGGATCTCGGCGAGGGCGAGATCATGCGAAGCGAGGTTGGAGGCCTCCACGAGGTAGCCGGCCGGGTCGACCAGGCCCGGCGTACCGATACCCAGGCCGAGAACAGGGGCGGATGTCAGCGCCAGGAGCTCGCGCGCCAGATCCTCGAGGTGCTCCGCGAGGTGGGCGGGATCTCCCAGAGAGGCCGAACGGCGGTGCAGGATTCGACCCGACAGATCGAGGACCGCACCGCGCGCCACCTTCACCTCGGAGAGATCGAGGGCCACGAGCTGCCGGCTGCCGTGCTGGAAGGCCACCAACGTGGGTGGCTTCCCCACGCGGGGCTGCTTGGCCGTGCCGGCCTCGGCGACGATCCCCTCGGCCAGGAGCTCACTGACGAGATCGGAGATGGTGACCGGCGCCAGCCCGGTCGTGCGCGCCAGCTGAGCCCGCGAGACCGGCTCGCCATGGAAGAGCAGGCCCAGCACCACGGCCCGGTTGTGCGCGCGCACCTCTGCGGGGCGGCGGCGCCGCGATTGCCGCAGGGTCAACCCCGCAGCCACCGCACGCGACCGCCCGCTGGAGCTCTCGAGCGGGGCGGACGTGGCCTGCGTCATAGGCATGCCAATTAGTATGGGCGCCTAAGGAATAAAAGCCAGGGACGAAACAGAACTGTAATGCGGAATTTTCCCGACCGGAACTCGAGAGGGCTTCAGGATGAACTGAGCAGAAGCTCCAGCGCCGCCTCGGCGTTGGCAAGCCCCACACCGTGCGCGAGCACCAGCGTTCCGCCGGGTCCCGGGTCTGGAGCGCCCTCGGCCACTCCCCCGTGGACCACCACCGCATCGGGGAAGGCCGCCAGGACAGCAGCAAGGTCGGCCTGCTCACCAGGATCGGCGAGTGGTTCGCGGGTCAACGCGAGTACCCGCACCCCCGGGTCCAGGCTCGCGAGCGACTCGGCGAGCGGTGGCGAGCCAGGGACGCCCGGCGTGAAGATCGGAGCATCCGGGAAGCGCCGGCGCAAGGCCTTGTGGAAGCCCGGGGCCGTGCGACCGGTGGCCATGTTGGCGCGCCGACGGAGGTCCACCAGCACCGGATCGCCCGCGGCAACGGAGCTACCTTGAGCGAATCGAACCGCCGCGCGGGCCGCCTCAGCACCGACCTCGGTGACGGCGGCCAGTGCGTTGTCGGCATCAACTTCGGCCGCATTCGCCCGGTGCGCGCGGACTCGCTCACGCAGCATCTCGGCCCGCTCCGCAGCCCGCACCAACAATGCCGGATCCAGACGTCCGGATCGCAGTGCCGAGGTGACGGCTTCGAGCGCGCGGACGAAGAGGGCTTCGTCGTCCCGGTTGAGGGTGGTGCCCAGGCAGAGCAGGTCCGCGCCAGCCTCCAGAGCCCGCACACAGGCCTCGCCGAAGGTGGCCAGATCCGTCCCGGCGACGGCGGCCATGTCCACCGCATCGGTGATGATGGCGCGGTCCTCACCGCCTGGCATCTGGCGAGCCAGCGCCGTGACGGCCGGCTCGAGAGTGCCTGGTTCCGGCCCGATCGCGGGGATGTGCAGGTGCCCGGTCATCAGCGAATCCAGGCCTGCTTCGGCGGCGGCGTCGAAGGGGGGCAGATCGCGCCGGCGCAGCGTGTCCTCGGAGACATCGAGGGTGGGCAGCGCGAGATGGGAGTCGACCGTGGTGGCGCCGTGCCCGGGGTAGTGCTTCGCGCAGGCCGCCACACCGCCGGCGTGCAGGCCCCGCACGAAGGCCGCGCCGTGGGCGGAGACCGCGGCGGCATCCGGGCCGAAGGAACGCACGCCGATGACCGGATTCCGCGGCTCCGAGGCCACATCGAGCACAGGGGCCAGATCCACGTCGATGCCGGCAGCCGCGAGCATGGCGCCCAGCGCCTGACCGCCACGCTGGGTGAGATCGACATCGCCGGCTGCCCCGAAGGCGGCCGCACCCGGGAGCGTGGAGCCGGTGGTGGCCTGGAGCCGGGAGACATCCCCGCCTTCCTCATCGACCATCACCAGGAGCGGCCCCGCGGCGTGCAAGGCGTCCGTCAGTGCCCGGGTGGTGGGCACATCCGGAGTGTTCTGCGCGAAGAGCACGACGCCGGCCAGGCCCTCGCGAGCGGCCTCGATCAGCCATGGTGGCGCGGTGGTTCCGGAAAACCCGGGCAGCAGGACCCCGAGGGCAAGCTGACGGATATCGTGATCGGTCTGGGGGGTCATGCGGCGCAACCTCCAGCGGCTGTACAGAATTTTCAGATCGGCCCCTGCCCGGGGAAACTAGTGCCACCATAGACGGAGACGACCAGTGGCGGCATGCTTTGGCGCATGGGTGTCACCGCATCGGAGCGACGATAGAGGTGCCTGTGAGTGAGCGTATGCCCTTGGTTCTGGGTCTGGACATAGGTGGCACATCCACCCGGGCGGCCTTTCTGAGCGCCAAGGGTGAGCTGCTCGGCCTCGCGCGGGGTGGCGGGGCGAACATCAACTCCTCCCCCGGAGACCTCCCCCGGCAGCTGGGCGCGGTCATTGCCACCGCCCAAGCCCAGGTGCGCGAGCACCTCGCTGCCGGCACCGTCGCTGAGGTTGTGGCGTGCGTGGCGGGGGTGGCCGGCTCGGGAGCGGCAGCCGGTGACCGCATCACCGAGTTGCTGCGCGGGGCCCTGAGTTACGCCGGTATCGCGGCACCGGCCGAGATCGTGCCAGATCCGGTGATCGCCTTCGCGGCCGGCTCGGCACAACCTGAGGGCTCCGTCCTCCTGGCCGGCACCGGAGCGGCAAGCTTCCGCATCGAGGGCTTCGCCGAGGCTGCGCGCGCCGATGCCCTCGGCTGGCTGCTGGGGGACGTCGGCGGCGGGATCTGGATCGCGCTCGAAGGGCTGCGCGCCGGCGCCGCGAGCCTCGACGGGCGCGCCACACCCACGGCACTGGCCCCAGCGGCGGCACAGTTCGCCGCCGACCATCTGGGAGAGAGCACCGGCGACCCGCTGCAGGACCTGATCCGCGTGGTACACGGCACCCGGCCCGCCGAACTCGGCAGCTTCGCGCGGACGGTAGCGCGCCTGGCCAGAGGCGGCGAGGCCTCCGAACCCGATCCCACGGCGGCGGAGATCGTGGCGCGCGCAGCGGGCGGGCTCCTGACGTCGCTGGCCGCCGTCTCGCCCCGGCCGGCCTCGACCGTGGTCCTCGCTGGTTCGGTGCTCACCAAGGACGGGCCGGTGCGCTCGACCGTCCGCGACCATCTCGTGCACCAGGGCCTCACCACACTGGACGCAGCAGAGCCGGTGGTGGGGGCTGTCTGCCTCGCGGCCCACCGTGCCGGATGGGATCAGCCCGACCCGCGAGCGCTCAGTGCCGCCGTGGATGCCATGGAGACGCGCGCTGCTCCCGCCACGCGCCCCGCCGCACCTCCGCCGAGCTCGCGCAAGCGCCCCCCTGCGGCACTCGCGCTGGATCACTACCGGCCCGAGGATCACGACCGGCTCTACGAGATCTGCGTGCGCACCGGTGACTCCGGCGACGATGCCACCAGCAAGTACCGGGAACCCGAGCTGCTCGGCCACATCTACCTGGGTGCCTACCTCGCACTCGAACCCGAGCATGCCCTCGTCCTTCGCGATCCCGACGGCGTCGCTCAGGGATACTGCGTCGCGACCGCGGAGACGGCACGCTTCGAACAGCGCTGCGAGACCGAGTGGTGGCCGGCACTGCGCGAGCGCTACCCGATGCCACGCCCGGAGGAGGACTCCCCCGATGCCGCGCTGATCCGCAAGATCCACCAGCCGGGAGGGACGAACCCTGCGCTGCTGCAGGACTTCCCCGCCCATCTGCACATCGATCTGCTACCCGTAGCCCAGGGCGGCGGCAACGGCAAGCGGCTCCTGCTCGCCGTGCTCGACGAGCTTCACGCCGACGGCGCTCCGGGCGTCCATCTGGGTGTGGGCGGGCGCAACGCGCGTGCGATCGGCTTCTACGAGCACGTCGGCCTGCGCACGGTGATCCACCACCCGTGGGGCCTCACGATGGGCACCGCACTCCCCCTGCACTAGATCTGCGTCGCCGCTCGTCACCTCTGCACTGACCCACGCCCCGCCGGCGATGTTTCCGCGATGTCACCATCGAGTAACTTCGCTTGAAACTGATTGACGCACATGGTTCACTCCTCGTAACTTCCTAACCTCAACGACGAGGAAGACTCCATGACTTCAGCTGCAACATCGTCGGCCCCCACCACCGGGCTGACGCGCGTTCTCGATCAGCCCACCCTGCTCCCCCAGGGCACCGTGGCGCTGTGTGCGAACTACACCTCGGTCACCGCCGACCTCGGCCGCGGGGTCGACGCGCTGCTGGCGGCCGGAGTGCCGCTGACCTCGCTCCTCACCCCGGAGCACGGCTACTGGGGCGCCGCCCAGGCAGGCGAGTCCGACGGCGAGGGCACCGATGCCGCCACTGGACTGCCGGTCCTCGACTCCTACCTCCTGGAGGGCGCCGAACTTGAGGCCCTGCTGCTGCGCTCGCAGGCGGAACAGATCGTGGTGGACCTGCAGGACATCGGCACGCGCTTCTACACCTACATGTGGACCCTGTACGACGTCATGTGCGCAGCCGTGCGCACCGGCCAGCGCGTCGTCGTCCTCGACCGCCCGAACCCGCTGGGGCGTTCGGGGGCCGGGCCTGGCCTGGATGCCGAGTGCGCGAGCTTCGTGGGCCGGGTTTCGATCCCGCTGCGTCACGGCCTCACCCTGGGTGAGCTCGCCCGCTGGTTCGCCGCCGAGCACGTTCCGGCGGCCACCGGGAGCAGCCCCGAGCTCGTGGTGATCGAGGCGGAGTGGGACGGCTCCGCCTCGCAGGACACCGCGACCTGGGTGATGCCCTCGCCGAACATGCCCACACTCGACTGTGCGGCGCTCTACCCGGCCACCGGCTTGATCGAGGGCACCACGCTCTCGGAGGGGCGCGGCACCACCAAGCCCTTCGAGCTCATCGGCGCGCCGTGGACCGATCAGCGCCTGGCGGCCGCCCTGCGCGAGCATGAGCTGCCTGGAATGACCGTCCGAGAGGCCGTCTTCCGCCCCACCTTCGCCAAGTGGGCCGGCGAGACTGTGCATGGGGTCCAGTTCCACGTACGCGACGCTGCCGCCATCGACCCGGCGCAGACCATCCACACCGTGCTGTCCACGGTCCGCGACCTCTACCCGGATCAGGAGCTCTGGCGCCACCGCGGTCCCGGCATCGACGGCGAGTCCCGTCCGCCTTTCGCCGATCTGCTCTGGGGCTCCTCCGCATTGCGCCACGGCATCGACTCCGGCGCGAGCGTCGAACAGATTCTCGCGGCCTCCCCACCCGCACCCCGCGTCCCTGCCGATGTGCTGCACTACCCCGGCCACCATGGGGACGGACACGGATGACGCTCTATCGGAGCTACCGCAGCGGTGACCTCGCCGGGATCCTCACCGTGCTGGACCAGGCGATGCCTGAGGAGGGCATCAGCGAGGAGACCTTTGCTACCACCGTTCTCCTCGACGGCAACTTCGACCCTGCCGGCTTGGTGATCGTCGAACTCGACGACACCATCGTCGGCTTCCTGTACGCCACCTCCGCACAGAGGGGGATGCTTCCTCAACCAGACCACGGCTATCTCACGATCGCCGCGGTGGCACCAGCACACCAACGGCAGGGCATCGGCTCCGAGTTGCTCCACAGGGCGATGACCCATCTGCGGGACCGCGGTGCCGCACGCGTCACCATCGCGGGCTACCCCCAGGGGTATTTCGTGCCCGGGATCGACCCGGTGGCCTACTCAACGGCGCGAGCCCTCGCGTCCGGGCACGGTTTCGAGCAGATCGGGTCCGCCACCGCCATGCATCGCGCACTGCAGGGCTACGCCATCCCCGAGGAGGTGCGTGCACTGATCCGCCGCCGCATGGACGACGGGTATGTGTTCGCAGCGGCAGGCTGGGACGACCTGAGCGAGGTGCTCACTTTCGCGGAACGCACCTTGGCACCCGACTGGGGCAACGCCGTGCGCGAGGCAGTTCTCGCCAGTCGCCAGCCCAGCCGGATACGTCTGGTTCGCTCGCCCGAGGGCACCGTGGCCGGTTTCGCCACCTACGCGACCTATGGCGGGGTCCGCGAACGGTTCGGGCCTTTCGGTGTGGACCCGCAGCAACGAGGCACAGGGCTCGGCAAGGCCCTGCTTCACCAGACCTTGAGGCAGATGCACGACGAGGGCGCCTCGCGCGCCTGGTTCCTGTGGACCGGGGAGGACTCCCCCGCCGGGAAGCTTTACCGCAGCAACGGCTTCGAGGTCACCCGGCGCTTCGACGTCATGCGCACTGAACTCACCCCCTCAGACTCACCGCACCACCGATGGAAGGATCACCCATGAGAAAGATGCGAATGACGCGGTACGCCGCGGGACTCGCAGCAGGCGCGCTGGTCCTCGCCGCCTGCGGAAACGGCACCGATGACGGCGCCGGCAACGACACCGGGACCGGCTCCGACACCGACAACGGCTCTGAGGGCGACGACGCGGCCGCCGAGGTCGAGCCGCTGACCGTCCACGCCAATGACGGGACCTCGTACCAGGCGAACTACAACCCGTACTCCACCTCGGCACTGCGCGGGACCACCGGCTTGATCTACGAGCCGCTGGTGATCTCCACCCCCATGCAGCCTGGCCAGCCCATCCCGTGGCTCGCCGAATCCTTGGACTTCAACGACGACGGCACGGTGCTGACAGTGAACCTCCGCGAGGGCGTGCAGTGGAGCGACGGGGAGGCCTTCACTGCCGACGACGTCGCCTTCACCTTCAACCAGCTGAGCGAGAACTCCGCCCTCGACACCGCCGCACTGCGGCCCGCGAGCGCCACCGCGGTGGACGAGACCACCGCGGAGATCGAGTTCGAGGAACCACGCTTCGCCCGTGAGGGCGCCATCGGCAACACGGTGATCGTGCCGGAGCACATCTGGTCCGAACTCGATGAGCCGTTGGAGTTCGTCAACGACGAGGACCCGGTGGGTACGGGCCCCTTCGTCCTCGGCCAGTTCGGTGAGCAGATGTACACCCTGGTCAAGAACGAAGAGTACTGGGCGGCCGACGAGATCGAGGTCGAGGAGATCCGCTACCCGGCGAACACCACCGAGACCCTGACCACCCGCCTCCAGCAGGGTGACCTGGACTGGTCGGGTGGCTTCATCGCCAACATCGAGCAGGTCTTCGTCTCCCACGACCCCGACAACCGCGGGTACTGGTACCCCGGCGGTGGCGCCGTGAACATCACCATCAACAACGAGCGCGAGATCTGGGACGACCAGGATCTCCGCGAAGCCGTCTCACTGGCAATCGACCGCGTGGAAGTCTCTGAGGTCGCCATGCAGGGCTACGTCCCGCCGGCCCACCCGACCGGACTGCCGATGCCTGCTTACGAAGAGGTGCTGGCCGATGAGTACCGCGACATGGAGCTCGATTTCGATCCCGCGCGCGCCAACGAGATTCTCGATGAGGCAGGCTACGAGACCGGCGAGGACGGCGTGCGTACCGCGCCGAACGGTGACCGCCTCACCTTCGACTTCGAGGTCCCCTCGGGTTGGCCGGACTGGGTGGACATCTCCAACGTCATCGAGCCGATGTTCTCCGAGATCGGTATTGAGCTGAGCCCGCAGGGTGTGTCGCTGGAGCAGTACGTGGAGAACCGTAACAACGGGAACTTCGACATCACCCTCGCCTCGGTCGGCATGGGCCTGACGCCCTACGACATGTACCGCAACATGCTCAGCTCCGAGTACCGGCCCGACGAGGACTCCGAAGACCAGTCGGTGAGCGCGAACTTCGGTCGTTTCTGGTCCGATGAGGCCGACGAGCAGCTCCAGCGCTTCGAGAACACCGGCGACGACGACGAACGACAGGAAGCCATCGAGGAGATGCAGCGGTTCGTGGTCGAGGAGCGTGCGGTCATCCCATTGATCCCCACCGCGAACTGGTTCCAGTACAACACCGTGCGCTGGACCGGCTTCCCGAACGAGGACAACCCCTACGCCCTCGGTGCGCCCTTCCAGGTGCCTGACAACGCCCTCATCATCCGAGAGCTCACGCCGAACAACTGATCCGATCCGGTCGGGCGGTGCACTGAGGGGAGTGCGCCGCCCGACCGGGCGCGTGACAAGCCCGCCAGGAGGGCGTTCATGAAGTATCTGCTACGCAAGATCGTGCTCTACGTCTTCATTGCGTGGGCCGCGATCACCTTGAACTTCTTGATCCCCCGGCTCATGCCCGGGGACCCGGTCTCCATTCTCATCGAGAACATGGAAGGCCGGATCGACGCCAGCGCCCGCGCGGCGCTGATGGAGGCCTACGGCCTCACCGACGCCCCGCTGTACGTCCAGTACTGGGATTACCTGACCGGACTCGCCCAGGGCGACCTCGGGCTCTCGATCAGCTACCACCCGGTGCCGGTGGCCGACATCGCCTTCGGTGCCATGCCGTGGACCCTCGGCCTGGTGGGCGTGACCACGATCATCAGCTTCATCCTCGGCACCGGCTTCGGCGTGCTCTTCGCCTGGTGGCGCGGCCGCAAGACCGACTACGTCCTCCCTGCGCTGACCTTCCTCAACGCCGTTCCGTACTTCTGGATGGCGCTGATCCTGGTGCTGATCTTCGCGATCAATCTCGACTGGTTCCCCTACGCGAACGCCTACGGCCTGGGGCTCTTTCCCGGCTGGAACATGGAGTTCGTCAGGTCAGTGCTCTACCACGCAATCCTCCCGGCGCTGACGATCGTCATCGGTTCCTTTGCCGGCTGGGTACTCTCCATGCGCAATATGACGGTGACGGTCCTCGGCGAGGACTACGTGTCCATGGCCGAGGCCAAGGGCTTGCGCAAGAGCACCATCCTCTTCACCTATGGAGCCCGGAACGCCATCCTGCCCTCCATCACCGGCTTCGCCCTGTCCCTGGGCGCGGTGGTCTCCGGCTCGATGCTGACCGAGGTCATCTTCAATTACCCCGGTGTGGGCTACACGCTCTTCCGCGCAGTTCAGGCCCAGGACTTCCCGCTCATGCAGGGACTGTTCCTGGTCACTTCGCTGGCGGTGATCCTCGCGAACCTCATCGCGGACATCGTCTACATCTTCCTCGACCCGCGCACGAGAGCGGAGGGCTGACCCTTGAAGATCTCCCGTTTCCTCCCCACCTCCGGCAAGGTCACCGCCGGGCTGATCATCGTGTTCATCTTCGCGCTGATCGCGATCTTCGGGCCGATGGTCACTGACTACGCCCCGCGCCAGACCGGCAATCCCCCCCTCGCACCCCCCTCGGCCGACCACTGGTTCGGCACCACGCAGATCGGCCAGGACGTCTTCTCCCAGTTCGTCCACGGCGCGCGGATCTCCCTGGGTATCGGCCTCTTCGCCGGTGCGCTGTCACAGGTGGTCTCAGTGATCGTGGGCCTGGTCGGCGGATACTTCCGCGGGCTGGCCGATGAGGTGCTCTACATCATCACCGCCGTCTTCCTGGTCATCCCAGGCATGCCCCTCCTGGTGGTCCTCACCGGCTACCTGCCCACCCGGGGCATGATTTCGGTGGCCATCGTCATCACCATCACCTCCTGGGCAGCCTCAGCCCGTGTGCTGCGCGCGCAAACCATGTCGCTGCGCAATCGTGACTTCGTCGAAGCCGCGCGCGCGTCCGGGGAATCACGACTGCGGATCCTCTTCGCCGAGATCATGCCGAACGCGCTGCCCGTGGTGGCCTCGGGTTTCCTCTTCTCGACCATCGCGGCGATCCTGGCCGAAGCTGGCCTGTCCTTCCTCGGTCTCGGATCGCTCACCACGGTCAGCTGGGGCTCGATGCTCTACTTCGCGCAGAACTCCCAGGCACTCCTGGCGGGCGCCTGGTGGTGGTTCGTGCCGCCGGGCCTGGCCATCGCGATCATCGGTGCTGGCCTGGCGCTGATCAACTTCGGCATCGACGAGTACGCCAACCCCCGCCTGCGCACCGGCAAGTCGCGGGCCAAGGCGGTCAAGGGCTCGGGCATGCGCCAGACCGCCATGTCCTCCGCGGCTGCGTCCGCCGAGGCCGGGGCCGCCGAAGGTGGTTCCACGGTGCGCTCGGGTCTGAGCGACCCGAGCAACGAGGAGGCCAGCAGCCCGGGCGTCGCGCAAGCCGCGCACGAACAGGTGCGCGCCAGTGCGGAACCCCAACTGCGCAAGCCGGACGTGCCCGGTGACCCGGTCATCACGGTGCGCGACCTCGTGGTGGACTACCCCATCGCTGAAGGCACCGTGCGCGCCGTCGACCACGTCTCGATCACCCTGCATCGCGGGGAGGTGCTCGGCCTGGCCGGGGAGTCCGGCTCGGGCAAGTCCACGCTCACCAACGCGATCACGCGGCTGCTGCGCAGCCCGGCCGAGGTCGTCGGTGGCGAGATCACCTACCACCGCGGCGTGAGCCGGTCGGGGGGCTCCGACCGGGGCGACATCGACCTGCTGAACATCTCGTCCGGTGACCTGCGCGCGCTGCGCTGGAGCGAGCTGGCGATCGTGTTCCAGAGTGCGATGAACGCCCTGAACCCGGTCACCCGGATCTCCGCGCAGTTCGACGACGTCGTGAAGGTGCACCGCCCGGGCATGGCGCCCAAGGCACGCCGCGAGCTCGCCAAGGTCATGCTGGAGAAGGTGGGGATCGATCCCGAGCGGGTCGATGCCTACCCCCACGAACTCTCCGGTGGGATGAAACAGCGCGTGGCCATCGCCATCGCGCTGGTGCTGGAGCCGGACGTGATCATCATGGACGAGCCGACGACCGCGCTGGATCTGCTGATTCAGCGCGAGGTGCTCGACCAGGTCATGCAGTTGCGGGACGAGTACGGCTTCGCGGTCATCTTCACCACCCACGACCTCGCGCTCCTACTGGAAATCTCCGACACGATCGCAGTCATGCAGCAGGGCGTGCTCGTCGAGTACGGGCCCGGTGAGGCGGTCCACGCCGATCCGCGCCACCCCTACACCCAGACCCTGCTGCGGTCCCTCGCCGACCTGGGAGCCAACGTATGAGCGACAATCCTGCTGCCATCGCGGCGGCCGAGATCCCCCCGGGCACCGTGGTGCTCGAAGCACGCGACATCGTCAAAGACTTCCGCGGCAAACGCGAAGGGCTACGTCGCAAGCGAATGCGAGCCGTGGACCACGTCTCGCTGCAACTGCGTACCGGCCGCGTGACGGCACTGGTGGGCCAATCGGGTTCGGGAAAGTCCACCATGGGGCGGATCCTTGCTCAGCTCATCGTGCCTACCGGGGGCGAACTGCTACTACACGGGGAACCGATTGCGGCCACCCGGGGGCGGAAGTACATCAACTACACCTCCACCGTGCAGATGACGCTGCAGGATCCCTTCGCCTCCCTCAACCCGGTTCATCGCATCAGCTACGTGCTCAAGCGTGCGCTGCGCATCCATGGGCACGCTACGAATGAAGACGATGCCCAGGAGCAGGCGCTGGAGTTGCTGCGCAAGGTCGAACTCACCCCCGCGGAGCGCTACCTGCACCGCTTCCCCCACGAACTCTCCGGCGGCGAACGGCAACGCATCTCCTTCGCCCGGGCGCTCGCCGCGCAGCCGCAGGTGCTGCTGGCCGATGAGCCGGTGTCGATGCTGGACGTCACCATCCGCAAGGAGATGCTCGACCTGCTCGACAATCTCCGGCGGACCGAGAACCTGGCCATTCTCTACATCACCCACGATCTGGGATCGGCCCGCGCCTACTCCGACGAGACCCTGGTGATGTACCACGGTCAAGTGGTGGAACGGGGTCCGAGTGCCGAGGTCATCGACAACCCGCAACACGAATACACCCAGCGCCTCCTCGCGGCCGCACCGGACCCGTCCCGGCGACGTCACCGCGCGTGAGCAACGAACGAGGAGAAACAGAGCTGATGACCGAGATCTCGACCACCGGCCCCCGGCTGGAGGCTCTGGCCACCGAAGCGGTCGACGACCGCTACGCCGACCTCGACACCCGGCCGGTGCTGGGCGTCCTGCAGGCGATGAACGACGCCGAGGCAAGTGTCCCTGCTGCAGTGGCCGGCGCACTCCCCCACCTGGCCCGCCTGGTGGAAGCCACCGCCGAGGCGCTGCGCGGGGGTGGGCGCCTGTTCTACGTGGGCGCGGGCACCTCCGGGCGCCTCGGCATCCTCGACGCCTCGGAGTGCCCGCCCACCTTCCACACCGATCCGCAGACTGTGCAGGCTCTGATCGCCGGCGGGCAACAGGCCGTGTTCGCTGCGGTGGAGGCCGCGGAGGACTCCGCGGACGCCGGCGTGGCGGACATCCGTTCCTGCAGTGTGGGACCCCGGGACGTCGTGGTCGGCATTGCCGCCTCGGGCCGCACCCCCTACGTGCTCGGTGCGGTCACGGCCGCCCGAGAGGCGGGCGCGCTCACGGCAGGGGTCTCCTGCAATGTGGGGTCACCGCTCGGGAACGCCGTGGACTACCCGATCGAGGTGGAGGTCGGACCCGAGGTGGTCGCCGGATCCACGCGGCTCAAGGCTGGATCGGCCACCAAGCAGATCCTGAACATGATCTCCACCGCCGTCATGGTCCGGAACGGCAAGACGTACGGAAACCTCATGGTGGACGTCTCGGTCACCAACGCCAAGCTGCGCGACCGCGGAGAACGGCTGGTCATGCGGATCACCGGAGCGGATCGGGACGAGGCGGCGCGCGCACTGACCGAGGCCGGAGACAAGGTCAAGCTTGCCGCGGTCATGCTCTCCAGGGAGGTGAGCCGCCCCGAGGCGGAAGCGCTGCTCGAGGCGGCCGAAGGACGGCTCCGAGCCGTGCTGGACCGGATCGACGGCTCCTGAGCGACGGCCTGAAGTAGGTTCGGCGGTATGACTCTCGAGGCACCCCAGATCGATTCAGTCAATCTCGTCACGCGGATCGCCGGTCTGCTGCCAGAACTGCGCCCGGCCGAACGCCGAGTGGCCGAGGCAGTGATCGCCAATCCGGCCGAAGTGGCCCGCGAGTCCATCACCACCCTGGCGGAGCGGTGCCACACCTCGGCACCGACCGTGGTGCGCTTTGCCAAGCGACTCGGATTCGCCGGCTACCCCCAACTGCGCCTGACCCTGGCCAAGGACGCCGGCCGAGAGGAGGGCCGCCACGCTGGCGAGCCGCTCTCCGGCACCCTCGATGCCAGCGACACCCTGGACGAGGTGGTGGCCAAGCTCGCCTACGCGGAGTCCCGAGCCCTCGAGGACACTGCCGCGATGCTGGACCGCAGCGCGCTGGCCAGCACCGTCGAGGCGATAGCTGCGGCCCCCCGCATCGATCTTCTGGGTGTGGGGGCCTCGGCGGTCCCCGCGATCGACCTCGGCCAGAAGCTCCTGCGCCTGGGGCTGGCTGCCGCGCACCACACCGACAGGCACGCCGCGATGACCTCGGTCTCGCTGCGCGGTGAGGGCGACGTCGTCATCGCTGTCTCCCACTCCGGGTCCACCACCGATGTGATCGCCCCGGCCGAGCTCGCCCGCGAGCACGGTGCCACCACGGTCGCCGTGACGAACCACCCGGAGTCTCGCCTGGCGAAGGCCTGCGATGTGGCCCTGGTGACGGCCTCGCGCGAGACCACCTTCCGGTCCGGGGCGATGGCCAGTCGTATCGCGCAGCTGCTGATCGTGGACTGCGTCTTCGTGGGGGTCGCGCTGCGCGACATGGAGGCGACCCAGCAGGCGCTGGACGCCTCCTTCCGCGCCGTCGCCGACCTGTAGCGGGCTCTACTTCCCCATCCCGGAGGTCAGCCCCGAGATGATCTGCTTGGTCGCGATGAGGAACAAGACGATCAGGGGCACCGTGGCGATGACCAGTCCGGCGAAGAGCGTCGACCAGTTCGTCTGATACTCGCCGAAGAAGGTCGTCAGACCCACCGGAATGGTGTAGTTCTCCCGGTTGCGGATCAGGATGAGCGGGTAGAAGAAGTCGTTCCAGATGGGCACGAACCGGAAGACCACCACGGTGGCGATCGCCGGGCGCACCAGCGGCATCATCACACTCCAGAACATCCGCAGTGGCCCGGCTCCGTCGAGCCGTGCAGCCTCCTCCAGCTCCCCGGGCAGCTGGCGGAAGAAGGTGGTCAGCACGAACACCGAGAAGGGGATGGACAGGGCCGAGTAGATCAGGATGAGCCCCAGCCGGCTGCTGACCAGGTTCAGGGCGTCGAAGAGGTAGAAGATCGGCACAATCATGAGGAAGACCGGCATCATCAACCCGGAGGCGAAGACCGCCTCGATCACACCCATGAGCCTGGTCTGGGACCGGGCGAGCGCATAGGCCGCCAGCAGCGAGACCATGGTCGCCAGGACCACCGAGATCGTGGTGACCATGACCGAGTTGAAGAAGTAGGTGGAGAACGACGCCTCGATCCATGCGCGCTGGTAGCTGGTGAAGTCGGGCCGTACCGGCAGGCCGAGCGGCTCGGTGGCCAGCTCCTGATTGGTGCGCAGCGAGTTCGCCACCATGACCAACAGGGGCAGCACCGCGATCGCCGCGTAGAGCCAGAGCACGCTCGAGGTGAGGGCGGCACGGATCCCGCCAGGCCTGCGCCGGCGGGGCGCACCCGAACCCGGAAGCTGGCCAGAGGTGCGGGCAAGGGCCGGGCCGGCCACAGGAAGGGGGCCGGCCGCGTTCTGGCCGGTGGGAACCGCGCTCATCCCAGGAGCCTCCTCTCGTTGCGACGGAACCAGCGAGTGAAGGCGATCGAGAGCACGAAGATGAAGAGGAAGAGCAGGATCGCGATCGCCGAGGAGATCCCGATGGCATTGGAGGATCCCGACTCGAAGGCGCTGCGGTAGAACAGCAGCGACATCACGTCGGTCGCACCGGCAGGCGCGCCGGTGGACCCGCCGAGCGCGTAGGGAATCGGGAAGGCCTCCATGGCGAAGATGAAGGTCAGCACGCTGACCGTGCCGATGATCGGCATCATCAACGGAAGGGTGATGCGCACGAAGCGCTGAATGGGGCCCGCGCCGTCGAGTTCGGCGGCCTCATCGAGCTCGGGAGCGATGCCTCCCAGGGCGGCTCCGTAGATCAGCAGCGGGAAGCCGACCCACTGCCAGGCGGTGACCAGCACGATCACCCAGATCGCCGTGCTCGGATTGCCGAGCCAGGGCTGGGCCAGGGAGTCGAGGCCGACGGCCCGCAGTAACGCATTCACGGGGCCGAACAGTGGCGACAACAGCAGCGACCACAGGTACCCCACGACCAGTGGGCTGACCAGGTACGGCATCGTGTAGAGCACCTGGAAGAGCCGGCGGAACCGTTCCCGGCGGTGCAGGATGGCTGCGAGCACCAAGCCCACGGAGTTCTGCACCACCATAGCTCCGGCGAAGAGCAAGAGGTTGTGGCCCAAAGCCCGGGGGATCTGCGTGCGATACGGCTCGGCGGTGAACAGGTGCAGGAAGTTCGCCAGGCCCACGAACTCCCCCTGGGCAGTGCCGCGCCAGGAGTACATGGAGTAGCTCACCGCGGTGGCCATCGGGTACAGGATCAACAGCCCGAACAACACAGCTGCCGGAGCGATGAAGAGCAGAGCCGTGCCGGTCGGCAGCGCCGCCGTCATCCGACGGCGGCGCTGCCCGGACCGCGAAACCGGTGGGGGCGTCGAGGTCACTGACCTGGCTCGAACCACTGCGACACGCCGTCCTGGAGGTCCTGCGCCACGGCTGCGGGGTCGGTGTCACCGAGGAAGAGTGCCTGCACGCGGTCGCCGATGATGTCGGTGCCGGTGGGGTCCCCGTAGCGGAAGTGCACGAGCAGCAGGTAGGGGGTCGGGTTCTCCTCGTACAGGTCCCACATCTCCTGCATCAGCGGGTCTTCGAAGGTGACACCCGGAATGGGAGAGAACTGCTTGATGTCGTTGGCCATCATCTGGCCGAACTCGGTGGTGGCCAGCCATTGGATGAGGGTTTCGGCTTCCTCCGGGTGGGCGCTGTTGGCGCTCAGCCCCCAGTTTCCGTCGGCCCACGCCGGGGTGACCGGGTGGTCGATGGGCGAACCCGGCGCTGGCGGCACCTGGAAGACACCGAGCTCAAGGTCGGGGTTCTCGTTCTGGAAGAAGGCGAGCTCGAAGGAGCCCCCGGGGAACATGGCGGCTTGTTCGGTGGCGAACAGCATCTGCGAGTCGGTGTAGCTGACGCCGACGACGTCCTGGGGCATGTACTCCTCCACGTCGAGGAGCACCTGAAGCGATGCCACGTAATCGTCGTCGGTGAAGTCGGTCTCGCCGGCGAGCACGGCTTCCTCGAACTCCGAGGCGCCATAGCGGGGGGCGGCGAGGGTGTCGTGCACGATGGGCATCATCCAGGCGTCGAGGCCACCGACTGACAGGGGCGTGATGCCCTCGTCGGCGACGGCCTCGTTGACGGCGAGGAACTCCTCCCAGGTGGTGGGTTCTTCCAATCCGAGCTCGTCAAAGATCCGGACGTTGTAGTACATCTGCAGGGTCTGCGAGGCGAAGGGCACCCCGTAGACCTGGCCGTCCTCGACGCTCATGGCGCCGGCCAGAATCGACTCAGGGAAATCGAGAACCGCCGGCACGATCTCATCGAGCGCCACGATGTTCTCACCCTCGATAAGTGGCTGGAGCTGACCGTAGGTGCGCACCTGCGCGACGTCGGGCCCATCCGAGCCGGTCAGCCCGGTCTGCAGGATCTGGTTGTACTCGGTGTTGACGAAGGCCTGGAAGTCCACAGTGATGCAGGGGTGCTCCTCCTCGAAAACCGAGAAGATCTCGTTGTAGGCGGTGGCGTCCTCGGTGCGCCACGACCACACCCGCAAGGTGACGTCCTCGGCACACTCCTCGCCTGCCGCTCCTTCTTCACCATTGCCCTCTTCGGTCTCGCCGTTGCCCTCGGTGCCAGGATCGGGAGCGTCATCGGAGGGGGCGCAAGCTGACATCAGGAGGGCAATGGAGAGGCCGAGGGATGCTGCGATGCTGCGTTTCATGGAGAGCTCCTAGTGGGGGACGGGGACAGTGAAGGACTGCGTGAGAACGACTACGGGGTGGTTGCCCGGACGGCATCGCGCACGACGCCGCCGGACCGCTCGAGCGCTGCGCGCGCCTGGGCGGGCTCGGCGCCAGTGAGGGCCATGACCAGACCGACTTTCAGATCGCCTCCGGCGCTGGCGAGCACCGCAGCGCTGTCGGGGCGGCTCAGCCCGGTGGCCTGGCAGAGGATCGTCACGGTGCGGGCACGCAGCTTCTCGTTGGTGGCGACCACGGAGACCATGAGGTTGGACCAGGTGCGCCCGAGGCGAACCATGAGGGCCGTTGAGAAGGTGTGCAGGATGAGCTTCTGCGCGGTGCCGGCCTTCAGGCGGGTCGATCCGGTCAGTGCCTCGGGGCCGGTGTCCACGACGATCGGAACATCGACGTGACGCAGCAGGCCGGCCCGGGGGTTGGAGGTGACCAGCGCCGTCACCGCTGCCTGCTCGGTGGCCTGAGCGATCGCTCCGGCCACGAAGGGCGTACGCCCGGAGGCCGCCAGGCCGATCACCACGTCCTCGGCACCGACCGCCGAGACGGCGTCCCGGCCGGCGGCGGCATCGTCCTCCGCGCCTTCCACGGCCTGAGCCAGAGCGGAGTGACCGCCGGCGAGGTGGGCGAGGACAACACCTTCGTGGAGCTGGAAGGTAGGCAGCAGCTCTGCGGCGTCGATGACGGCCAGACGACCGCTGGTGCCTGCGCCGACATAGTGCACCGCGCCACCGCGAGCGACCCGTTCGGCCGCGAGGTCGACCAAGCGGGCAAGGTGCGGAAGGCTTGTGGCGACAGCTCCTGGGACGAGGCGGTCCTCGGCGTTGATCAGCTCCAGGAGTTCACGGGTAGGGACCTGATCCAGCGCGCGGGTCCGCTCGTTGCGTTCCTCGGTGGGAGAGTCCACTGCCGTGCCCCAGGCACTGCCGCCATCGTCCATCGCTCCCACTGGCTCACTGCTCCTCTGCCACAACATCGGGACCGCTGGCCGACTCCCGTGCGCCAGACAGTGCCGTGAGTCACGCCGGAAGTCAAGGATTTTCACCAAAGACTGCATGTAACAAACTGATTAACACGCGTCCAGAACCACGGCAGGCCGTCGCGGGACCCACGACGACGCCGGCCCCGCCTCCTCGGTTCGAGGAGGCGGGGCCGGCGTCGGTCGCGCGGGGAGCTGCTCAGTCGCGGGTGAGCTTGCGGTAGGTCACCGAATCCGGGCGGGCGGCATCGGCGCCCAGGCGCTCGATCTTGTTCTTCTGGTAGGACTCGAAGTTGCCCTCGAACCAGTACCAGTTGGCCGGGTCCTCCTCGGTGCCTTCCCACGCCAGGATGTGGGTGGCCACCCGGTCGAGGAACCAGCGGTCGTGCGAGACGACCACGGCACAGCCGGGGAAGTTCTCCAGCGCGTTCTCGAGGGAACCGAGCGTCTCGACGTCGAGGTCGTTTGTCGGTTCGTCCAGCAGCAGGAGGTTCCCGCCCTGCTTCAGGGTCAGTGCCAGGTTCAGGCGGTTCCGCTCACCGCCGGAGAGCACCCCGGCCGGCTTCTGCTGATCCGGGCCCTTGAAGCCGAAGGCGGAGACATAGGCACGCGAGGGCATTTCGACGTTGCCGACCTGAATGAAGTCCAGGCCGTCCGAGACCACTTCCCACAGGGTCTTCTTCGGGTCGATGCCGCCGCGCGACTGGTCCACGTAGGAGATCTTGACTGTCTCGCCGATCTTGAGATCGCCGCTGTCGATGGGCTCCATGCCCACGATGGTCTTGAAGAGCGTGGTCTTGCCGACACCGTTGGGACCGATGACACCCACGATGCCGTTCGGTGGCAGCGAGAAGGAGAGGTCCTTGATGAGCGTGCGCTCGTCGAAACCCTTCTCGAGCTTCTTGGCCTCGATGACCACCGAGCCGAGCCGGGGCCCGGGCGGGATCTGGATCTCCTCGAAGTCGAGCTTCCTGGTGCGTTCGGCCTCAGCAGCCATCTCCTCGTACCGCGCCAGACGGGCCCGGGACTTGGTCTGACGGCCCTTCGCGCTGGAGCGCACCCACTCCAACTCACTAGCCAGCCGCTTGGCGAGCTTGGCATCCTTCTTACCTTGGACCTGGAGGCGTTCTTGCTTCTTCTCCAGGTAGGTGGAGTAGTTGCCCTCGTAGGGATAGAGCCGCCCGCGGTCGACCTCGGCGATCCACTCGGCCACGTGGTCGAGGAAGTACCGGTCGTGAGTCACGGCGATGACGGCGCCGGGATACTTCGACAGGTGTTGCTCGAGCCACAGCACCGATTCGGCGTCGAGGTGGTTGGTGGGCTCGTCCAGGAGGAGGAGATCCGGCTGCTCGAGCAACAGCTTGCACAGGGCCACCCGGCGGCGCTCACCACCGGAGAGCACCGAGACATCGGCGTCCGGAGGCGGGCAGCGCAGCGCGTCCATGGCCTGGGCGAGCTGGGAGTCGATGTCCCAGCCGTTGGCGGCGTCGATTTCGGTCTGGAGCTTGCCCATCTCGTCCATGAGCGCGTCGAAGTCCGCGTCGGGTTCGGCCATGAGCTCGCCGATCTCGTTGAAGCGATGGACCTTGCCGAGGATGTCGGCCACGCCCTCCTGGACGTTGCCCAGGACCGTCTTCTCCTCGTTCAGGGGCGGCTCCTGCAGCAGGATGCCGACGGTGTATCCGGGGCTGAGGCGCGCCTCGCCGTTGGAGGGCTGGTCGAGCCCGGCCATGATCTTCAGGATGGTGGACTTACCGGCCCCGTTGGGGCCCACCATGCCGATCTTGGCGCCGGGGTAGAAGGACATGGTGACGTCATCGAGGATGACCTTGTCGCCGTGGGCCCTGCGGGCCCGGACCATCGAGTAGATGAACTCTGCCACTGCTCTCCACATCCGTGAGGGTATTCGTGGGCTCGCCTGCGCGGACCACCGCTGAGGTGGCGGCCACGTGGGTGTGGCCTGCAGACGCAGCTATGCCGTGCCAGCCTAAACGCTCAGCGGGACGAGAGCCGATTCGGCCGGAGACGAATGGCGCCTCCCGCGTGTCGCAGCTATACGGTGCTGGCCTGCCCCGCGAGGGCATCAGTCCAACGCGAAGATGGTATGGCCATGCATCCAGCTGATCACTGCATGGCTCTCCCCGACCGAAATCATCGATGATCGGATGGCCCCCTCCTCGATCGGACCACGGAGCACGTCCGCCGACGCGCGGTCGTAGACCACGAGCTCGGAGGCCCGGTCGAGCGACCAGGTATCGCCGATCCGGAAACCGGCGGCGAGGGGCGGAGTGCGCTCATACATCGAGACGTCGAAGGCAGCACCGCTCGCTCCCGTGTCGAGATCGAGGTGCACCACCTCCCCGTCGGGGAGCATGGCGACCACATCTTCGCCGAGCGTGTCGACCGCTTCTCGTGCGATCACCTGGACCGGGTGAAGCGGCTGCGACCAGGCCACATCACCTGAGCGTGTGAGCATCGTGAGGGAGAGCTGCCGCTCCGGGAGATCACTGCGAGCCTCACCTCGTGGAACCAGCTCGCCGATGTCGGCCACGAGAACTCCCCCGTCACCCGCGAACGCTGCCGGCACCGTGCCCACCAGCAGTGAGTGGTCGGCATCGTGCTCGGGGCGCGGATAGTGCCACAACTCCCCGCCATCGAGTCCGTCATGAGCGACGATCTGGGGCGTGTCAGGGGCATCCGCAAGAGCGTCCCCGCGCAGGGCGCCGGCCGAGTCCGGATCACCGATGGGTTCGTTCGCCGTCGTTGTGCTGGTCACCCAGAGGTCCTCCATCCCGGCCGCGCCGCGCATGTGCTCGTCCTGCCAAGGGATCTCCCAGAGCAGTTCGCCGGAGTGCAGCCCGACGGCCTCGAGCCGCAGGCCTTCCTCGTGGCGTACGGGGGTCACGAGCACGTCGCCCATGAGGGAGGAACTAAGATCACGTTCGCCCACCGCGCCGGGGAGTTCCGCGAACCCGTCTGGCGGACGGGCGGCGAGTCCCCGGCTACGCGTGCAGTACTCGCGCTCACCGGTCAGCAGGTCGAAGCCGACGACGTCCGTGTAGGGAGCGTGCCCGGTCGGAAAGGTGCTGGTCTGCACGACCAGACGGTCGTCGAGGACCGTGTACCCCTCCCCCAGCACCTGACGGCTTCCGCGCTCGCGGAAGGCATTGAAGCCCCCGCGTTCGATGTGGAGCACCCACTCCTGGTCTCCGTTGCCCGGATCGACCGCGACCAGGTCCGCCGAGCCACCCTGCGCGCCAGCACTGATGACCAGGAGCCCGTCCGCCGCGCCGGCAAGTGTCGCGGACTCATCCATGGTGGCCACGGCGCTGGCATCGAGCAGCTCCTCCCACGTCTCCAGCGCGTTCCGCGCCCAGGGGTCGCCGTCCAACGCTTCAGGCAGACGGCCGTCCTCGCCATGGAGGTCCCAGGGCAGGTCGAGGTCATCGGCAGCGAGGGAGAGGCTCACGCCGTCGCCACAACGCCAACCGGCCGAAGCGGCAGTGCGCTGGGGCCATTGCCAGATCAGCATCGAGGCCACCAATGCCGACACCAGCACGCCGGCCGTGCTCAGCGCGATCAATCGACTCGGCGACTGCGACTGCCGCGACATATTCCGGACCCCCGTATCGACGTACACCGTCGGTTGACGCTAGACCGAGGTGGCGCGGGAAGAGGTGCCTTCCGTCCGAGTGCCGGCCTTGCAGCAGGCCGATGGTGCAGCTGCCCTCTCCCACGGACTCTCGCTTGGAACGTCAAGGGTACGGGAGAGCTCTGCCTCCGGTCATGCTGCCCCGGCAGGCTCCGGCCTAGCCTCCCACTGGCTGTCCTCGACTCCGGAGCTGTGGGGGCTCGACGACAGCTCCTTCGCGGCCCTCGCGCCCTGGCCTTCTGCAGCGCCGGCGAGCCGGGCTGCGGTGGCGGTGATGTGCTCGCTGTCACTCGCGGACCCGGAGCCGCCCTCTGCGCTCTGGCGGATGGTGCGGGTGAACGCCGCGGTGCCGAGGCGGAGGTTCGGCCCCACCGCGGAGGCGATCACGACCTCCTTGCTGCGGTTCTCACCATCGGAGTTCTTCCAGGTCTCGGTGCGCAGCTCCCCGCGCACGAGCACCGGATGGCCCTTGCGGAGGGAGCCGACCACGTTCTCCCCCAGCTCCCGCCAGGCCTTCACGGTCAGCCAGGTCGTCGGGCGATCGACGTACTCCTGCTCATCGCGACTGAAGTACCTCGACGTCGATCCCACCCGGAACTCTGCATAGGTGTTCTCTCCCGCCACGATCTTCTTCGGATCCTCGGCGAGGAATCCCGTGAAGGCGATCTCGATTTCGTTGCTCATCTCGCACTACCTCCCATCGGAGGCCGACCTGATGCCGACCCGTGTGGGCACACCATGGCCGGAATGAGCGCTACGAGGCAGCGGAGCGCCGCCGCCGTTGTGGACGCCGTGGCAGCATGCGCCGTGCTTGGGGAAGCAGAGCGCACTCTCCTCAGTGCGACAGCGCCTCGCGCAAACGGCGGTGACGCTCGATGATGGGCGCCACGGGCTCGACGAGCATCCTCCGGACCACCTTCCCGATCTGGGCGTCCACTTCGCGCCGGTACGACTCAGCAGCCTCAGCGGCATGTGCGCGGCGCAACCGGCCCATCACCAGCGCCAGGACGACGATGACCGCCACGGCCCCAGCCACGGGCGCAATCACCCACGGCAGCGAGACGTCGAGCACGAACCAAGCCACCGGTCCATAGGTGACGGCGGCGACTCCTAGCACGGCAATCAGCGCGCTCAGGAGACGGACGGCACCCGAACCACCCCAGGGCACGCGCACGGCCTCCACTTGCGCCGAGACCGCGTCGCGCAGAGCCCCGGGCTTGGCCGCGGCCTGCGCCACGGCAGATCGCCAGCGCTCAGGAAGCCCCTCCCCGGTGCGGGCCACCCAGCGGTCGCGGACCGCAGCCACGGCGGCTTCGGCCGGAGGCTCGGGGTGGGCAACCGCACCACCTCCACGGTTGCGCAAGGAGTCGACCACCGAGTCCACTCCGGCAGCACGGGCCAACTCACTGACTTCCTCATCCACTGCGGTCAGATCCGGCTCATCTGCTCCTACCGTGGCGGAGAGCCGCCCGGCGACGGCCTCAACCTCAGAGTGCGCGGTACGCACGGTCACCGAGGGGCGCGCCACCACCTCAGCGAGGATGTCCCGGACCTGGGCGATACCGATGCCCTCGACGGCCGAGGTGGGAATGACCTGGACCCCTTCGAGCCCGTCGCGAGCCAGGAGATCGCGCACGTCGGCGGTCATGCGTTCCACCGCAGAGTCCGGGAGAGTGTCCACCTGGTTGACCAGGACGAGCATCGCATCGCGTCGCCCGGACAGCGCACGCAGGTACCGCTCGTGCAGCGCCTCGTCGGCGTACTTCTGCGGATCCACCACCCACACCAGCAGATCCACCACCGGCAGCAATCGGTCCACCAGGGAGGCGTGATGGCGCGCGATGGAGTCATGGTCGGGCAGGTCGAGCAGAACCATGCCGTGCAGCGCCTCTTCGGTGTCGCCGTCCAGGAGCGATTCGCGCTGCATGCGGCGTTCGGGGCGCACCTCGAGGAAGTCGAGCAGGGGCGTGGCATCCTCGCCCCACACGCACGCGGCGGCTACCTGGGTGGTGGGCCGCAGAGCGCCCACATCGGCGAAGGTCAACCCTGAGATGGCATTGAAGAGGGAGGACTTCCCGGAGCCGGTGCCACCCACCAGAGCCACCACGGTGCGGTCTCCTCCGCGGTCCAGTCGCCCGGCCACGGCATCGAGCGAGCGGCGCGCGTGCTCGGCGATCTCAGGGGCGATCTCCTTGCCGGCCTGGTCCAGCGCGATCACCAAAGCGTCCGCGCGCTCAGCCAGGACGCTGGCGTCATCGGGGAGCCTGCCGGTGGCCGTGTGCTTGGCGTTGTCCATGGCCTCATCGTCGCTCACGAGTGCTCCTTCAACTCTGAGGCGCGCAGTCGTAGGGAGGTACCCGGACGGATGGGCAGGTCCTCGAGCACGGCGAGATGCTCGGCGCTGACCTCTCGCACCGTCTTCTCGGCGTAGTCCAACAGCATCTGGCGCGCGCGGGCCACAGCGCCGGGCACCAGCCGATCGGCCACCTCGGCAGCACCGGCCACGCCCGCGGCACCGGCCTGAATGAGGGCGGCCAGCCCGCGGCGGCTGAGCGCTGGGGTCTCCCCCGGGGCGAGCTCGATGACGGCTTCGGCCCACTGGGAGGTCACGCGCCGCGCCACCTGGTCGGCGGGCGGGAGCGGCACCGAGGAGAGCAGTTCGCCGGCCCCGAGCTCAGGATCCGACCAGGCATCGGTCAGGGCGCTGGCGGCGCGGCGGAGGTGGTCGGCGATGACGAGGCGCAGGGCGGCGAGGGTCTCCCCGGCCAGCCCCGCGGCGGCCGCGTCCCGCGACTGTAGGCCGCGCCCGAAGAGACCGCGGCCGAGCCGGCGCCCCTCCTGCAGCCCGGCCAGGGCGCCACCGCGGGAGGCCAGCGCCAGCCAGCGCGTGGTGGGGGCACCGCTGCCAGCACGGCCCTGGGCCAACGCCTCGCGTACGGCCTCGGCCGGCCCGCTCGTGGCCTCCTGCGCGACCGTGCGCAGCTGCTCCGCGGCGCGTTCTTGGACGTCTGCGGATTCTGCCAGGGCGAGCACCTGCTCGCGCAAACCGGCCCACACGCCGCGCGTCGTGCGGCGCACCACGCCGGAGGAGCGGTGCCGGTCGGCCACCAGGCGCAGCCAGGCATCGAGCTCACGGACTCGCTCGGGAGGCAGGAAGCTCTCCAGTGGCCCGGCATCGCCGATGACCAGGAAAGGCGCTGATCCCATACCGATCTCGTTGAGGCGGTTCATCAGGTCACGGCGCACCGGTGCCAGCACGTGCTCGGGAACCCGATTGAGCACCACGGCGGTGGTGATGCCTCGCTCGCTGGCCTCTTGCAGCATCTGCCAGGGCACGGCATCGCCATAGCGGGAAGCGGAGGTGACGAACACCCACAGGTCCGCGCTCTCCAGCAGTTGATTGGCCAAGGAGCGGTTGCGCGCATCCACGGAGTTCAGGTCCGGCGCATCCAGCAGGGTGATGCCGGCAGGTACCGCCTCATGTGTGACCACCGTGGCGATCTCGGTCAGCGGCCGGCCCTCGATGAGGAAAAGATCATCAGGGTGAACGGCGACCGTGGGCTGCCGGGTGGTCGGGCGCAGGATCCCGGCTTCGGTGACCACCTCTCCCAGCACTGAGTTGACCAGCGTCGACTTCCCCACGCCGGTGGAACCACCGAGCACGACGACGGCGGGAGCTTCCTCCTCCTTGAGTCGCGGAATGAGACGTAGTCGAATCTGGGTGAGGACCTGCTCACTCAGCTCTCGGGCCGCCTGGGCACCGGGGGTCTGCAGCGGGAACTCCACCTTCTCCACACTGCGGGCGACATCATTGACCACGGCAAGACGCGGGTGGCGCGCACTCGCCTTCGGGCGCGCGGGAGGAGTACTTGGCATGCTCACCCCCCTATTGTGAGGGGCAGACGCTCGGCGTGCGAAAATGTTGCCCGCGGCGAGGCGTCAAGCGGACTCCTGACTAGGCCATGGGGCCTGGCCCGGAGCCTGCCAGACCTGCCGCCGGCCCTCGTAGCTCAGTGGATAGAGCACCCGACTTCTAATCGGACGGTCGCAGGTTCGAATCCTGCCGGGGGCGCCAGGGCGACGTGGTTCCAAGCAACGACGTGTGAGAGGGACACTGCGCGAAAAGATGGGGGATGCTCGCATTTCTTGTGATGAATCAGCTCCGGATCGAGAGACGGCCAAGACGGCGTACGCGCGCCACATCGATCGACTGAACGCTCTCGGCCCGCGCCGCTCCGGAAACGCCGCACACCGGGAACTGATCGACGACGTCGCCGCAGATCTCGCCGGGCTCGGCTACCGCGTCGAACGCGACACGCACACCTTCGAGCGGTGGGACTCCCCGGAGCACGGCGCATCGCTCGCAGTGGAGACACAGGCGGTGGAGGTCTCTTCGCCCTGGCCGTACTCGGGCGAGACCGGGCCCGAGGGAGTCAGCGCCCCCCTCATACTGGTATCACCCGGGCGCAGGATGTGGGCGTCGGCTGCGGGACACATCGCCGTCGTCGAGGTCGAGAACATGGAGGCTCCCGCCTCGCTCGTGCTGGAGTCCTGGGGCAGCGACCTACCTTTCGAGGCGGTCGCGAACCCCGTCATCTCGACCGAGCTCGCCGGCATCGATCTCCGGGCCGCACGTTCGGCGGGCGTCGTCGGGGTCGTCGCCGTCTGGCGGGGCCTCTCCGACCATGAGGCGCGAGGCCAATACCTGCCCTTCACCCGACCCCACCAGGAGATCCCCGCCGTCTGGGTGCCGGACTCGGAAGGTGATCGTCTCGTCGCCGCCGCACGCCGCGGTGCGCAGGCGACGCTGGTTCTGGATGCCACACGGCATCCTGGGGCGAGCATGGACACCGTCTGGGCGGTGTCCCCGGGGGCGGGCCCTCATGCGCACGAGACCGTGATCGTGGTGACGCACAGCGACGGCGGCAACGCCGTCGAGGAGAACGGCTTCATCGGGCTGCTCGCCCTCGCCCGCGACGCGGCTGAATCCTCACACGACCGCACGCTCGTCTTCGTCATGACGGCCGGTCACCTGCGGATCCCAGCGGTCACCGCGCACGGACAGGCGACCACCGCATGGCTCGACGCGCACCCTGAGCTCTGGGACGCGGATGCCGCGGGACACCGGGCCGTGGCAGGCCTGGTGATCGAGCACCTCGGCGCGAGACGGCAACGCAACGACTCCCCCAGGGCGGGCAGCGGCGACGACGGAGCGGAGCCCGAGCTGCTGTACGCCACCACCCGCGAGCTCGATGCCCTCGCCCGCGCGGTGTGGCACGGTGCCGGGCCCGTTCGTCCGGTCAAGCCCGGCGCGCTCGTCCATCTGGGCGAAGGCGAGCCGTTGTTCGAAAACCGCATCCCCGCCATCGCCCTCGTGACCGGCCCGGCCTCGCTCCTCGCCGAGACGCCGCATGCAGGGGTCGATCTCGACTTGCTCTCGCGCCAAGTCGAGAGCTTCCGTGCGCTCCAGCGGCGGCTCACTGCGGCCCCCGACCGCCGCTCGTTCGGCACGGTGCGCACCCCAGGCCGCGTGCGAAAGCTGATCGCGGGGGCCCGGGTTACCTTCTTCCTCGCCCGCCAGCGGTCACACCGGGCTACGCGCGCTCGTCGGTCTCGACGGCGTCCACGCGGCTGACCGGCTGTGCCGGGGCGGCACGGAAACCGACGGAGAGCTGGCGGATCACCAGGCCGATCAGCACGAGCAGCACGCCCAGGCCGATCACCATGGCGGAGACACCGAAGGCCAGCACCGAGGTGAAGAGGGAAGCACGCAGGAACGAGGCGTTCATCATCGTGTCGCGCTGCGCCTGGAGTTCCTCGGCGCGGTCCTCGTCACCGGCGTCCCGTGCCTCGTTGACCATGGCACCCAGCTCGGCGTAGGTGCCTTCGGAGCCAGCGAGTGCGTGCTGCTGGATCACTTCAGCCTGGGCGTAAGCGCTGAAGGGGCCGTTGACGTCCGACCCAGCCAAGAACGGCGCGTCACCGGCGACGGTGATGTTCTCTTCACTGAGCTGCGAGCTGACCATGATCCAGGTTCCGATGCCGCCCAGGACGAAAAGTAGCCCCAGGACCAGCGATCCGATCCCGACGCCCTTGATGAAGCTGGCCTTGCGGTCTTCGGCTGTTCTGCTCATGACGCTGCTCCTTGTCTCGACTCTTCAGCCGTTGCAGCCCGAGCTCCACCATCGGATCGCCCGGCGCCACGGCCCCGTGCTCTCGACCGTACCGAGAGCCCGCACGGGCGCACCACTTTCGAGTTCTTACGCTCGGGTATTCACTGAGTGAATACACCCGGTGTACAGTTCCGGCATGAGCGTCCCCATGGCCGTCCTGGCCCTCCTTGATCGCCATCCCGCCCACGGCTTCGCCCTCAAGCGCACGTACGACGAACTCTTCGGCCACGGGCGCGACCTGAAGTACGGCCAGGTCTACTCGACTCTCGCTCGCCTCGAGCGAGACGGCCTGGCCGATGGCGTGGGTGTCGAACCCGGCGAGGGCGCCGACCGCAAGGTCTACGCCATCACTGATGACGGCGTGGCCGAGTTGGAGGCCTGGCTCGATCAGCCACAGAAACCGACCGGCCGCCCCTCCGAACTGTTCACCAAGGTGGTGCTCGCACTCGCCTCCGGACGCCCGGCTGAACCGATCCTCGACCGCCAGCGCCTCGCCCACCTCGAGCGCATGCGCGAACTCACCGCTGACCGGCACAGCGGGGATGTGATCGACCGGCTGGCCCGGGACCACGAACTCGCCCACCTTGAGGCGGACATCCGCTGGGTGGAGCTGGCCGCCGCCCGCCTGAGTGATCTGCGGGCCGACGTGGAGCAGCTGCCATGACCGCCCCCACGCGCCGCGCCGATCGCCGGACCGGCACGACTGGCCCCGGCACCCCGCCCGCAATCCTGCGCGCCAGCGGACTGCATCACTCCTACGGCGCTACCCCAGTGCTGCGCGGCATCGACTTCCAGGTGCGGGAGGGTGAGACTGTCTCGATCATGGGGCAGTCCGGCTCCGGGAAGTCCACGCTGCTGCACCTGCTGGCGGGCTTGCTCCTGCCGGAGAGCGGAGCGGTCTACCTCGACGGCGTGCGGCTGGATCAGCTGCCGGAACGGCGCCGGGCCGAACTGCGCCTGCGGCGTATGGGCTTCGTCTTCCAGTTCGGCGACCTGGTGCCGGAGCTCAGCCTGGTGGAGAACGTGGAACTGCCCCTGCGGGTGACGGGCCACCGCCGCCGCCCCTCCCGCCGCCGGGCGATGGAGATGCTGGATCGCCTGGGCGTAGCCGGCGTGGCGCAACAGCGCGTCTCCGAGGTCTCCGGCGGCCAGGCCCAGCGCGCCGCCGTGGCCCGCGCCCTGGTCCACGAGCCCGCCGTGGTCCTCGCCGACGAGCCGACCGGTTCACTGGACACCACCACCGGAGAACTGGTGCTTGAAGCGTTGATGTCGGCAGCACAAGAACAGAACTCCGCCGTCGTGCTGGTCACCCACGAACTCTCCGTGGCCGCGTGGTCACAGCGCACCGTGATGCTCCGCGACGGCCGTGAGGTCCAGGCGTGATCCGTCTTGGGCTGCGCCTGGCCCTGGCCGGCGGTCCCGTGCGGATCACCGCGCTGCTGCTCGGCGGTGCGTTGAGTGTGCTGATCCTCAGCCTCGCCTGGGCCATGCCGGACGCGCTCTATCCGGTCATCGAGATCCCCGGCGAGGAACCAATCACGCCCTCCGAGCGGGGCACCGCGGAGGCCATGTCCGCCATGTTGCTCGCACCGGTGCTGCTGCTGCTCGTGGTGGCCGGGCGGCTCTCCTCCACCGTGCGGGACCAGCGCCTCACCTCGCTCCGGCTGATCGGCATCAACCGTGCGCGCACGCTCGTGGCGGCCGTGGTGGAGAACGTCTCGCTCACCGCCGTGGGTGCACTAGCGGGCGTCGGCGTGGCCTACGCCGCCGCCTGGCTGATCAACGTTCGCGTGCAGCTCGCCGAACCGGTGGCCTTCTCCCCCGGGCGGATGGCGGTGGTGCTTGGCGCCGTCGTGGTGTTCTCCGGCGTGCTGGCCCTGGCCTCGCTGCGCACCTTGCAGCTGCTCCCCACCCAGGCGCGGCGGGGCGGCGTCGTGAAGCCGGCCTCGTGGTGGCGGGCGGTGCCCTTCGTGGCTGCCGTGGCGTGCTTCGGCCTCGCCATCTTCAGTCAGGAGATCACGGAGCTCGCCCTGCGGCTTCGACCGGAGATCAGCGTCGACGAAGCACGGGGATTCCGGGTGGCCGCCGTCGCTGGGCTGTTTCGGGCCGGGATCGTCCTCGGCGCGCTGGGCATTGTCACCACGCCGGCCCTGATCGCACGCTACGTGGCGCGAGCTCTGCGCCGATCTCGCCGGTTCCCGCTGCTCATGGCGGGCCGGAGCATCGAGGCCGACCCGGCCTCGGCCACTCGGCGGGTGGCCGGAGTGGGCATCGCCCTCTTCGCGCTTGGCATCGGGGCCGGGGTGCTGACTGCCTTCGAGACGGTCCCGCAATCGGTCTATGCGACGCGCAACGCCGAGCGGGGGCCGCAGGAGGTGAGCGTCCACGCGGGCTGGGATATGGAGGCTGATCAAGAGCAACCGCTGACCGCCGGCGACCTCGCCGAGCTTGAGAACATCCCCGGAGCCGAGCGCGTCATTCCGGTACACGAGTACATGGCATCCACGTGTGACGTCATGACGTCCGAGGGATGCCTCGAGATCTTCTCCGGGAGTTGTGCCGACCTGGCGGTCTACTACGTGAGCGTGGCCGGATGCTCCGACGAGCGCGCGGCGTGGATCGGGAGCTTGCAGTCGTGGGACGTCGTGACAGAGAGTTTCGACGGAGTGCCAGAGTCGTTGGAGGTTGTCGCCCGCTCCGCAGACGGGGAGACGGAAGGGGCGGCCACCACCATCGACCTGTCTGGCCCGGAGATCGAGACCGATGAGCGGGCCGTGGTGACGCAGCGCGGTTTCCTTCCGTACTTCCACGTGTTCGTCCCGCCGCATCTCGTCGAGGAGATCGGCGCCGCGGTGCACCGAGCGGACGTCATCGGACCGCCCGGGCGGGAGTTCGCAGTGACCGTGGGCAGTGCCGCTGAGGCGCTCGGACTCCATAGCGACTCCCCCATGCGCTACTCGGACTACGACCTGCTGCTCAGCGTGCGCTCCATGGTGGGAGGAACAGGAGCTGCCCTGGTCGCCGTGGTCCTGGTCGCGGTGAGCTTGTCGATCATGGACTGGCTGCGCGAGTCGCGCCGTCCGCGGATGCGGATGCTGGCCATCGGCGTGCCGCGCCGCACGATTGGACTGTCCTACCTCATCCAGTTCAGTTTGCCCTTGGTGGGCGCGCTGCTGGCGGGCGGCACCCTGGCACTCCTAGGCGTCCGCACCTACGAAGTCCTTGGCGGAGATGAGAGCCTCCGGGCCTTCTCCATCCCGCCGGTCTTCTGGTGGCTGGGGCTGTTGCTGGCCGGCGGCGTGGCCACGGTGGCGGTGATCGCCGCTCTCACCGCTCGCGAGCCTATGCGCGCCCAGGACCTGCGCACCGAGTGAGTCCGCTCCGCAGCCCGCTCGGGGCACTGCTCGTGACCGTGGCGCCCCGTAGGGTGGTGGGCTGTGAACACGAACGCGAGCACTAGTGCGAAGGCTGCCAAGGATCCGATCGTCTGGATCGACTGCGAGATGACCGGCCTGGATCTCGAGGCCGATGCCCTGATCGAGGTGGCCGTGGTGGTGACCGACTCCGAACTCCGCCCGCTCGACGCCGGGATCGACCTGGTCATCCAGCCCACCCCGGGTGCGGTGGAACAGATGGGTGACACCGTGCGTGAGATGCACACCAGCTCCGGTCTGCTCACGGAGCTCGATGCCGGCCTGGAGATGGCCGAGGCTCAGGCACAGGTACTGAGTTACATCAAGCGGTGGGTTGCCGATGCGCGTAAGGCGCCGCTGGCGGGGAACTCGGTGGGCACCGACCGCACCTTCCTCGCGCGCGACATGCCCGAGGTGGTCGAGCACCTGCACTACCGGATCATCGACGTCTCCTCCATCAAGGAGCTGGCGCGCCGCTGGTACCCGCGTGCTTACTTCCAGTCCCCCGCCAAGGCGGGCGGGCACCGTGCGCTCGCAGACATCCTGGAATCCATCGATGAGCTGCGCTACTACCGCGCCGTGCTCTTCCCCGAGGGTGAGGGGCCCAGCAGCGAGGACGCCAAGGCCTCCGCCGAGCGCATCGCCGCCGAGCCCACCGCCGCGCTCCTCGAGAAGTTCTGAGCCGAGCCCGCGCTGCAGCGAGGGACCTGCGCTCTCGGCGGTGAGCGAGGCCACCCTCGCCCGGCTTCGGTCTCAGGCTCGTCGTCGGCTATGCTCGTGCACTGCTGCCGGGCGCTTCGTGCGTCCATTCGGTAGCGATGGTGGGCGTAGCTCAGTCGGTAGAGCATCGCGTTGTGGTCGCGAGGGCCGCGGGTTCAAGTCCCGTCGTCCACCCCAGATGGCCCCTACTCGAAATACGGGCTGAGGAAACCACGGCAGGGGCCTCCGAGCGAGGCTCCTGCCGCAGGTCTGAGATAGACGAAAGGCCACCCCGTGGGGTGGCCTTTCTGCTTGCCAGCTATGTCTGGCGCTCGTGCATGGTGGTGGAGGGTGGCGGCTGACCACCGCTGCGTCGTGGACGCGGTGAGGCCGGTGGCACCGTCGAGGCGGCGAGTGCAGCCACATCGTCGTTGAAAAGGGTCTGGGCGGCCAGCAGGACGAGGTACTCCTCGACGAAGACTGCGGCATCGGTCGGGCGGTTCTTGACGTTGGCCAGCTTCTAGAATGAGCTTCCCGCCCAGGCAGGAACGATGTCTGCACAGTGGACCGCGCGAAGCCGGTACCGCGACAGCAGCGGCACTACCGGGTGTCGATCACGTCGACACCGTCGCTGCCAGCGCGCTCGTAGACGACGTCTACGCCCTCACTCCATCCCAAGGAGCTGTCCAGCTCGAAGTAGTGCGGGGCAAGGTCATCGGTGCACGGACCGTCGTGTGAAGAGCCGTCGATCAACTCCACCACCTCGACGGCGCCGGCCTCGTCGACCTGCCAGTTGCTGAAGTCCGCATGCTCAGGCTCAGGCGGGCAAGAACTGGAACCGTGGATCAGCAGCTGGATCGCCTGGTCATCGACGACGATCGCCATGGAATCCCAGTGCTCCTCGACGTCCAGGCCCGCTTCATCCGCAACAGCCGCGAAGGCGACTTCGTGAGACGGATAGATGAGGACAGGCTGCCGATCGCCGTGACCGGCACCATCGGGGTCGCCTGCACCACGTGAGCCGTCCTCCTGGCAGCCGGCGAGAACGCTAACAACGGCCGCCCCTGCGGCTACGCACCTCAGCTTCACACCCATAGCTTCTACCTCCCGTCGAGGACTCGCATCGGACCGTCGTCGCTGATCGCCCGGTCGAAGCTCAGCTCCACCGTCTCAGCCCAACCGGACTCGGCGGTGAGCTCGAAGAAGTACTCGACGGCGTCCGCCGTGCACTCCTCGGTAAGTACATCGCCCGTCTCCTCGAACGCCACCGCCTCCACTCCCCCGTTGAGCTCCACATCACTGGCTTGCGGCTCCGGCGGGCACGAACCGGATCCGAGCAGCACGAGCCGGATGGTGGTGTCATCGACCACGATGGCGAGCTCGTCGAGCTCGAACTCCTCGCGCTCCTCCCCTGCGGCATCCAGCGCCGCCTCGAAGTCCGCCACGTCCGACGGTGCAACCTCGACGGCGGCATCATCCGCGCCGCCGGGATCCTCACCGTCGCCGGCCTGGCAACCCGCCGCGGCGAGCGCGAGAGCAGACGCTGTTCCAGCTATACGCGTCCTCCTGCGCATGCCTTACCTCCTGACGTTGATGGCGATTCACTGGGTATATGTCGCGGGCACCCCGATGGCTTGCATTCCGTGCGCACCTTGAACCGCCCTGGGTTTGGTGGAGACTCTGGTGTGTCCTGACTCTCCACCAAACCCAGGGCGGTTCACATCCTGATCCAAGCGCTGCTGGATCTGACGGAGTTCCTCGCCGGAGAATCGTGGCCGGCCGCCACGCCCTCGAGCCGAGTCCGGCACATATCCCTCACGCTGAAGCACCTGGCCAACGGTCTCAGCCTTCACGCCATGCCGCTCGACCAACTGCACTAGCGTCGCGCCGTCCAGGTGCCCGGCGAGGATCTCTTCTACTTTTTTCGCCGGCAGGCTCCGCCGACCTGGCATCGCAGGCGAGCCACTGGACCGTCGTGACCGGGTGGCTCTGCGCCGCACGTCTTGGATCCAAGACGTGTCGCGCGAGAGGGCAGGTTTATCCGAGTAGCGGAGCAGGATGGACCCCAGCTGAACGAGGTTCGAACGCTCGACCGAGGGACAACCCCGGTCGAGGTTCGGGCCTCGCTCTCGTTGCGGATGGCTTCGCGAGTCACCGTGACCATGGCGGGCCATCGTGGGGAAGAATCTGCTGCCGTGGATCCGGGGGCGGCAGCACCTGAGCCCACTGCTGACCCTGCTGCGGCGGACCCCACTCGTAGCCCGGTGGATACCACTCACCATCGGGGGCCTGCCACCAACCACGAAAACGCCGCTTCACCGCCCGGCGCACCGCGCGTCGGGTGGAGCCGATGGCCCACCACAGCGCGGTGGCCAGAGTGAGGATCACCGGCCACGAACGCACCCCCTCGTCCATCCCGGGCCGCACTGGCGGAAGACCGCTCTGCGCCACCGAGCCCGCCCCGAGGAAGAGCCCCGGAGTCAGTGCCAGCAGGAGAACCAGGAGCACGGACAAGGGGTAGGCCTGCCACCACAGCACGCCGGTGCCCGTAACGCCATGCGCCCAAGCTCGCCCCAGGCGACGACGCACGACGAGCAGCAGGATCCCTACGCTGACCGCCGCCGCGCCAACGACGCCTGCCACTGCCCAGGGCTGCGGCTCCTCGCCGAACTCCACGAACCACGCATCCGGCAGTATCGCCACGAGCAGGTCCCGATAGGGCTCGGCGTACAGCGCGGCGATGGAGAGCCAGTAGACCATCACCGCCAGCAGAGCCACATAGGGCATGACTCGCATGGTCAGCGCCCACATGAGGCCAGAGTCCGCGGAGATCGCCCCACCCGGGGGCGGTGCCATGTTGCCCTCACGGATCTGGCGCGCGCGCTGCTGGTGATGATTCGGGTCGATCTCCCCGTCACCGTAGGGATTGTGCCGGTGCTGACTGTTGGACGATTCCTGGTTGCGCTGATATTCACTCTTCTGGCCGGCGAAGGCCGCCCAGTCGTTCGGCTCGCTCAATGGTCGGCCCGCCTCATCCGCCCGCGGCTCCCGGGGTCAGCAGCCGTGGGGCGAGGGCTGTTCGGGCCGTCCTGGTCGGGCACTGACATCGCCGCGAGGCACTGGTGGAACGGAGGGCTGGACATGTCTCTCCCAACTTGCCCCCGGCCAGGGCACGCCTACGTGACGTGCGTCACCTTCAAGCTTGGCGGACGCTCTCCGGCAAGCCAAGACCGTCTCGCATCCTGGTCAGCAGAGCGTCGGCCACAGGAGGCTCCCTGCGGTCAACGCCCGCACAGGCCGGCCATGCCAGGGCAGGGCAGGGCAGGGCAGGGCAGGGCAGGGCAGGCGAAGCTACCCTTCGATCTCAGCGGCTCGCTGAGCGAATGCCTGCACCTCGCTCGCCTCCACAGCCATCCCCACCGGGTTGGCGTAGGAACCATCACTCTGGGCTTGGAACGCGCCGGCGTCGATGCCGACCAGGCTGTACGGGGCGTCCTGAGTCTCCGTGTATACGAAGAAGAGGTACTCCTCGCTCGGTTCTAGCGACACGATGTCACTCGCGAAGCCCTCTCCACCTGCCACCGCCACCGCTGCCTCAGCGTCTTGCTCCAGAGGCGACGACTGCTCATCGACGACAGTGACGGGGAACTCGCCTCCTGGTCGCAGGCCACTTTCTCGATCGCTGACTACTCTAGCGAGGCTCAGCGACCGCTCCGCGAAGCAGGCGCTTCGCTTCCCTGCGCGAAGACACCTCGAGCTTCTTGAAGATCTTGGCGATGTGCTTCTCGACGGTCCGGACGGAGATGTAGAGATCCTCGGCGATCTCGGGGTTGCTCTTCCCCTCCCCGATCAGCAGGGTGACCTGACGCTCTCGCCCGCTGAGTTGAGACAGCTTGTGCCGCAGCGCTGGATCTGTGGCCGGCGCGGAAGCTGATCGCGGACCGACCATGCTCGCCAGAGTGGGGGCATCCTCCCGCAAGCTGGTGGCGAGATCACCGGCTCGCTGCTCCAGGACCCGTGCGCCACATCGCTGGAAGACCGTGGCAGCCCACACGGCCAGACCGATGCCGGTGGTCCTGTGCTCGGCGAACCGCTGATTGCTCACCAGGCCGGCAATGTCGAGCGCAAGGAGCGCCCGCTGCATACGAAAACCACCACCTTCCGCGATCGAGAGCGTGGTGCGCGGAGGTGACTTGTGATCAAGCCAGTCCAGTGCGTCGAAGAGAAGGTCGAGCCGCTCCTGCGGATCAGAACGGCTCAGCCCGCGGGCATGCGCGATGGCGTAGCGGCGGGGCGCCTCCAGAGCAGGAACGCTGTCGTCCTGCAGCGTCGTGATGATCGAGGCGATGACCTCGGGCCGGCCGATCGAGGCCAGCTCCCGCGCGAGCAGCGTCAGCGGCATGATGCCCAGGCATGCCAGCCCCAGGTCGCTCTCGTTCGTGCGCAGGAGCGCATCAATAGCTCGGGCGTGGTCCTCCGCGGTGATGGCGGCCCACGCCCTGGCGTAGTCGATGTAGACGCGACTCGCTGGACTGCCCTCCGAGCCAGGAGCCTCCCACAGCCGGTCAAGTATCCGGTGGGCGCTCTCCTGCCCACGGGCCGCACGGACGAGGGCATCGACGGCGTAGGAGATGAGGGCTTGATCGCACTCGCCGCGCTCGAGCCCGCCCTCAGCGGCTTGTGCCGCCACCGCGGCCGCCTCATCCCACAACCCGGCGTCAAAGAGCGAGAGAGCAAATCGGGAGCGCCCGAAGGCACCGAGCCTGTCCTGGCCGGGCAAGCCCTGGGAGCTCGCTTCGAGTTCGTAGTAGGCGGACTGGCACGCGCCGACCTGATGCAGGCGCGCTCCCCGCACCGCCCGTATGCCCAAGTACGCGGATTCAGCGGACGGCGTCTGCGCGAGCTGATCCGCGATGTCGCCGATCGCTTCGATCGGGTCCACCAGGGGGCGCGGCGTCGCGAGGACGCGCCACGTGGCAATGAGCCCGCGCAACCCGCGGACCTCTCCCGCGGTTCCCTCCGCGCCATCGAGGTACACGTCGAGTGCCTCGGTCGTTCGCGCCAACACCGCAGACCACCGCGACGGTACCGAGCCGGTGACGCTGACAACGCCGGCCTGAGCCACCGCCCGAGCGAACAGCTGGATGGCGTCATTCTCCTCGGCGGCCAAGTCCACCACCTGGGCGAGCTCCCCCATCGCGGCCCACGGCTCACCACTGCGCATACGCAGGAGCGCGAGCCCGCCACTGCGCAAGGCGCCGGGTGGCAACGCCCTGATGGCCGGCTCCGCCTCCAGGAGCGCACGGACGTCGGCCCCGTGCGCAACGCTGCGCAGCAGGAGAACCACCACCTCGGAACCCGTGTCGAGCGGCAGTACCGAGACCAGGTGCTCGGCGGATTCGCCCGGCCGTCCGGCCGTCAGCAGATCCCGGGCGACCGCGAGCGCCTCGGCGACCAGACGCCGACGGCCGCTCTCGTCCGGCTCCAAGCGCAGGGCCGTGGCACGGTGCGTGACCCCGGCGGACGACCCGAGGAGTGCGGCGACGCGCTGATGCCACTGGGCCCGCTCCTCCGGCGGGATCAGAGCCTGGAGAACAACGGCGACGCTGCGATACCGGATGCGGTAGCCGAAGCTGGCGGCGTCCCACTCGGACACACCTGCCTCGGTCAGGACCGTGAGCTCGACGGGGTGCTCGACAACCTCGGCCATCTGCTGCGCCGACAGCGGCTGGCCAGCCGTGGCCAGGAGCGTCAGGAGACTACGGGCATGCGGATCGAGCCCGCGGACCATCGAGCTGATCGCCTGATGGAAGGGGTGGCCGGCTCGTGCCAGAGCGGCCTGGTGATGTGCGACCGCATTCTCGATGCTGCGGCCGGCACCGGGAGGGCACTGCGAGAGCCATGCACCGATGCTGACGACATGGGCGGGGATGCCATCGGTGGCGGCATGCACCGCACCGGCTGCCTCGGCGCCGACGGGCACCCCGGCGAGTTCGGCGAGAAGCTCACGCGACTGGTCGGCGTTCAATGGCGGCAGATCGATGAAGGCACCGCAGGAGCCGGTCTGGGCGTGACGGGCGAAGCCGGACAGATCCGGCCGCGCACAGGGCCTGGTGGTCACCACCAGCGCCCCCAGGCGGTGCTGCGGTTCCCGGAGCAGACGCCAGAGCACCTGAGCCGAGAGGTCATCGACCCAGTGGAAGTTCTCGATGACCACTACCGCTCCAGCACCGAGCTCCTCCAGCCGTGCCGCCGCCGCCTCGAGGAGCTCGTGAGCTTCCCCGCGCTGCGCCGTCTCCGGGTTCCACAGCGCCGGCACTCCCGCGGAGCCCGGTTCCTCCCGATCGGACTCGTCCAGCACGATCGACAGGGCGGGGCGGCCGCAGTCGGCCAGTGCGCGACGCAGCAGGGCCGACTTCCCCATGCCGGCAAGTGCCTCGATCACCACCAGATGTGCAGATCCGGCTTCCGCACGCTGGAGCTGGCGAACGATCTGACCACGCTCGGCGGTACGGGCGACGAACGAGTGATCGATGCCGAAATCCATGGTCTCCGTGCAGTCGTGGCGTGAGATGCGGCTCTGTACCTCAGTTTCCCAGTCTATGACCCACGGCGGCGGCTCGTTCATCCCCGAGCGGGAAGGCCGAGACGGCCACGCGTACCTCGTGCCCTGCGCCACCGCACCACTCCCGCACCGGCGACGGTGAGAAGCAGAGCCACCGCCGTCAGCTGCGCGGCCGCGGTTCCGGTCTGCGGGAGATCCCGATCGTCGGGTCCGGCGCCGGACGGCGGTGGGGTGTGCGCCGCTGCCACTACCTCGATCCGCAGCTCTCCACTCAGATCCTGGGCGGTGTTGTCCGCCTCGGCCGGCAGTGCTGCCTCGACCCGCACGTACCAGCTCGTCTCGCTGGGGATGACGCCCAGTTCTGCCCGTTCCTCCCTCATGGGGATGCTCCGCACTGTCCCTGGACAGTCGTCACCCATCCACGGACTCGTGCAGACTCGGGCGTCGACTCGGACGGCCTCGGCGGCGGCTTCTGTTCCGTACCAGTCGCTGGACACCTCGATGGCGAGGGCGTCGGGATGCCAGTTGGTGAGCTGAGCATGACCGGTCTGCGGGACTCCAGGTGTGAGATCGGTCAGTTCCAGTGTGCCGTCCGGGTAGCTCACCTCCAAGCCACCGGAGTCCTGCTCGGACTGCGCCGACGCGGCGGGCCCGAGGAACACCGGAAGGGCGAGCAGGCTGACCCCCGCTGCTGCGGCGGCGGCCCGGCCAGCCCAGGCTGCACGAGCCGACCGGTGGCGGCCGACGACTGTCGTTCTCATGGCGTGTGTCCTTTACTTCGGGTTCGTGGCGACATCAGGCTTGCGATCACCAGCGCCAGCGCGGAGACCATCGCGATCTGCATGGCGGGCGGCTGCGCCAGAGCTCGAAGCACTCCGCCGGCGTGTGGGATACGGGCGACGGTGGCCTCGACCTCGGTCGCGGGGAAGGGCCGTGGGTCGGCGACGGCATTGGCGTCGCCGCGCATGGTGACCAACCAGCCCTTCGGTTCGTCCGGATCGGGAGCGTTGGCGACGATCCGGTGCGTGACCAGGTCACCGGTGGGCCGCTGCAAGGTCACGACCTCCCCCACCTGAGCTTCGCCGGCCGGCATAGCCCGAGTCAGAAGCACGTCGCCGGCGCTGAGTGCCGGCTCCATGGAGCTCGAGGAGACGACACGCACGTGCAGCACTCCGGTGTGTGCGGCGACAGCCAACGCCACCGCCAGCACGGCCACGACTGTCGCCGCCACCGAGGACATCCGGTGCGCCCAGGACCAGCGCGCGCGGCGCGCGGAGGCCCTGCTCACTGGTCCGCCACGGCGCCGTCGGGAGCGCCGTCCCCACCCACGATGACTGTGTTCGGGTGCTCTGGATCCGCAGCGACCTGCTCGTGGCTCGCCGGCTCGAGGTCGCCGATCGCCACCGGGGTCGACGTGGAGCCACTGGGGCAGGAGGTGTTCACCAACCAGTACTGGTCGGGTCCATCGATTGCGTCGAGCACGCGAAGGCCCTCGATGAGCCATTCACCGCCATCGATCTCGCCCGCGACGATGACTTCGCCGTTCTCATTGGGCGCGGCACTGTCGCCAAGCGTGACCTCGTAGCGGCATCCGTCGCCCTCCCCGGCAACCCGGACTGCACCCCAGAACGTGGTCGCGGATGCCGATTCCAGAATCCGGTACTCGCCGCGATACTGCACGTGCGGCTCCGCGTGCAGCGACAGAATCCCGTCTCCGGAGGTGTTATCCCATCCGGCGCCGTAGTCCACGATCGACAACCTCACCCCCTGCTCGCCACCAGAACGGCTGATGAGATCGTGGGCGAACTCCCCATCCCAGGTGGGCCGGAAGAGGTATCCGCTTCCGGTGTAGGACGTGGGATTCACCGAAGATTGCGAGTGGAAGTGCTCCCCGACGAGGGTGCCGAGACCCGGCCACAACCAGTCACCGGTCAGCGATACCCGGTAGCGAGTCACGTCCGACATCTCGGAACCCGTCGGTAGCTGCGGCACCGTGACGTCGATGTGCCAGTCCATCGGATCGCCGAGGGCGTAGACGCCGGAGAGGTCCGGTTCGACGGTAACGGGCAGATCCTGCTCGGTGAAGAACGGCACCTGCGGCTCGCCTGCGGTGCGCACTGGGCCCGAGATGGTCGCCGAGTCGGTCCAGCCGGCGTCGAGCGCGCCGTGCTCCCCATCTGCCTGCGTACCCACAAAGGTCAGGCCGAACTCGCCGAAGTCGCGGCCTGCCGCGGCGCCGTCAGCATCGGAGTAGCGCAGCCGGATGGTGAGATCGATGTCCTCGCCGGGGGCGAGGATCAGGTCATCGACGGTGCCGACTCGAAGCGGTAGCCCGGTCAGTTCCCTCTCGGGGTCCGAGGGGTCAAGAGTGAATCCCCGGCCTCCGCTGACGATGGACAGCTGCCACTGGGCATCGGTCTCCTCCAGGCGTGCGACATCGACGGTCAGCTCGACGGGGGTGGATCCGCTGTTCGTCAGTCGCACGGTCTCGCTCTGCTGGACGTAGTGCTCGAACTCGCCGAAGTCCAACTCCGTGAGGTCCTGGTCCACGGTGAGGTTGCCGGTTCGTACCTGCCCGGTCACCTCACCGCTGTCGGTCCAAGCAGCCGCGGTGGCGGCCCCGGCGCTCGCCACAACCAGCACGCTGATCGCGGCCAGTGCCCACCGTGCCGGCCGGCTGCCCTGTGGTGCGGCCAAGGTCTGTCTCGTCATGTCCATCCGTTCGATTGCCTCTCACATGCGGCTGTGACGCCCCACTGCGGTCACCTGGCTGCGCTCAGTCGCCGTCCGAGGCCGCCTGCTCGCCGGTGAAGGTCAGTACGAGGTCGTCCAGCTCATCGAGGTCCTGGGACTCGTTCGACGCCGTGACCAGCGTCAGGCTGATCTCCACGGATCCGGTCTCCCCGGCGTCATAGATCAGCGGTTCACCACCGGGGCCGAGCGCCAGGCCGGTGAACTGTTCTGCTGAGTCCGAAGGATCGACGCTGATGCCCCCGCCGCCGGACTCCGTGACCGTCAGCTCCCACTCCACATCGGAGTCCAGCCCGGAGATGTCGAGGCTGATCTCGGCCGGGGTGGAGCTGTTGTTCTGCACGGACAGCGTCTCGCCTTGGGACTCACCGGGGACGAACTCGTCGAACCCGAGGTCGTCCAGGTCGAGTTCGAGAGAGAAGCTTCCGGTAGTGATCTCTCCGGTGATCTCGGCGGTGTCGGTCCAGTTGGCGGCGGTCAGCGTCGCGGCACCGGCCAGGCCGATCACGCCGAGAGCGGCCAGAGCGGGACGTGCTGCGGGGCGTTGCTTGCGCGGCGCCACAGGTGCGGTATCCATCGGAATGGTCCTTTCGCGTCAGATTGATCGGATCGGGGCGATCCGCGAGAGACGCTAGGACGGCAGTGCAGCCGCAGCGCTGGATCGCGCTCGGAAGCCGTGCCCGGCACGTAGGGGCCCCGCCCCGCTACGTGCCGGGCACGCACGCGTACCCGCCCGATCCGGAGCGGCCGGACGGATGGGCGCGCGAGGACCGGGCCTTACGAGCCGCGTCCACGGCCAGGTCGCGATGCGGCTACTGCGCGGAGTCGGACCACCGCGCAGCGGCATCGTGCGCATAGTCCGCATACGACGTCGGGGGCCGCCCCAGCGCGGCCGTGGTCCGCGCGCGCTGGCCAGCGCTCCCCCGGGGGGCGAAGCGCTGAATCAGCTCGTAGGTGCGCCGGAAGTCCTCGCGCATAGCCGGGGCCATGCGCTCGCCGATGGCCTGCTCCCACGTCCGGAGCTCGTCGCCCACGTAGCTGACTTCCCGGCCGAGCGCGGCCTGCCACAGCTCGGCCGCGCCGGGTCCGGTGATCCGCGGCTCTGGGCCGACCATCGGAAAGACGCCAGGGTCGAGTTCGCGCAGCAGGCCGCGGGCAGCCGCCTCACCGACGTCGCGGCAGTCCACACGGACCGTTCCCTTCTTACCGATGGGTTGCGGGTAAGAACCTGAGAGGATTTCGGGCCGCCACAGCTCGTCGTTCTGGTAGAAGTTCGCCGGCAGCAGCACCACGGAGTCCACCGCAGAGTCACGGACCGCGGCCTCCACCCGGTACTTGGGCACGTAGTGCGGGCCAGCGCGTCCCATCAGCGCGTAGATCGCGTTCCGGATCGGCTTGATGCCGCTGTCGGGGTGGATCGCCGTCGAGAGCACCAGTCGTGACACCCCCGCTGCCTCGCAGGCGCTCAGGAAGGTCAGGCCGAGGTGTTCTTCCGCCGAGTCGTGGGGAGTGACCAGGAACGCAGCGTCGACGCCGGCGAGCGCCTCGCCCAGCGAGGCGTGGTCACCCAGGTCACCCACAGCGACCTCGACATCGGCATCCGCGGGCAGGGCAGAGCGCCGCTCCGCAGACCGAAGAAGCACTCGCGGCCGTACCCCGCGCCGGCCCAGGGCTGCGACAACCTCGCGTCCCAGGAGACCCGTGGCACCGGTGATCAGCACACGCTCGGCGCTCACCGTTCCGCGCTCACGGTCCGGGCGCAGGCGAGGCGCGACGGCAGGTTCAGGACGACATTGTCAGTGCGCATGCCCCGGATGCTAGGGCGCCGCTGGGAGCATTCCCCGGGCCCGCCGCAGGATTGGGTGCGCGGCACGTACTCGCTACCCACTCACCCCCGCGCCACCCGCAGTGTCAGCACCTGGAAGGGCCGGAGCTCCACCGCTACCGCACGGTCCACGAGCTTGACACCCGCAGACTCCAGCGGCCGCTCCAGCACGTCCGTGACCGTCACCGAGGCCGCCTCAAGACCGAAGCCGACACTCGCCGACGCCCGCGCGCCGAGGCTCTCGTAGAGCCGGACCACCACATCGCCGCTGCCGTCGTGGGCGAGCTTCACCGACTCGATGACCACCTGCGGATCGGAGACGGTCACCAGCGGCGGGACTGCGGCTCCGCCACTCGCTGCCTCGCCGCTCGCGTCACCAGGCCACACCTCGCGCAGCGGCAGGTTCAGCGCGTACCCGTGCTCGACGGCATCGCTCACCTGCGCGCCGAAGGTCACCGCATGCCGCAGTGTGTGCTCGCCCTGGTCGGCCACCGGGTCCGGGAAGAGCGGGGCCCGCAGTAGCGACCAGCGCACCTGCGTGGCCACCCGCCCGTCGTCCGCCGCGCCGTCCTCGCGCCCGGCGGTCACATCACCGCCGACGCGCACGCGGGTGATGTCGTGCCCGTAGGTGCCATCGTTGCTGAAGGCCACCCCGAAACCGGGCTCGGCCACGTGCACCCAACGATGCGCGACCGTCTCGAAGCGTGCCGCGTCCCAGGAAGTGTTCACGTGCGTCGGCCGCGTGATGTGCCCGAACTGCATCTCCGAGCGCGCATGGTCGGTGTGCACATCGAGCGTGAAGCCGAGCTTGAGCAGCTTCTGCTGCTCGTGCCAATCGACATCCGTGCGCAAGTGCAGCGTGGGGTCGGTGCCGGGGGCGAGGGAGAGCACCTGCACCACGCGGCTCCTCCCCACCGTGCGCGTCACGCGGATCGCGGGCGCACCGTTCTCATCGGTGGTCTCCTCTACCTCACCGTCGAGCACGTCGCTGATGGTGCGCCGGTAGTGCTCTTCGATGTCCCAGGCCTCCCAGGTGTTCGGGATGTCCCGTGCGAGCTGCAGCAGGTTGCCCGGCGCTGCGAGCCCCTCGCGCCCGGTGGCCACCAGTACCGCAGAGGTCACCAGGCCGCGCCGGTCCACCCGCACCCGCACGGCGTCATTGACCAGCAACAGATCCTCGCCGTCGCGCTCCACCCGGGCCGGGGAGGCCACCTCCGCCGCCCCAATCGCGCCCGGCGCCACGCCCTTCTGAGCGAAGGGCGAGGCATTGGCCACCAACTGACCGCCTGAGCCCGCCGCGGCGCCGTCCTGCTCCGCGATCGCCTCCAGTGCCCGCGCGATCAATGCCTCTGCCTCGGTGGCGATCGCGGCGTAGGAGGCCTCGGCCTCACGGTGCACCCACGCGATGGAGGTGCCGGGCAGGATGTCGTGGAACTGGAGCAGCAGGGTCTCGCGCCACAGCCGCTGCAGTTCCTCGTACGGGTAGTCAGCGCCGGCGCGCACCGCCGCCGTGGCCGACCACAGCTCGGCCTCGCGCAGCAGGTGCTCGCTGCGCCGATTGCCGCGCTTGGTGCGGGCCTGGGTGGTGTACGTGCCGCGGTGGTACTCCAGGTACAACTCCCCCACCCAGGTGGGGGCGATCGCGGCGTACTCCTGGCGCGAGGCTTCGAAGAAGGCCTCCGCGGTGGTGAACTCCACCCGCGCCGAGCCCTCGAGGGACTCCACCCGGTGGCCCTGCGCCACCATCTCTCGCGTGGGGCCGCCACCGCCGTCGCCGTAGCCGTAGGGCACCAGCGAGATCGACGATCGTGCCTTGTCCGCGTACTGGCTCGAGGCCCGCTCCAGTTCCTCGGCGTTCAGCACCGAGTTGTAGGTGTCCACCGGCGGGAAGTGGGTGTACACCCGGCTGCCGTCGATGCCCTCCCACCAGAAGGAGTGGTGCGGGATCCGGTTGGTGTCGTTCCACGAGAGCTTCTGGGTGAGGAAGTCGGTGCACCCGGCCAGGCGCGCCACCTGCGGGAAGGAACCGGTGTAGCCGAAGGAGTCCGGGAGCCAGACCTGCGTGGGTTCGGCGCCGAACTCGGTGGCGAAGAAGCTCTTGCCCTCGAGGAACTGCCGGACCAGGGCCTCGCTGCCCACCATGTTGGTGTCGGACTCCACCCACATGCCACCCACCGGCTCGATCCGCCCCTCACGCACCCGTTCTGCCAGCCTCTGGTACAACTCGGGGTAGTACTCCTTGATCCACGCGTACTGCTGAGCCGAGGAAAAGGCGAAGGTCACGTCCGGGTCGCTGTCCATCAGGGCCAGCACGTTCGCGACAGTGCGGCTCACCTTGCGAACCGTCTCGCGCACTGGCCACAGCCAGGCGGAATCGATGTGGGCGTGCCCCACCGCGGCGGCCCGATGGGCGGTGCTGCTCGCCGGGACGGCCAGCACCTCTGCGAGCGCTTCGCGGCCGGCCGTGGCGGTGCCGGCGACATCGTCCGGGTCGACGACGTCGCACATGTCCTCCAGGGCCGCGAGGATCTGGGCCCGCCGGGCGGAGGTGGCCGGCAGCGTGCCGATGAGGCCGCGCAGGGCGCGGACGTCGGCCACCAGGTCCTCCACTGCCGTGTCCACCAGTACCACGTCCACGGCGCGCAGCCGGTAGAGCTCTTCGGGCGGCGCGGTGGCCTTGTCCCCCATCGGGGTGGGCGTGCTCCACGCGTCGCCTGGCACATCCGGGTTGGCGGCGCCTTCGATGAACATCTCCACGGCGTGACCGCCGCGCTGGGGTAGCGGCACCCACGCATTGCGCGGCGAGACGCCCTTGACCAGCACCCCGTCGGGTGACCATGCCGCCCCTTCGGCCTGGAAGCCGGGCTGGGTGTGGATGAAGCCGAGGTCGATGTCGAGCTCGGCCCGCGTCCCGTCCAGCGGCCAGTCCTGCGGCACCGTGCCGGTCAGGTGGAACCAGACCGTGCTCCACGGCCGGCCCCACGGGGTGCCCACCGGGTGCGGGGCGAACCGGCCGCCGTCGAAGGCCTCACGCGCTTGGGCGAAGGGCACGGGTTCGTCCGGAACCTGCCAGCTGGTGACGTCCAGCGCGTGGCGATCGCGCACCACGGCGGGCACGATCCATTCCGCGAGGTAGCGGTCGATGCGGGCGATGGTCAGGGCGCTGTTGTCGTGCATGGAGGAACCTCTCAGGGGGCCGGCAGGCAGGTCGGTCAGGATCGCAGGGAAGGCGGCGCGACGCCGCTGGGCCTAGCCCTTCACGGCGCCCGCCATGGCGAAGGAGCTGCCGGAGACGCGCTGCACCACGAGGTACAGCACGAGCACGGGCAGGGAGTACATGATCGAGAAGGCCGCGAGCTGGCCGTAGTTCACGGTGCCGTAGGTACCGAAGAACCCATAGATCGCCACCGCCGCCGGCTGATTCTGCGCGGACTGCAGCAGCACGAAGGGCACGAAGAAGTTCCCCCAGGCCTGGGTGAACACGAAGATGAAGACCACGGCGATGCCGGGCCGCATCAACGGCACCACGATGCGGCGCAGGGCCGTCATCGAGCTCGCGCCGTCCACCCAGGCGGCCTCTTCCAGGGAGACCGGGATGGAGTCCATGAAGTTCTTCGTCATCCAGATAGCCATCGGCAGGCTGGTGGCAGCGAGGAAGAACATCGTGCCCCACACGTTGTCCAGCAGCCGCAGCGAGACGAACAGCGCGTAGACCGGCACCATCATCGCCGTGATCGGCAAGCACGTGCCGAACAGGATCCCGTACATGAAGGAGCGCCGGAACCGCAGCTGGTAGCGCGAGAGCGGGTAGGCGGCGAGCACCGAGGCCACCACCGTCACGATCGCGCAGCCGAAAGAGAGGATCGCCGAGTTCCACAGCGGGCGGAAGGTGGTCTCCCACGTGGCGATCTGCACGAAGTTGTCCAGCGTGAACATCTGCGGCCACGAGACCGAGACGGTCGCAGCACCGTTGACCGAGGCGAGCAGGATCCATCCCAGCGGCACCAGGAAGACCACGCCGATCGCCAGGAGCACGACCGTGGAGATCAGGCGGCTAGTGCGACCACGCGGCGAGGCGGTGGTGAACCGGCGTCCGCCGCGTGTGACGTTCCTGGCATCTGCCGACGGTGGAGTGGTGGCCGCGACCTGCGCGGCGGGCACGGCGCTCATGAGTCCACCTCCGGCTTGAGGACCTTGATGTAGACGATGGAGAACATTGCCCCCAGCAGGAGCGTGACGGTGGCGATGGCGGTGCCGTAGCCGACCTGCATGAACTTGAAGGCTTCCTGGTAGGCAAGGATCGGCAGCGTCGAGCTCTCCACGCCCGGGCCGCCGGCCGTCATCACCCAGATCAGGGTGAAAACCCCGAGGGTCTGCAGGGTGGTGAGCATGAGGTTGGTGGAGATCGAACGGCGGATCATCGGCAGGGTGATCCGGAAGAACCGCTGGAAGACGTTCGCGCCGTCGATTTCGGCCGCCTCGGAGACATCCGGTGGCACCTCCGCGAGCGCCGCGGAGTACACCATCATCGAGAATGCCGTGCCCCGCCAGACGTTGGCGAGGATCACCGCGAGCATCGGGAAGGTCACCAGCCACATCGGGCCGTCGAGGCCGAGCCAGGAGAGCACGATGTTGAGCGTGCCCTGGGAGGCGAAGAAGGCATAGAGGGCGAAGGCCGCCACGATCTCCGGAAGCACCCACGCGGTGACCACCAGGGCTGAGATCACCCGTGAGACACCGCTGGGCGCCTTGCTCATCATCAGCGCGAGCCCCATGCCGAGCACGTTCTGGCCGATCAGCGCGGAGGCGACCACGAAGACGATCGTGAGCACGACCGACTTCCAGAAGTTGTCGTTGCCCAGCAGGGTGAGGTAGTTGTCCAGGCCCACGAACTGCGGGTCTGCCGCCCGCGGGCCGGTCAGGGCACGGTTGGTCAGGGATCCGAACAGCGAGTAGATGATCGGCCCGAGCAGGAACAGGGCAAGGAGGACCACGGCGGGTAGCAGCGGAGCGGTGCGGGCGAGGTTCCGCCCCACCCGGCGGCCCCGAGAGCGTCTCGGGGCCGCCGGCTGCCCCCGCCGCGGCTCCGCAGCAAGGGTGGCCATGGCTCAGCTGCCGCCAGACGTGTTCTCTTCGCCGACGATGCCGATTACGCCTTGGTCGTAGGTCTCCTGGGCCTGCTCCGGAGTGGCCTGGCCGGTGAGCACCGATTCGGCCGCCACCTGGATCAAGTTGGAGATCTGGGAGTAGTCCGGCGTCGCGGGCCGGAAGTTGGTCACCGGCACGAGGCTGGAGAAGAACTCGAAGGAGGGGTTGTAGTCGAGGTAGGTCGGATCGGAGGCGACATCGTCACGCACCGCGATCTGGCTGTTCTCGGTGGCGAACTTCAGCGAGTTCTCCTGGTTCAGGCAGGTGGTGATGAAGCCGAAGGCCGCCTCGGGGTCGCTGGCTTGTGAGCCGAGGCTGAGCAGCCAGCCGCCGGACATGGACGTCGCGCCCGGCTCCTGGCCCTGCGAGGTGGGCATCTGCGCCATGCCCATGACCTCTTCCCACTCGGGCCACGAGTTGGCGCCATCACCCATCCAGCCCCCGGGCACCCAGGAGCCGTCCACCGCGATCGCGAGCTGCCCCTGCGGCAGGAGTTCGCCCGAGACCCGGTTGGGCAGGTTGGTGTCCAGTGCGTCCTCCAGGCCGGGTAGCAGCTCCTCGGCCTGCGCCGTCTCGATGAAGGTCAGGGCGTCGAGGAAGCCCTGCGATCCGGTCGTCCACTGCTGGGAGTCGAAGTCGTACAGCTCGTCGTCGGTGCCGTAGAGCAGCATCTCGAAGCCCTGCATCGAGGTGGCCTCGCCCTGGGCGATAGAGGAGTAGACGTTGAGCGGGATCACGTCGGGGTTGGCGTCCTGCACGGCGCGAGCGGCCTCAAGGATGTCCTCCCAGGTCTCCGGCTGCCAGTCCTCGGGCAACCCGGCCTCGGCAAAGAGCTCCTTGTTGAAGTAGATGCCGCGGGTGTCGGTGCCCATGGAGATGCCGTAGGTCATGCCGTCATCGCCCAGACCTGCCTGCTTGGCGGCCTCGGAGAACTGGTCCCAGTCCTCCCACTCGGCGAGGTAGTCGTCCATCGGGGCGAGGTAGCCGGCCGCCGCGTTGGAGCGGACCATGAAGGTGTCTTCGTAGATCACGTCCGGGGCGGTGTCCGGTGAGCCGTGCATGAGCGCGAGCGCGGTGAAGTACTCGGTCTCCTGCGCGGCGATCGGCTCCAGCTCCACCGTGACGCCCTCGTTCGCGCTCTCGAACTCGTCCTTGCACTTCTGCAGCAGGTCATCGAGCTGGAAGAACGCATCGGTCCTCTGGTAGGCGACGGTGATCGTGCTCTCGCCACCGCCCTCGTTGGCGCCGTCGTCACTACCGCCGTTCTCGCCGCCAGAGCATGCGGCGAGGACGATGGCACAGGCCGAGGTCGAGGCGATCAGAGTCAGTCTCGTGCGCATGATGCTCCTTTGCGTCATGAGTGGGCCACGCCGTGTGGCTCTGGGAGAAAATATCCACCGAATAGACTTATTCAGTCAAGTCGCTGGCCCGATCCGTGATCCGATTGTGACGCGAGGCCCCGCGCGGGCGCGCCGAGCGCTCTGCGGCGTCAGCCGAGCTGGGCCACGAGCGCCGAGGGCTTCGGGGTGAATGCCTCGTCCAGCACCAGGCTGGCCGCCCCCACGGCCCCCACCCACGGGCCAAGTTCCGAGCCCTCCACCGCGACCTCGTGGAGTTCGCGCATCGTGCCGCTGGCCGCGAACTCCGCGGTGACCGCCGCGGTGATGTAGGGCGCGAGTCGCTCCCAGTTGAGTCCGCCGAACACCACGCGGTCGGCGTCGAGCAGGTCTGCCACGAGCACGATGCCATGGGCGATCTGACGGCCGGCAGTGCGCAGGATCTCCAGCGCGGCGGAGTCCCCGGCCTCGGCCTTCTCGGCCAGCCGGCTCATCGCCACGTCCTCCTGCCACGGCTCGGGCTCGCCGTCGAAGGGTTCGAGGACGCCGAGTGCCACGCCACGGGAGATCAGGTGCTCCAGCGAGGAACTCACCCCCAGGCATCCGCGCCGCCCGCAGAAGCACTCGGGCCCGTCCGGGTCGACGATGAGGTGACCACTCTCGCCGGCGTTGCGCGAGCTGCCCGGCAGCAACTCGCCCTCACGCGCGAAGGCGAAGCCGACGCCGTATCCGAGGTAGCTGAACAGAGTGGTGCCGCCCAGATCGTGGTGGCGTTGCCAGAGTTCGGCGGCCATCGCCGCGGTGACGTCCTTGTCCAGGATCGTCGGCAGCCCGGTCAGGGTGGCCAGTCGCGAGCGTAGAGGCACGTCCCCCCAGTCGGAGAGCAGCGGCGGGTGCACCACACGCCCCTCGACGGCGTCGATCGGGCCCGGTGCGGCGACGCCGAGGCCGCGCAGCGTGGCCGCCGGCACGCGTACGCTCAGCTCGACCACCCGCTCGGCCATGAGCGCGATCGCGTCCTCCAGGCGCTCGGGTGTGCGCTCCAGCACGCGATGCACCACGGCGCCGGTGAGGTCGAGCAGCACGAAGGTGATGGTGAGCGGATCGACGTGCAGGCCGATGGCGTGCGCCGCGTCGGCCCGGGCGTGCAGCAGGGTGCGCGGCTTCCCGCGCCCGACTCCGGCGCGCGCACCCTCGCCGATCATGCCCTCCTCCAGCAGTCGGGCCACGAGGTTGGAGATCGTCTGCACCGACAGACCCGTCGCAGCGGCGATCTCCACCCGGGAGATCCCGGCCCGTGACCGGCGGATCCGGTCGAGCACCACGAGCGAGTTGTAGTCCCCCATCCGCGGCAGGTTCGTGCCGCGGCGCCCGGAGGACGGCTCCCGTGGCGTCCTCGACTCCGCGAGCTCACTGTCGGTCATGGGTCCACTCTGCCAGGGCGCGGCCACAACAGAACGCCGGGCCCAGCCTGTGGCTGGACCCGGCGTTCCGGTGGTGGTCGAGCTAGCCGATCAGCTGCTCATCTGGGTGCGGCGTCGCCGCACATCCAGGCTGATGGCCGTGCCGAGCAGCAGCAGGACTGCGGCCACTCCAGCGAGCGAGCCCACGGTGGCACCGGTGACCGGCATGCCGGGCTTGTCCGGAGTCGGGGGCTCATCAGGAGTCCCACAGGCACTGTCATCGGCGGTGACATCGTTATGGCCGATGGAAGCGACGTTGCGGAACCCTGCCGGGCCGTCCTCCTCACCTGCGGAGCAACTGAACGTGTTCTCACTGGCCTGCGCCGCGTCCAGGGTGGCCACGACCTGCACCTGGTAGGTGTGCACCTCTGCCGCCTCCAGGGCGACGTCGGCGGCCACCAGGTTTGCCTGGCTACCGGCACCGCCCTGCCCCGTCCACATCTCGGAAGCCGCCACGCCTGCGGGTGTGGAGATCACAGCGGCCGAGACGACCTCGAGGCCGTCGCCGAAGCGGAGCTGATCGGTGAGGGTGTAGATCCCTTCGGTGGCACCGCTGTTGGTCGCGGTGATCTCGTAGGTGATCGTCCATTCGCCCTCGGACTCCACCGGGTCCGTGGTGAGCTGCTTGTCGATCGCGATCGACGGCAGCGGCGCACAGTCGGTGTCGACCGTCTCGTTGCCGTTCTCATCGGTCAACGTTGCGGCGTTGTTCAGGCCCTGCTCGAGCATGTTCGCACCGCCCGGCTCGGTGCAGGCCGGCGAACCGGTCCCGTCCTCGTCGCCCGGCCCGACCTGCAAGGGAACATCAGCGATCACGGACACGGTGTAGACGTGCGGGGCATACCCCTCATCGTCCAGACCGGCGAGAGCGACATCGCTGGCGATGCGGGTGATCTCGATGCCGTCGAAGGCCTCGTTGATCAGCACGCCTTCGGGCCCGGTCACTCCCACCTCCTGCACCGTAACGTCAGCCGCATAGAGCAGCGTGTCGTCGAGGTGGTAGGTGGTCGCTTCACCTCCGACGTTTCCGACGGTGATGTCGTACACGACCTCCCACTGTCCCGCCCCGATGGGGTTCGCCGAGACGAGCTCCTTGTCGATCGTGGGCTTACCCGCCCGGATGCACTCCTCATCCTCATCCACGATGCCGTTCCAGTCCACAGCCGCCTGGTTGTCCAGCGCACCCGGGACCGGGCCGCCATCGGCGGTGGCGCAGACCTCATCGGTGGGCACCTCGACACCGAACAGGTCGGCGGCATAGCGCACCGTGACCTCGTACAGGTGCACGACCGGCTCCTCCTCGGCACCGGCGATCGCCTGTCCGGTGACGATCACGACGTCGTCGACACCGTCGAAGCCGTCGTTGAGCTCGGCACCCGGGGCGTCCGTACTGACGTCCTGGACCCCGATGATCTCGATGCCCTCTCCGGCCGCCAGCGTGTCGGTCAAGTCGTACTCACCGGCCCCGGCCCCGTGGTTGGTGACCAGGAGCTCATAGGAGACGTCGTAGACGCCGTCCTCATCCTCGACCGGCATCGTCGGCCCGGCAAGGGACTTCACAATGTCGATCAGTGGCAGGGGCGCGCAGACGTCGTCATCGCGATTCTCGCCGTTGTGCGTCAGCTCGGTCGAGTTCGCCAATCCGCCAGACTCGCCGGAACCGGGTTCCGGGCAGTCCAGGGCGTCAGGGGTCACGGTCTCCAGATCGAGCGAGACAGTCACCTCCACCCCGTAGACATGCTCGGCGCCCGCCTCGAGCGTGACGTCAGCGGCGATGACGTTCTCGGCGCTGCCCTCCGTTCCGAGGCCCGTCCAGCCCTCCTCGAGTTCCACGCCCTCAGGGCCACTCACCGCAGCCGACTCCACGACGACTCCCTCGCCGTACATCAGCTGATCGGCGAGGTCGTAGTCGCCCTCGGCGCCACCGGTGTTGGTGGCCACGAGCTCGTAGAGGATGGTCCAGGTGCCGTCACCGTTGGGCACCGGGCCCTCGGCGATGGTCTTGGCGATGTCGATGAGCGGGAGCGAGGCACAGACTTCGTCCTCGTCCACGATCCCGTTGTGGTCGAGCTCGGCCGAGTTCGCCAAGCCGCCACTTTCACCGGAGCCCGGCTCGGGGCACTCCAGCACCGCGGGATCGATGGTGTCGATGTCCAGCTGGACCATGACCTCGATCTGGTACGTGTGCAGCTCACCCATCTCGAGGAGGACATCCTCGGCGACCATGTTCTCGGCCGCCCCGTCCTCGCCCAGCCCGGTCCACGCCTCATTGACCTCGACGCCCTCGGGCGCCGCGGACACCGAGCCAGCGAGAATCTCGATGCCCTCGCCGTAGAGCAATCGGTCGGAGAGGTCGTAGTCCCCGGCCGCGCCGCCGATGTTCTCGGCTGCGAGCTCGTAGGTGATGGTCCAGGTGCCGTCTCCATTGGGCACGGGCCCACCGGCGATCGACTTGTCGATCACGATGGCTGCCACGGACGTGCACTCGTTGTCGGCATCGGTGAGGTCGTTGTGCACGATCTCAGCCGTGTTGGCCAGACCGCCACCGTCGGCGCCCGGCTCAGCCGGGCACTCGTCGACGTTCGGCGGGCCCTCGATCCCCTCGGCCATGCCGAGGAGGACCTCCACCTGGTAGGTGTGGGACTCCCCGCTGGGCAGGGTCACGTCGGTGGCGATGACGTTCTCCGGTGCGCCCTCGGCGCCCAGGCCGGTCCAGTCCTCGTTCGGAGTGACACCCTCGGGTGAACCGGTGATCGCGGTGTCGAAGACCTCGAGGTCACCGCCGGCGGTCATCTGGTCAGAGATGTCGTAGTCACCTGCGGCGCCACCGGAGTTGGTGGCGACGACGTCGTAAGTGACCGTCCACGTGCCGTCACCGTTCGGCACGGGGCCGTCGGTGATGGACTTCGCGATGTCGATCGAGGGAATCTCGGCGCACGCCCAGTCCTCCTCGGTCTCATCGGTGGACTTGGTCAGCTCCGAAGTGTTGGTGAACGCGCGATCAGTAGCGTCACCCTCACCGCCACACACCGTCGGGTCGTCCGCGCCATCGCCGGCTCCCTCGAACTGCAAGGGCACGTCGGCGATCACGGTCACCTCGTACACGTGCGGGGCGTAGTCCGGGTTGTCGATGCCTTCGATCTCGGCGAAGTCCGTGATCGTGAGATTGCCCTGGCCGTCCCAGGCCGGTTCCGCCAGGATGACGCCGTCCGGCCACTGGGAAACCTCGGCGGACACGATGTCCACCTGGTCGGTGAAGTGCAGCTCATCGCTCAGCGCGTAGTACGCCGCGGGAGTCTCAACGCTCTCGACGATGATCTCGTACACCACCTCCCACTGGCCGCCACCGATGGGGCTGGCCGAGACCAGGTCCTTCGCGTGGGTGGTGTCACCCACCGGGGTGAAGCCGGCCTCGTCGCAAGGAATCGCCGGAGGCAACGGGTCACCGTTCTCGTCCACCGAATCCTCGGGAATGTCCGATTCGGCGCACGCCGTGTTGACGACGTCGTCCTCACCAATCGGCTCTTCCAACACAAAGCTGAACTCGTGCGTGTAGCTTTCCCCCGGTTCCAGCACATCAATCGTGAAGGATCCGAGCTCCGGCTGCAGGTCGTCTTCCACCTCAATGTTGGTCAGCGTTCCCTGACCGGTGTTCTCCACCACGATGCGGTAAGTGATGGTGTCTCCGATGTGGAACTCGGGATACGTCAGCGGGTCATTGGCATCGCGCCATTCACCGTCAACATCCTGAACGTACTTCCTCAGATCCGCCGAGTAGAAGGTGGCGATCTCGGTGGGTGCCGAGGTCCGCATGACCAGGCGGGTGTTCTCCGCGCGGCCCTGGGCCCGGTTCACCAGCGTGTCTCCACTGTCCATGCCGTCAGTCACGACCGGGATCGTGAAGCTGAACGCGCCACGTGGCTCGAGTTCTTCGGTGATGACACGCACGGCGGTCGCGCCGGCGATGAAGTCCGTGGTCCATCCCACCGTGTTCCCGGCGGTGTCTCCGGCAGAGCCGTTCATCGGGTCCGCGGGATCGTCCGAGAGCGCGGCCGGATCTGCGGTTGTGTAGTAGACGGTCGCGCCCATGCTCACCGACACCGGGCCAGAGAGCTCGTACGTGCCGGCCATGGAGGTGCCGCGACCGTCCCCGTTGTAGGGGAGGATGTCGATGGTGTCCGTGAACTCCTGCGGCATCGGGTCTTCGGCGACCACGTCCACCGTCCACGACCCTTCGCCCACGCCGTCTCCGCTGACGTTCGGGATGAAGGTCTGGTCCGAGCTCTTCACGATGGAGGTCGATCCCGCCACGTTGACGGTGACCGATGCGGTCGATGTATCGCTGAATTGGCTGCCAAGGCTGCTCTGGACGCTGTTGACCAGTCGTGCGCCAGGATCGACGTCTTCGGCGATGTCCACCTCATAGGAGAGCGTCTGGGTCTCGTTCGTCGGCACCCCGTCGATCGTCCAGGTCAATGTGTTGCCGTCGACCTCCGGCTCCGGTCCGGGAACCGAGGATCCCGGTGTGTAGGTCATCCCGTCAGGCAGGGTGTCCTCGATGACGTAGCCGTCGACCGTGGGTGAGATCTCGCCGGTCCCCTCTGCGGAGTAGTCCACGGTGTAAGTCGTCGAACCACCCGGATCAACCGTCGAGGGCGACACAGATTTGTCAACCACCGGATTCACGGTCGAGATGCGCAGAACATCCCGGTGCTGACCGGTGTAGGGATAACGCGAGTCGGGAGTCAGCACTCCGACAGCGGGGACATCACCTGGCTCCATGGAGCGACTGAGGTAGACCCAATTCGCACTACCGAAAGGGCTGCGGTAGGCGCTCCATGCCCAGATATCTTGGCCCGGTTGAACGTCAGAATTGATCTCCTGCATCACCCGGAGCGCCGGCCTGCCGCCCAGACCAACAGCCGAGAACCCGGTGCGCACGGCCAGTACGGTCGACAAATCTGCTGGTGCTTCGTCGACCCAGTCCGTTGACCCAGCACAGATCTCGGACTGGTTCGGGTCGTAGGAACCGCTCTCCGGATCGAGGAAAATTGACGAGCCCACATAATACTGGACCTCGAAATCGAGGGCGGCGTCATTAGCATGCATGTCGACTACTTCGTGATCCACATAGGTGACGTACTGCGCGTCCAGCAGGACGCACAACCCCCCAACATCTGCCGTTTGGTCGACGTTCGCGTAGGTACCCGACACGGCGGACTGCACCACCGTTCCCGGGGAAACGCGATAGGAATCTGCCCAGTTCGCAGCGCCCGATTCGGTGAACGCCGGCCGCCACGAACCATAGTGGAAGCCAGAGGTCCAGTTCTGCACGGAGGTGTTGTTCTCCGGATCGTCGTCGATCTCGGACCCACCGGTCGACGTGTAGGTCGGCGCACTCGAGACGACGGTGATCGAACCCGCTGACTCATCGGTCGTCACCCGGATCTGCACTTCGCCGGAGGCCACCACCACACGGTTGGTCGGCAGCGAGTTCCCCGTGGAGTCGAGTGTGGGTACCTGGTCGTGGCTGTAGTCGATGCCACTGAGCGTCAGCTCGAACTGGTCACCCCCCAGGTGGTCCAGTTCGCAGGAGCCAACGAACGGCGCCGTCTGCTCGGCGGGGTGGTCCCCCCCGGACCACGGGTGTCCGGTTGCGGCGCCCGCGCTGAAGGCAGAACAGGCCTCCGGTCCGACCGACATCGGGGCCCCAGCAGTGTTTTCCACGGTCAGGATGTAGGTGATCTCGTCCTCGCCGTCCGCACTGAACGCACCGTGGAAGAGCGACCAGTTGAACTTGAAGTCACGCTGGCCGTCCACACTCTCCCTCTGGTTCGCGTTCTGCTCCCAGGCGATGTCCATGAAGAACGGGTTCTCCACCGCCAGCTCGGGCAGCTCCGCCTCCTGATCGGCGATCGTGGCCGACATCGAGACCGGTTCGCCCTCCACGGCGGTCACCCGCGCGGGCGTGTCGAGAGTCAGTGCCGTGCCCTCGTTGAACGTTCCCCCGTTGCACACCAGTGTCGAGCCGTCCTCCGAGATGGAGGACACCGGGTCCACTCCCTCGGTGAGACACACCGGGGGAATCTCCTCGAAGACCGCTCCGACCGCGGTGACGGTGATGGTGACGTTGTCCACCGGTTCGTTACCTGGCGCCTCGGCGTCGTCATTGACGTTGGCCCACCACTGCGCCGCGATCGAGTCGCCAGTCTGCACAACCTCCGGGGTGGCGGGCTCCCACTCACCCTCGAGCTCGTAGACGGTCACCGCATGGGCCGGCGCAGCAATGGCCAGAGACCCAACCAACACGGCCGTGACGAAGGCGGCCAGCATGGTGGACGGGCGGCGCCCACCAGCAACACGCGCCACAGTCCGACGAATCCCATTCAACGGACTCCGAAGCCGACGACGAATGAGAGAGGCTTTGTGCTCCCTTTTGGGAGACCGATTCGGAGGGAGCGCAGGATAGCTCACGAAGGCACGTCCAATCTGCAACTCGGGCGCCAGTGCGCGAGGGCGAGTCGGGGGTTGTTAGCCAGGAGAGGCGGGGTTGCGCAGACGGTACAGGCGCTCATGCAGGAGGTCCAGGAGTCCCTTTTCGGACGATTATTGATTGGCGCACTTCATCAAATGGCCACCAGCCGTCTGGCGCGCTATGGCAGCGTTTTCGGCGACGTCGTCGTAGGGGATAACGATCTCGTAACGATTGGATCTCAGCTCTCTACCAAGCTACCCGTGGGCGAGCCGGCCGCCGCCTCGGCCCTAGCGGAGACGTCTGCCACGGCGGGGCACCAGCTCGTACTCGATCGGCACTCCGCAAGCTTGCAGATCAGCGGCAATGCGGCGCGCAAGTGGTCCGAACTCGTGGGTGGTGATGAGTCGCATGCCACGGGGCCAGTGACCGGCCCGCGCCACCTCGCGCAGAGCACGGAGGGCCCACACCTCACCGCGGAGGATTCCGAACATCGCGTAGCACTCCGGCCCCGACTCGATCTCGCCGGTCTCGGAGCGGCGCAGGCCGAGCATCACGCCCCGGGGCCGAAAGAGAGCTCTCGTCGGGCCCATCCCGATCCGCGAGGTCATGGCCGCACCGGCGTGGTACACCGCGCGGGCGCGGCTACCGTACAAGCTGCCGCGCGTGACCACGCGCTCCGGGGAGAACTCCGCACGACCGTGGCGCCAGGCGAGCCACGACGCGGCAGCACACGCCGCCACCATGCCGCCGACCGGCCACCACATGTCGGAGGGGCGACCAAGGTGCGGCCACGCCGCCCACACCATCCCTACGGCCAAGGCCACAGGGGCGAGCATCCAGCCGTGCGCCCGGATCACCGTGCGATCGGACGCCGACGACACACCCAGGGGACGCCAGGGCAGGGGGAGATTGACACACACGAAACCGGCGACCACAAGGGCAACAACGACCAGGACGGTGCCGGAACTCAAGCTGGAGTGGGTGAGCATCACGCAACAGTGAACCACCCAGGCGGCGCGCGTCGCCTGGGTGGTTCAGTGCTCAGGGGGTGTTCGAGCTCCCGCGGCGCAGGAACCCGACCACCGCGGTGATCAGGAACAGCGCGACACCGATGAAGGTCAGCCAGATGAGGCCTTCGATGACGGCGCCGGCCACTGAGACGAGGGCCCACACGATGAGCAGGAGAATCAGGATCTTGATCATGGTGGCGAGCGTACTGGCGCCATCGCCACCGCGCCCCTCGAGTGCTCGGACAGCCCGTCCGGCGCGGCCACCCCTGCGCCGCTACTTCACCTCGCTGCGCAGCACCCGGAGGCTGCCGAACACCAGCGGGAGGACGACCCAGAGGAGAGTGGCCACGCCGAGCTGGCCCCATTCGAGTGCGCCGGCCTCGGCACTCTCGCCCATCATGAACGGCATGGACGCCAAGGAGATGTCGATCCAGGGCAGGAAGGACTGCGCCCAGTCGAAGATGGCGTAGAGCGCGGAGTAGATCATGAAGGGAGCAATGACGCCGAAGAAGTAGAACACCGCAACGGCACCCGGGGTGTTCAGCAACAGCATCCCGAGGCCGAAGGCCATCAGGAACCAGAGCACTTGCACTCCCGCCGTCCAACCGAGCTGCGCGGCGTCGAGGTTCCAGACGACGTCATTGCCCGTGACCGCGCCGTAGAGCAGGTTGCCGAGTGCGCCGAAAGCCACCGCCACCGCGATCGTGGCGGCCCCAAGGATCATCACCGTGACCAGTTTGGCCAGGACGACCCGGCCGCGGCGTGGCTCCAAGGTGAAGGTCACCAGGTGCGTGCGCTGGCTCCATTCCGAGGTGACCGTGAGGATCGCCAGGACCGGCACGAGCAGCGAGACCGGGATGATCATCGCGTCCGAGATCCCGGCGGCGGTGATCGTGGTGTCGGACAACGCCAGGACCAGCAGGACGAGGGCCATCACGGCAGCGAGCATCCCGAAGGTCAGGGTGATCAGCCAGAAGCCCGAGCGGGTGTCCAGCAGCTTGCGGAGTTCCACGCCGACCAGGCGCAGGAAGGGGACCGGCGGGGTACTGGACACGTCGATGGTGCGCTGGGCGTCGGAGCGGGCGTCGGTACTCATCGGGCTCCCCCTTCGGTGGCGGTGTGTGGAGTTTCGCGCTGGGTCTCAGAGGTGAGCTCAAGGAAGAGGTCCTCCAGCCCGGCACTGCCCGAACGCAGATCGGTCAGCACCACGCGCGCCTCCAGGGCCAAGCGCCCCACGTCGGCCGGGGCGGCGGAGATTCGCAGGCCCTGCCCGGCACGCTCGAAGGCGTAGCCTGCGGCGTTGGCCGCGGCAATCAGGGCCACGTCATCGAGCGAGGACACCAGGCTCAGCGCCTGGTCCACTCCGGCGAGCAGTTCCTGCTTGGTGCCCTGCGCGACGATCTTGCCGTGCCCGATGAGGATGATCTCGTCGGCGATCTGCTCGACCTCGTGCAGCAGATGGCTCGACAGCAGCACTGTGCCGCCGCGATCTGCGTAGGACTTCAGCAGCGTGCGCATCCAGCGAATGCCAGCCGGGTCGAGGCCGTTCGCGGGCTCGTCGAGGATCAGTACCTCCGGGTCTCCCAGCAGCGCGTGCGCGATCCCGAGGCGCTGGCGCATGCCCAGGGAGTAGTGGCGCAGACGGCGTTTGGCCTCCTGGGGAGAGAGCGAGACCACCTCGAGCATCTCGTCCACCCGTGAGGCGGGAAGTCCCATCTGCTTGGCGCCCAGGGTCAGGATCTCCCGGCCCGTGCGCCCGCCATGCTGGGCAGAGGCGTCCAGCAGCACGCCCACGTGCCGCCCGGGGTTGGGAATGTCGCTGAATCGTCGGCCGCCAATCGTGGCACTCCCCCGGGTCGGCGGAGTCAGGCCAGCCATGATCCGCATCGTGGTGGTCTTGCCGGCACCGTTGGGGCCGAGGAAGCCGGTGACCTTGCCGGGCTGGCAGGTCATACTCACGTCGTCCACTGCGGTGAAGGCCCCGTAGCGTTTGGTCAAGCTGTCGATTTCAATCATGGTCACCAGCCTGACGGTTCTCGTCTCCGGACACATCACCCCAAGGAATGAGGCCTCACCGACCATGGGCGTGGGCAGGTCCTCCCAAAGTCTGAGGGCGGTGAAACCGGTCACCTGGGCGGGCGGAGAACTCGCCCGGGATGCTAGCTTCGCCCTGCCGGGCCCTGGTGCCCGGTAGGACGGTTCGCCGCCGATTCGCCCCAGGCGGCAGGTTTTCACAAGAGCTGCTGCGCCCGGCCGTCCCGCGGAGCAGTCTCGAAAGGTCAGGGGACTCGTGTCCTCGCACATCGCCGCTGCTCGCGGCGTCTCAGCATCGAGCACGATCTCGCCGACCCGGCAGTGGCTCGGCCTGGTGGCACTGGTGCTGCCCGTGCTGCTCATCGCGATCGACAACACCGTGCTCGGCTTCGCCGTGCCGTCTCTGTCCCGAGAACTCAACCCCAGTGCGGGCCAGTTGCTGTGGATCGTCGACATCTACGCCTTCCTCCTGGCGGGCCTGCTCATTACGATGGGCTCCCTCGGAGACCGCATCGGCAGGCGACGCCTGCTGCTGTTCGGCTCGGCGGCCTTCGGTGCCGCCTCAGCCTTCGCGGCCTTCTCCACCTCCGCGGAAATGCTCATCGCCGCCCGCGCGCTCCTCGGCATCGCCGGCGCCACCTTGATGCCCTCCACGCTGGCTTTGTTGCGCACCCTGTTCCCCGAGCAGCGCCAGCGCATGCTCGCCATTGCGATCTGGGCCTCCGCCTTCTCCGCAGGCGCTGCCTTCGGGCCGATCCTCGGCGGGCTCCTCCTCGAGCATTTCTTCTGGGGATCGATCTTCCTGATCAACATTCCTGTGGCCGCGCTCGTGCTCGTTGCGGTCCCGTTGCTGGTGCCGGAATCGAAGAACCCCACCCCGGGGCGCTTCGATCCGCTCAGCGTGCTACAGTCGATCACCGGCATGCTCACCGCCGTCTACGGACTGAAGCGCCTGGCCGCCGGTGAGGTCTCCCTTATCCCGGTCCTGGCCTTCGCGATGGGTGTGGCGATCCTGGTCTCCTTCGTGCGGCGGCAGCGGCGCCTGCCCGAGCCACTGCTGGACCTCAGCCTGTTCTCCCTGCCCCGCTTCCGCACCGCGGTGATGACCAACTTCATGTTGGTCTTCGCTCTGGTCGGATCGATGTTCTTCCTCACCCAGCTGTTGCAGCTGGCCTACGGGATGAGCCCGTTGCGCGCCTCGCTCGTGCTGGTACCCGGATTGCTGGCCTCGGTGGTGGCGAGCTTCGTGGTCATTCCCCTGGCACGGCGCTACAGCCTGCGCGCCCTGGTAGCCACCGGCATCCTCATCGCCGGCGCAGGCTTCGCACTGCTGATCGGAGCGCCGGAGTCCAACGGCTATCTCGTCGCCGGGCTGGCCTTCCTCGCGCTGGGAACGGGCATGGGCTTGGCCGAGACCCTGACGAACAGCGCCGTGCTCTCGTCCGCCCCCGCGCATCGCTCCGGCGCCGCCTCGGCCATCTCCGAGACTGCCTATGAGCTCGGCGGCGCGCTCGGCGTCGCCATCCTGGGTGCTGTGCTCTCCGCGATCTACCGCGTCCAGCTCCTTGACACGCCGATCGAGGTGGCCGAAGGCGAAACCCTGCCCCGTGGCGCCGTGCCGGGCGCGGCCGAGACCCTGGCGGCCGCCGAGGAGATCTCCGCCGGACTCGGCGGCCAGGTGGGGGCCTCGATCTGGGACGCCGCCCACAGCGCCTTCGTCACCAGCGTGCACTGGACGTCCGTGGTGGCGACGGGGCTCATGCTGGTGGCAGCCGGCCTGGTGCTCATCATGCTCCGCGGTGACCGCCCCGCCAGCCAGGCGGGTGCAATCAGCGCCGGCGAGGTCAGCCAGACGAGCGCGGCCGGAGCCACGCCGGCACCGGCGACAATGGAGCGGTGACCGAGGCCAGGCAAGCAGCGCCACCCCCGGGCCCTCCCGGCGCACACCGGCCGGGCCGGGACTTCGCGGTGATCGCTGCGAGCGCCCTGTCTTCCCAGACCGGTGCCGCCGTGGGCTCCTACGCCTTCGCCACCCTCACCCCGGTGGGGGTGGTGGCGGCCCGCCAGCTTGCCGCCGCCACGGTGCTCACGATCCTCACCCGGCCCAAGCCGTGGCGGTTCACCCGCGCGCAGTGGCCACCGGTGCTTCTGATGGCCCTCTTCTTCGCCGGCATGAACACCTCGATCTACGCGGCCATCGACCGGCTCGGTCTCGGCACGGCCGTGACCATCGAGTTCCTCGGCCCGCTGGCGGTGGCAGTGACGGCCACCCGCCGCCGCCGGGACTGGGTGTGCGCCGCGCTGGCACTGCTCGGTGTCATTCTCCTCACCCGGCCAGGCCCATCCGCGGACCTGCTCGGTCTGGCCTTCGCGCTCGCCGCGGCGGCGTGCTGGGCCGGTCACATCCTGACCGCACGAGTGCTCGGGCGGCGGCTCCCGGGCAAGCAGGGCGTGGAGGGAGTGGCGGTGGCCACCACCCTGTCCAGTGCCGCTCTGCTACCCATCGCGGTGCTCATCGTGATCCGGATGGAGCCGCCCCCAGAGGCCTTCCTGTTCGCCGCTGGCGCGGGCCTGTTCGCCTCCGCGCTGCCCTACACGCTGGATCTGCTGGTACTGCGCCGCGTCTCGCCCGTGGTCTTCGGGCTAGGCATGTCACTCAACCCGCTCTTTGCTGCGCTCATCGGTGCGGTCGTGCTCGCGCAGTACCTGCCGGTTGTCGGCTGGATCGGGATCGGGTTGGTGATGGCCGCGAATGCGCTCACGCTCACCGGGCCGCCACCACCGACACGACTCAGCTCTGTCCCTCAGACGCCGTCGTCGTAGACCGGGGCATGCGGCCCGATCGATGTGCGCGGCTGAGAAGTGGAGCCGCAGGGCTGGGCGGCCGCAGGTAATCTCAGCGAGTGACCCTGACGAATGTGCTGCTGGTTCTCGGTGGCATGGCTCTCCTGACCGCCGGTGGCGAGACCCTGGTGCGCGGCGCAGCCTCATTGGCCCGCACGATCGGCATGTCCTCACTGATCGTGGGACTCACGGTCGTGTCCTTCGCGACCTCCGCTCCCGAGCTGGCGGTCTCCACCGGTGCGGCGCTGAGCGGGTCACCCGGCCTGGCGGTCGGGAACGTCGTCGGCTCGAACATCGTGAACATTCTGCTGGTGCTCGGCCTCTCGGCCATCGTCGTGCCCCTGATGGTCAACTCACGCTTGGTGCGTACCGACCTTCCGGTGATGATCGGACTGTCGATCGCGATGCTTCTGCTGGCCCTGGACGGCAGCTTCACCCGCCTCGATGGCGCGCTGCTCTTCGGTGCGCTGGTGGCCTACCTGGCGTGGACTGCGATCCGGGTGCGCCGGGGCGGGCCGGAGGTGGCCGCCGGGCTGGTCGAGGAGGCCGGCGACGAGGACTCGCCCGGCCCGCTAGCTCGCCGGCTCGCCTTCCTGCGCGCCACCAAGGCACGCTCCACGGTCACCGACCTCGTGCTGGTGGCCATCGGCGTCGGCCTTCTCGTGGGAGGGGCGCAACTCATGGTGCGCGGCGCCACCGAGATCGCTGCGTCCTTCGGCGTCTCCGACCTGGTCATCGGCCTGACCGTGGTGGCGGTGGGCACCTCGCTGCCCGAGCTGGCCACCTCGCTCATCGCTGCGCTGCGCGGCGAACGGGACATGGCGGTGGGCAACATCGTCGGCTCGAACATCTTCAACATCGGCGCAGTGCTCGGTCTCACGTCGCTGATCGCCCCGGACGGCGTGCGGGTGGACCCGGCCGCGATCAACTTCGACATCCCGATCATGGTGGCCGTGGCGCTGGTGCTCCTGCCCCTGGCGTTCACGGGTTACCTCATCAGCCGCTTCGAGGGCGTGGTCCTGGTGGCCTTCTACGGTGCTTACGTCGCCTTCCTGCTGCTCGCGGCCGCAGACCACGACGCGCTCGAGCCGTTCTCGACGGCGATGCTGTGGTTCGTGCTCCCGCTCACGGCCGTGTGGCTGATCGGATTCCTGGTCTTCGAGCTGGTGCAGCGGCGGCGCGGCGACGCCCCGGCTGGCGCCGAGTAGCGGCCAGCGCCAGCGGCCGCTCAGCCCTGGCGGCGGGCGACGATCCGCTCGACGACCTCGTGCAGCACCGGGTAGTCCGCGCCCGGGCCCAGCACGATCGTGCCCGGGGCGAGATGTGCCCCCGCGGTGGCGGAGTCCAACTCGTCCGAGGGGCCGCCAGTGGGGTACCAGAAGGGCTGGTATGTGGCGCCGGCCCGTTCGGCGATCAGCTTTCCCGCGGCATAGTCCCAGGGCTTACCGCCCAGGAGGAGCGCGGCGTCGGCCCACCCGGCCGCAACGTGCACGAGCTGCTGTGCCGCCGAGCCGAGCTTGCGAAAGGAGGAGAAGGCCGTGAGCAACTCGGCGAAGTCCTCCAGGGCGCCGGGCCCTTCGGCCTGTAGATCCTGGGGGCCGGGGAAGCCGCACACGATCGAGGAGCGATCGCCCGGCTGGGCCGGTGGCGCCTGCAGCGGCGCGCCCTCCAGGTAGGCGCCGTCGTCGTCAGCGGAGAACATGTGACCCGCCATGGGGTCATAGATCGCGCCGGCCACGATCTCGCCGTCGACCTCGGCGCCGATGGAGACGCACCACAGCGCCAGGCCCTGGGCGAAGTTGGTGGTGCCGTCAATGGGGTCGACGTACCAGGTGACGGCGGTGCCGTCCCCACGCCGGCCGCGCTCCTCCCCCACCACGACCGAGTCGGGCACCCGGTCGAGAATCATCGGCACGATCAGATCTTCGGCATTGCGGTCGTGCTCGGTGACGATGTCGTACCGGTCTCGCTTGAGATCGACGGTCATCGCGGACCGGAAGGCACCGGCGGCGTAGTTCCCGGCACGGCGGGCGGCCTCCTCGGCCACCAACCGCAGGACGGCAGTGCTCGGCGTGCTCATGGCTCTCCTTCAGTGGTGGATGGGGTGCGGGTCACCAGAAGGCCCGGACGGCGATGGCATCGGCGAAGTTGTCGACCGCGCTCGGGACGGCGTCCAGGTAGAGAGCGGTGTCGACCACACCGATCTCCAGCACGTAGTACTCGTCGGGGTAGTCGCCCTGGACGATGTCCACCCGGCAGAAGGTGAGCTGTTCGTCGTGACCGAGGCGCTCCTTGATGTACGAGTGAATGGCTTGCCGTGCCACCTCGCCGATCTGCCATTCCTCCGAGGTGGCCACCCGGGCGCGGACGACCTCCTCGGGCGGATTGGAAGGATCGAAGGGGCCCGTGAGCATGGCCTCCTTCTCCACCGCGTGCGAGACCAGGCCGTTCATGAACACCACGGCTGTCTCACCGCGTTGGTCCACCGAGTCGAGGTAGCGCTGCACCATCACCGAGCGGCCCTCGGCGAGCAGATCCATCGCGTGCATGATCGCCTGCTGGCGCGAGTCGGGATCGACGGCGGTGTACCGCCCGGAATCGGAACCACCGGAGGAGATCGCCGGCTTGACCACGAAGTCTCCCGAGGCCGGGAACCGTGTGTGGACCTGCCGCTTGGAGTAGTTCTCGTCCGGTTCGAGCCAGACGGTGGGGATGATCGGCATGCCGCGCTTCTCCAGCTCCAGGAGATAGTGCTTGTCCGTAGCCCAGCGCAGCACGTCGGCGTGATTGACCAGGCGCGGCACGGTATCGGCCCAGGCGAGGAACTCGTCGCGGCGCTGCGCGTAGTCATCGACCGATCGCACCACGGTCATGCCCTGCGACCAGTCGACATCGGGATCGTCCCAGAGCACGATGCGCGGTTCCATCCCGCGCTCCCGCAGGGCATCGGTCAGGCCGACGTCGTCGGGCCCGAGGTTGGGTTGTGCTGCTGAGGTGGCCAGATGGACGAGGGGTCGCTTACTCACCGTGCCAACCTATCGCGACCGGGTGCCCCTGATCTCGTGGAGCTGTGCCTGACCTCACCACCGGCCGTGTTGGTGACTGGCCGCCCGCCCCATAAGATGGTCGGGCGCTACTAGCTCAACTGGCAGAGCAGCTGACTCTTAATCAGCGGGTTCGGGGTTCGAGTCCCCGGTGGCGCACAGAACGAGGCCCTGGTCTGCGGAAGTGATTCCGTGGACCAGGGCTTTTTTGTGTCGGCTTCTCAGTGTCGCCGACGCGCCTTGTCACGGATAGTGGACGAATGCGCTCACCGATCCGCGATTACCTGGACGCCGTCATCCGGGACACCAGTGACATCACCAGCGGGAAGGTCTCCGACGACATCCCGGAGCTGGCCCGGGTGGACCCTGATCTCGTGGCGGTCTCGCTCAGCACGGTGACCGGGACCGTGTACTCGAGCGGCGACCACGAGCACCAGTTCAGCATCCAGTCGATGTCCAAGCCCTTCGCCTACGCGATGGCGATCGAGGACCACGGCCTGGACGAGGTGCTCAACCACGTGGGCGTGGAACCCAGCGGCGACCCGTTCAACGAGTTCTCCCTCGACGAGCGCACCGCCAAGCCGCGCAACCCCATGATCAACGCGGGAGCGATCGCCACCCACGGCCTCATCAAGAGCGACCACGCCCCGGCCTCCGATCGCCTGATGGACCTGTACTCCCAGCTCACGCAGCGCAACGTCGAGATCGACGAATCGGTGGTGGCCTCGGAGATGGCAGCCGGGGACCGCAACCTCGGCCTGGCCTATCTGCTGAGCGCTGCGGGCGCGCTGCACCTGAATCCGCCGGCCGCTGTGGCCGGCTACGTGCGGCAATGCGCCGCCATGATGACCGTGGACGACCTGGCTCTGATGGCGGCGACGCTCGCCAATGGTGGGGTGCAGCCCAACACCGGGAACCGGATCTTCAGCCGGGCCACCACCAAGCAGGTCCTGAGCGTCATGGCCTCCTGCGGCATGTACGACGCTGCCGGTGACTGGATGACCTCCGTCGGCATTCCCGCCAAGAGTGGGGTGGCCGGCGGCATCATCGGGGTGCTGCCCGGACAGATCGGCGTCGCCGTCTTCTCACCGCGCCTGGACCACCACGGCAACAGCGAGCGCGGCTCGGAGATGATGCGCCTGCTCTCCGAGAACCTCGGCCTGCACCTCATGACGGCCGGCCGCCCGGCACGGTCGTCGCTGCGTGAAGTGCACACCGCCCAGGTGGACGACGAGGCCGCGACCATCTACGCGCTGCAGGGTGATCTGAGCCTGAGCAGCATCGAGACATTGGTGCACGAGATCACCACAAATCCGCCGCAAGACCCCCTGGTCGTCTTCGACATGACCCGCATCGACGAGGTGCTCCAGGTCGCCCACGAGACCGCCTCATCCCTGGCCACCACGCTGATCGACCAGGGGCACCGGGTCATCTTCGTCGACCCCACCGAGGCTTTCGCGGATTTCCGCGACGAGGAGGGCCGGGAAGTCGAGCGCTGGAGCCCCGAGGAGCTGCGCGAGCACACCTCAGGAAGTTGAGCGTGGCCTGCAGCGGGTCTCAGAGTGGAAGGTCGGCCGCAACTCGACGCTCACGCCGAACCCTGCTCCAGCGCCCGGCTCGCCGCGGCCGCGCATACCGCGCACCGGGTGCTCTCCGGGATGTGCTCGCAGTTCGCGCAGAAGAGCTGGAGTGTGGTGCATCCCGGATCCGCGCAGTTGAAGAACTGGGAGGTGGGGCCACCACAGTGCACGCACTCGCCCAGGGTCTTCGCCTGGTCGCTGAAGCGGGTGTTCATCCGGCCGTCGAAGACGTAGAGCTCGCCCTCCCAGTACCCGGCGTCCTGGTAGGTCTCGCCGTAGCGGACGATGCCGCCATCGATCTGATAGACCTCTGCGAAACCACGGTCCTTCATGAGCGCCGTGAGGACTTCGCACCGGATGCCACCGGTGCAGTAGGTGATGACCGCCTGATCCTTGAGGTGGTCGTACTTGCCCGAGTCCAATTCGGTGACGAACTCCCGGGTGGAGTCCACCTGCGGCACCACGGCACCGGCGAAGCGCCCGATCTGCGCCTCCATGGCGTTCCGGCCGTCGAAGAAGGTCACCGGAGCCCCCCGGCGCTTCTTGGCGTCGATCAGCTCGTGCACCTCCTCGGGTGTGAGGTGCTCGCCGCCGCCGACCACGCCGTTCTCATCGACTTGGATCTGATCCGGCACCCCGAAGGACACCAGCTCCGGGCGCACCTTCACGCTCAACCGGGGGAACTGATCAGCCTCCCCCTCGGACCACTTGACCTCGAGCCCGTGAAAGGGCCGGTAGGCCCGCGTCTGTTTCACGTACTGCTTGACGGCACCGATCTCGCCGCCCACGGTGCCATTGATGCCGTGCTCGGAAACGATGATGCGTCCCTTGAGCCCGAGTTCGCGGCACAGAGTCCGCTGCCACAGCATGACCGCTTCGGGGTCTGGCAGCGGAACGAACTTGTAGTAGAGAACGATGCGGGACTGGGACACAACGATCAGGGTACGACGGCCCCGCAGCCTCTATCGTGGCAGGAGAGCGATCACGTTCCGCACCACCCGAGAGAGCGGGGAGACGATCATGACCTCCGAACTGGACGACTCACTCGTCCACACCTGGGTGACGGGCTGGGCCCGCACCCACGGCTACGAGGTACGCCACGAGGGCAGCGTCCATGCCGCAGGCCCGAAAGCTGCGGAGCACGACTGGGAGTACGTCGTCTTCTCCCCGGGCGCAGCACAGCTCGACGCGCTCGTGGCAGCAACGCTGGAGAATCAGGACCGGCTGCTCACCGTGATCGACGAGCCCGACGCGAGCCCGATCGGTGAGGACTTGGGCGGCCTGGCGTTGCTCAGCGACGAGGAGAAGCTGATGATCGCCGACATGGCGATCCAGGACGTGGAGGACCCGATCACTCCCCACGGCTACCGCGTCCGCCGCGAGGATCACGAGGGCTGGACGCTCTTCACGGTCACGCACGGCGAGGACGTAGCCGCGCGAGGGCGCATGGCCGTAGCCGATGACTACTGCATCCTCGACCGCATCTACACCGCGCCGGATTATCGACGCCAGGGCCTGGGCACCTTCGTCACCCGGGCGCTGCTGGCCATCGCGCACGAGCACAACGTCTCCGAAGGGCTGCTGGTGGCCACCGGTGACGGTCAGCAACTCTACGAGTACCTCGGCTGGTCTGCGATCGGCACCGTGCAGGTCTTCGGTGCGCCCGGAGCCACCGACCGGCGCCGCCCCTCCCACTCGCAGATCGACGAGGAACTGGCCGGGTAGGCGACCACCAGGTGGACATCCCCGGGGAGCGACGGAAACGGGCGGCCGCACCTCGCTACTGTCTGGGCACCGCGAGCGCAGGCCCGACCCGTCTGGCCGGCATCGGGCTCTGGCCCACCGCCCTGCGCTCGCCACGATGTCCACTCACCGAAAGGAGCGGCACATGGCCGCCCACCCCACCTTCCTGGAACGGCTTGATGCCGGCCCAATGATCTGCGCCGAGGGCTTCCTCTTCGAACTGGAACGGCGCGGCTACCTCACCGCCGGCGAGTTCGTGCCGGAAGTAGCCCTGGAACACCCCGAAGCGTTGCGCGCGCTCCACGTGGACTTCCAGCGAGCCGGCTCGGACATCGTGGAGGCCTTCACCTACAACGGTCACCGCGAGAAGATGCGGGTGATCGGCAAGGAAGATCTCCTCGAGCCGCTCAACCGCGCCGCCCTGCGCATCGCCCGTGAGGTGGCCGATACCCGGCCTGGCGATCTCATGGCCGGGAACATCTCCAACACCAACATCTGGGATCCCGCCGACCCGGCCAAGCAGCGCGAGATCCGCGGCATGTTCGAGGAGATGGTTGGCTGGGCGCTCGAAGAAGGCGCCGACCTCATCGTGGGCGAGACGTTCTACTTCGCCGGTGAGGCGCTCACCGCTCTGGAGGTGGCCAAGGCCTCGGGTTTGCCCGTGGTGTTGACGCTGGCCCCGATGGCCATGGACGCCATGGCCGACGGCCCAGGGATCGTGGAGACCTGCCAGGAACTGGAGCAGGCCGGCGCCGATGTGGTGGGGCTGAACTGCTTCCGCGGACCCGAGACGATGATGCCCTGGCTCAAGCAGATCCGAGAGGCGGTCTCCTGTCACGTGGGTGCGCTCCCCGTGCCCTACCGCACCACCGCCGAAGAACCCACCTTCTTCAACCTTTCCGACGTGCGCGCCGCAGTCCCCTCACCGCACGGCCGGACCTTCCCCACCGCGCTCGACCCGCTCTACACCAACCGCTACGAGATCGAGGCCTTCGCCTCCGAGGCCTACGCACTCGGGGTGAACTATCTGGGCGTGTGCTGCGGAGCCGGGCCGGTGCACATCCGCCAGGTGGCCGAGGCCGTGGGCCTGACCACTGAGGCCAGCCGGTACTCCGAACGCATGGAGAACCACTTCATGTACGGCACGCATGACCGCCTGCCGGAGAACATCGCCGCGCTCGGCTCCCAGGCCTGACCTGCGGGCCACGCCCGCGCGGGTGCGGCGCTACGTCGTGCGGCGCGACATTGCGTGGCGCTATGCGGTGCGCCGCGCCGCCCCCGCGGACTCTGGTCGCGCCTGCGGGCTGTCCGACATGTCCTCGAGCTCCATGCCCTTGGTCTCCGGTACGGCGAAGTACACGAAGAAGAAGGAGATCAGCGCGAAGGTGGCGTAGAAACCGTAGGCGAAGGGCAGCCCGATCTCGGCCATGGTGGGGAAGGAGGTGGAGATCGCGAAGTTCGACAGCCACTGCGCGGCCGCCGCGACGCCGAGGGCGGCCGCCCGGATGCGGTTGGGGAAGAGCTCACCGAGCAGCACCCACACCAGGGGGCCCCAGGTGGCGCCGAAGGCCACGACGAAGACGTTCGCACTCACCAGGGCCACCATGGCCCACGGCTCGCCGAGCTGCGCTTCCTGCGTGCCGTCCGCCAGAGTCTCCAAGGTGGCGAAGGAGAAGGCGACAGCCATCATTCCCAGCGAGAGCGCCATGCCGATCGATCCGCACAGCAGCATGATGCGCCGGCCGATCTTGTCGACCAGGATGATCGCCACGACGGTCACCACGATGTTCGTGACCGAGGTGATCACCGAGACGGTCAGGGCATCACCCTCCTCGAAGCCGACCGAACGCCACAGCGTGGTGGAGTAGTAGAAGATGACGTTGATGCCCACGAACTGCTGAAAGACCGACAGCAGGATGCCGATCCACACCACCGGCTTGAGGCCGAACTTGTCCCCGCGCAGATCGCCGAGGGACTGCTCGCGCTCGTGGTCCAGCGTGGCGCGGATCTCCTCGATCTTGAGGTTCACGTTCGCCACGCCCGTGAAGTCGTAGAGCACCTGGGAGGCCTGATCGAGCTTGCCCCGGGCCACGAGGAAGCGCGGCGACTCCGGAAGCCGGAGGGCGAAGAGTCCGTAGACCGCCGCAGGAATCGCCTCGGCCATGAACATCCATCGCCAGGCCTCGCGCCCGAACCACAACTGCTCTCCCGCTCCCCCGGCAACGTCGGCCAGGACGGCGTCGGACAGCAGGGCGGTGAAGATGCCAGTGACGATGGCCAGTTGCTGCAGGGAGCCGAGCCGCCCACGAACGCGCGCCGGTGAGACCTCGGCGATGTAAGCCGGCGCGATCACCGAGGCGGCCCCGACACCGAGGCCGCCGAGCACGCGCCAAAAGATCAGGTCGGTGACGCCGAAGGCCAGACCCGATCCGAGCGCCGAGGCGAAAAAGAGCGCCGCCGCGATGAGCATGGTGGGCACCCGGCCGAGCTTGTTGGCCACCATGCCCGCGAACCAGGCACCGGCCGCGCACCCCAGCAATGCCGAGGACACTGCGAAGCCCTGCAGGCCCGCGCCGAGGTTGAAGTCCTCCGAGAGGGCGTCCACGGCCCCGTTGATCACGGAGGTGTCGAAACCGAAGAGGAATCCACCCATGGCTGCCGCGAGGCAGATCCCGATGACCCGCCCGTTCAAGCGGCTGACGGCCGGCTGATCCATGCTCCTACTCCTGACGTTGGGTGGTCTGGCCCGGCGGACACTACGTGACCATGGCCGTCAGCGACATCGGGGGCCGGGCCGAACTGCTCGCGGTCTAGAATTGGGAAGGCGCCTCGGCGGCCACCTGAGCATCCGAGAGACTCCACCCCAAGGCCACACCGCCCCAGTGGGCGGCCACCGCAACGCGAAGGACACACGTGAGCAGCGACAGCAGCGCGAGCCCCGAGAACGTGATCGGCACCGCGAAGGTCAAGCGGGGCATGGCGGAGATGCTCAAGGGCGGCGTGATCATGGACGTCGTGACCGCCGAGCAGGCCCGGATCGCTGAGGACGCCGGCGCCGTCGCCGTGATGGCCTTGGAACGCGTGCCCGCCGACATCCGCGCCCAGGGCGGCGTGGCCCGGATGAGCGACCCCGATCTGATCGAGGGCATCATCGCTGAGGTCTCCATCCCGGTGATGGCGAAGGCGCGCATCGGTCACTTCGTGGAGGCCCAGGTGCTCCAGTCCCTCGGCGTGGACTACGTCGACGAGTCCGAGGTGCTCACTCCGGCCGACTACACCCACCACATCGACAAGTGGCAGTTCACCGTGCCCTTCGTGTGCGGCGCCACCAACTTGGGCGAGGCCCTGCGCCGGATCACCGAGGGCGCCGCCATGATCCGCTCCAAGGGCGAGGCGGGTACTGGCGACGTCTCCAACGCCACCACCCACATGCGCTCGATCCGCCAGCAGATCCGCGCCCTGACCGCACTTCCCGAGGACGAGCTCTACGTGGCCGCCAAGGAACTCCAGGCACCCTACGAGCTGGTGAAGGAGGTCGCCAGCACCGGCAGGCTCCCCGTGGTGCTCTTCACCGCCGGCGGGATCGCCACGCCTGCCGATGCCGCCATGATGATGCAGCTGGGCGCCGAGGGCGTCTTCGTCGGCTCGGGCATCTTCAAGTCCGGCAACCCGGCCCAGCGGGCGGAGGCCATCGTCAAGGCCACCACCTTCTACGACGACCCCGACGTGCTCGCCACGGTCTCTCGTGGGTTGGGCGAGGCCATGGTGGGGATCAACGTCGAAGACGTCGCCGAGCCGCACCGCCTGGCTGAGCGCGGCTGGTGACGACCCCGCTGAGCCGCGTGCGCCGCTGTCAATCATGACCGGCCGTCTGCCCGTCATCGGCGTCATGGCCCTGCAGGGTGACGTCCGCGAGCACATCCATGCACTTGAGGCCTCGGGGGCTCACGCTGTCGCAGTGCGCCGGGAACGCGAACTCGCCGGCCTCGACGGGATCGTCCTGCCGGGCGGTGAGTCCACCACCATCGACAAGCTGCTCCGCGCCTTCGAGCTGTTCGAACCGCTGAGGGCCGCGATCGCCGGCGGTCTGCCCACCTACGGATCCTGCGCGGGAATGATCCTGCTCGCGGATCGGCTCATCGACGGAATCGAGGGGCAACGCACCCTCGGCGGGCTCGACGTCACCGTTCGCCGCAACGCCTTCGGGCGCCAGGTGAACTCCTTCGAGACCGATCTGGTGGTCGACGGGACTCCCGACGCCCCGCAGCGCCCCGTGCACGCCGTCTTCATCCGGGCTCCGTGGGTGGAGGAGACCGGTGACGGGGTGCAGGTCCTCGCCCGCGTGCCGAGCGGGGAAGCCGCCGGGAGGATCGTAGCCGTGCGCCAGGGCGAGGTGCTCGCGACTTCCTTCCACCCGGAGATCACCGGTGACTACCGGCTGCACCGGATGTTCGTGGAGATCGTTGCCGGTCATCACTGAGGCTTGTGGCACCATCGTGGCCATGACCCAGGGGAAGAACACCATCAAGCGTCTGTCCGCCCTCGCTGCCGGCCTTGCGCTGGCCAGCCTCGGCCTGGCCGCCTGCCAGACCACGACGTACACCTGCAATAACAACGAGTGCACCGTCAATCTCAGCGGTTCTGGCGCAAGCACCGAGGTGGGCACGAACGAGACCGAGGTGACCCTCGTGCGGGCGGACGGGACCACCGCGAGTTTCACGATCGACGGCGCGGCCGGGGAGTGCACGGAGGGCGAGACGCTGGAGGTCGGCGGGATCTCCGTCACGTGCACGGAGGTCGGCGACGATTCCCTGAGCGTCGATCTGCGTTGACCAGCGCAGCAGCCCAGCGCGACGCGGACCGCGGCTGAGATGTGACGCAATACTGCACCCAGGCGCGCGGGAGCACGACTACGCTCGTGGCACCTCCTCCCTCGGGGGGTCTCTCGCGCGCGCTAGCTGGTGGTCGCGGGAGTTGACCGCGGTAGACAAGGTGTTTCGTGTACGACGACCGGCTCTTCGTCCAGACGCTCTCAGACTTCGTGCGCACGCTCGTCCAGCCGTACGATCCTGACGCTGCGCTCAATGATCTCGCGCTCCGTGTGGCCGAGGTGCTGCAGATCCGTGGAGCCGGTGTCTCCCTGTACGAGAACAACAAGCTCCAGATGGTCACGGCGATCCCGCCCCACCTCAAGCCGCTCGAACTGTTCCAGGAAGAGCATCAGGTGGGGCCGGCGGTGGAGGCCTTCCACACCGGGACGACACGCGAGATCAGTGACCTGGCGGCAGAGCGCGAGCGCTGGCCCGAGTACGTTGCCGCAGCCTTGGGCACCGGGACGACGTCGATCGCGGTCCTTCCCCTGGCGCTCGAAGACGAGGCCTTCGGCACGCTGACCCTGTATGCCGAGCGGCGCGGATGGCCCGAGAGCGACATCGCGGCTGCCTCGGTGCTGGCGGACATGGCGACCGCTTACCTCATCAATGCTTCCACCAACCGCCAGCACACCGAACTCAACAAGCAGCTGTCGCTCGCACTGGACTCGCGGGTGGTGATCGAACAGGCCAAGGGGATCATCGCCGAGCACTGCGGTGTAGCGGTGGCGCAGGCCTTCGAGATGATCCGCAACCACGCCCGGCGGCACAACCTCAAGGTCCGCGACCTCGCAGACGCCATCGTCTCGATGGGACTGCGGCTCTAGTCCCTCCCTCCCCTGGTGGGCGGCGGGATCGCCTGGGCACTATTTGCGCCACGCTCGCTCTGGCGGTTAAGTTGCTCTTTGGCCATCCCGGACCCGATGCGCCATCCAGTCGCTCCAGCCCTCGGCGGCACCCAGATTTCGCCTCTCGGCGAAACCCTTCTGCGGCACTCACCGGTGCCAGATGTTCTGGAGTGTCCATGAATTCGGCTGCCACGCCTGCGTCGTCCCCGCCATTGCGCTCGATCGGTCAGATCGTGCTGCTGATGCAGACCGTCGGACCGCTGTATCTGCACGTCCCGGATCCTCACAGCATCGGAAGCCGCGACGGTGAGTTCCGGGACCCCGAGTCCACCTTCCGCTTACCCGGAGCCCCGGCCTGGAGCCTGCAGCCCGAATCCTGGTGGCTCGATTCCACGGCCACCTGGGTGGCCCGGCGGCTAGCCCGGCACGCTACCCATGCTGCGACCGCGCCCGCGCCCACCCTGCTCTCCGGAGAGATCGTGAGCTGGGGTATCGACGGGCAGCCGCTGATTGGCGGGCACCGCACGGTGGCCTTCCTCGATGCGGACGTCTTCGTCGAAGCACAGGCCACCTACTCCGCGTGGCGCGAGACGGCGCTCCCGCGCGGATCGCGATCCTTGCGTGCGGACACCTCGGAGGATTTCCTTCTGGAAGAATCAGGGCATGACTCGACTGAATCCCGGTGACGCCGCTCCCGACTTCTCGCTCAGTGGCGCCGGCGGCCAGCAGATCTCGCTAGATGCCCTGCGCGCTGAGGCGGAGCAGGGCGTGATCGTGTACTTCTACCCCGCCGCCTCCACGCCCGGTTGCACCACTCAGGCCTGTGACTTCCGTGATTCGCTCGCCTCGCTGACCGCAGCCGGGTACGCCGTCGTGGGGATCTCGCCCGACGAGGTGGACAAGCTCGAGACCTTCGCCGATGCCGAGTCACTCCCCTTCCCCCTTGCCTCGGACCCCGAGCACGAGGTGCTGGAGGCATATGGAGCCTGGGGTGAGAAGGTGAATTACGGCAAGACCTACGTGGGCGTCATCCGTTCCACCGTGGTGGTCGGGGTGGACGGCACGGTCACGCTCGCCCAGTACAACGTCAAGGCAACCGGCCACGTGGCCCGGTTGCGCAAGGCGCTCGGGCTCGACTGACCGGCAGGACGGGGCACGGCGGCTAAGCTGTGCGCCGAGCGCGAGTGGCGGAATTGGCAGACGCGCCAGGTTTAGGTCCTGGTGTCCTCGGACGTGCGGGTTCAAGTCCCGCCTCGCGCACCACCCTGTGACCTCGACCGAAGCGGGCCTCGGTGCCGCACTCGCGGCAGTGACCTACGGTTGCCAGCGGTAGCGCTCGATGTCGACCCAACCTTCGCCGGTCTCGACCCCTTCGGCGCGAAGCAGCGCGAGCTGCGTGCTGGACAACTCGGGCGACGGCTTCCCCTGCGCCCCCAGCACCCGGTGCCAGGGCAGGTCTGAGCCGTCCTCACGTAGGATCCGGCCGACGATCCGCGGCGTGGAAAGGCCCGCGGCATTGGCGATATCGCCGTAGGTGGCCACGCGGCCCTCGGGGATGGCCGCGATCAGTTCGCGGACCCGCTCGTGTGTCTGTTCGTCCATCTCAACCTCGCTGTCGTGCGGCTTCGTACAGGGCCACTGTGGCAGCGCTGGCGGCATTCAGCGAGCTGGCGGCGCCGCCGATGGGGATACGCACCATCACGTCGCAGGCCTCACGCCAGCCGGAACTCACACCATGGGTCTCGTTGCCGATCACCAGCAGGGTCGGCCCCGTCAGGTCGGCCTCGGCGATGACTGCGCTACCTTGCTCATCGGTACCGACCACACGCAGGGGCGAGCCGGCGGCGCGCAGGCCGTCCACCCACTCGATGACCACCTGGTGCGAGGCTGCCCGCACCACCGGCACGGCGAAGAGTGAACCGGTGGATGCTCGCACTGAGCGCGGGTCATAGGGGTCGGCGCTGTGGCCGGTGATGATCAGGGCCCCGCCACCGAAGGCGTCCACCGAGCGGGCGATGGTGCCGACGTTGCCCGGCGTCGTGGGGCGATCGAAGACCACGCCCAGGAAGGGCCGCTCCTCGGTGACGGTGATGCGGGCGAAGTCGTCCTCGGGGAGCCCGACCACGATCACCAGTTCGGGTACCTCCTCATCCTTGCCGCTGAGCTGCGCCAGGAGTTCAGGAGCCATGGCGACGTGACCGGTGGGCACGCGTTCGAGGACGCCGAGCGCCCACCGCGAGAGCGTCCGCTCCGCGTCGTAGACCACGGCGCGCACCTGCCAGCCGTACTCGAGGGCGAGGTTGATCGGGCGCACCCCCTGGACCACGAACTCGCCGGCTCGCTGCCGCTTGTTCCGGTTGTGCAACAGCGCCTCCCACACTTGGAATTGCGCATTGGGCCGCGTGATACGCCGCATCGCTCCACCTCCAGATTGCCGGGCCTTCCGGTCAGGTTCCCACACCCGACCGGCGCCCCTGCGGCCAGCCGCCTCGCATGCGAGAGCCCGCTGCGATAGAAACGAGGGATGAGCGAGATTGCAGCCGACGACGCGGGGCCGTGGCTCTCCCCTGAGGACCTGGACTTCGTGCGCCGCAAGGTGCCGATCCTGTACATCGATGCGCTGCCGGTTCAGCTCGACGAGAACGGTGAGCTGACCGCCATCGGCCTGCTGATGCGCGCCAATGCCGATGGCCACATCACGCGGGCCTTGGTGTCCGGTCGGGTGCTCTTCCACGAGTCCATTCGCGAGGCGCTGGCCCGCCATCTGGAGAAGGACCTCGGCCCCATGGCCCTGCCCCAGCTGCCGGCCTCACTGACGCCCTTCGCGATCGGTGAGTACTTCCCCACCCCGGGCGTGCGCTTTCACGACGAACGCCAGCACGCCGTCTCCCTCGGCTACATCGTCCCGGTCTCGGGTGACTGCCAGCCGCGCAACGACACCCTGGAGACCACCTGGCTCACCCCGACCGAGGCGGTCCTGCCCGAGATCCTGGCCGACCTCTCCGACGGTCACGCCGCTCTGCTCAAGCAGGCCCTGGCCTCGATGGGGAAATCATGACGGATACCGAAGGCACCCAGCAGCCACTGCCGGGATCGCGCCGACCGCTGCGCTGGCTCGGCGTGGATCTCGCCGCGGTCATCGTCTTCACCGTGGTCGGGATGATCAATCACGGCACCGACCTCACGCATTTCCCGCTCGTGCTCTGGCCCTTCATCGCCGGCCTGACCATCGCTTGGATGGTTCCCGCCGTCCGATCTCTGCCACTCCTGGTGTGGCCCACCGGCGTCATCGTGTGGCTGTCCACCACCGCGATCGGACTGCTGCTGCGCGGCGTCCTGCCTGAGGGTGTGGCCGGCGGGGACCTCTCCGGCGCGTTTCCCGTGGTCACCGCCGTGGTCCTCGGCGCACTTCTGATCGGCTGGCGACTCGTGCTGATGTTCATCGGGCGTGCACGGCGGTCCTGAGCGGAGGTAGACCACGGGGCGGGACCCGGCGCGTCTCGGCCTGGGTCCCGCCCCGTGTGGGAGCCCGTTACCCGATGGCCCGACGGCGCAGGGCCAGGCCGGCGAGCACCAGCCCGGCGCCCATCAGGGCGAGGAGGCCCGCGCCGGCGGCCCCGGTGTGAGCGAGTTCCTCGGAGCCGGTGCCGGCCGGGTGGGTTGAAGGACCTGCAGTCCCGCCCTCGGAGTCCGCGACGGGTGCCTGACCTGAGGGCGTGCCGGTGGGCTCTTCGCCTGGAGCCGGATCAGTGGGCTGCTCGCCCGGCGGCGGCTCGGTCGGCTCCTCCCCCGGCGGCGGCTCGGTCGGCTCCTCCCCCGGCGGCGGCTCGGTCGGCTCCTCCCCCGGCGGCGGCTCGGTCGGCTCCTCCCCCGGCGGCGGCTCGGTCGGCTCCTCCCCCGGCGGCGGCTCGGTGTCACCGGCACACGCCTCGCGTTCGGCCTCGGTGGGTGCCCACCGGAACCACGAGAATCGAGCGTCGATCTCCGGGGCAGCGGTCGCGCCCCGCATGGCGAAGGGCCCGACGCCCACCGGATCGATCTGCCCCAAGTCCACCGGGCGGCCCAGCGGCCAGAACACCTCACCATCGGGCGAGATCGTGGCAGTCATCTCCGCGCCGTCGCTGCTCAGCCGCAACCAGAAGGTCTCGTCGAGGTCGGACGGCACCGCGCGAGTGTCCTGGGCGCTGTGGCGATCACTCCCGTTCTGGCGCCAGATGTACTCCAGGCGGGGGCCGTTCGACCCCTGCCCCAGGATGAGTTTGACGTAGTCTGTGTCGCTTTCGTAGACGAGAAGACCGGCCTGCTGGAAGGGTTCGGACACCTCGACCGTGAGCTCCGTCGTCACTTCCCATCCGCTTCCAGGCAGCTCCTGCAGCGGGAAAGCCGCCCCGCTCACGCCGCTGTCGTAGGTGGGGATCACCAGCTCACCGCCGGCCAGTTCGTGGCGGTCGATGTCCTCACGCACCATCGTCCATCGCTGCTCATTGAGGCTCGGACCGTCGAACTCATCGGAGCTGCCCCCCGAGCACATCTGCCGCAGCGGGTCGGGATCGGGCGCAGGCGCCGGTGGGCGTTCGGCGTCGGGATTGTGTCTGGCGTAGGCGATGGTGGCACCGAGGCGGTGGCCGCCCTCATAGAAGAGATAGGTCTGGCCGTCATGGGTGACAATCTCCGGTGCCGCAACCCGGCCCACATCGGGCTCGACGCCGCTGGAGCTGTGGAGTGTCCAGGCCGGGCCGGTCTCGGTCAGCGCGGCGTTGACCGTGCGCGCATGAATGTCGCCCGAGGAGGCGTGGTAGATGACGTACAACTGCCCCTCCCATTCCCACAGGTTCGCGGAGGAGACGTTCTGCCCCTCAGCGAAGCCCGGAACGATCAGCGGCTCCTGCCGGACGTCCCACTCCCGGCCATCGTGCGACTCCGCGACGGCGATGCGCCGGACGTCGTCTTGCCAGTTCCACATGTAGAACATGGCGAAGTCGTACTCGGAATCGGGGTCGGGATGCTCGAACACCCGGGCGTAGGAGGACTCGGTGGTCCCGGGCGGTCCGTCGCTGTTGTCGACCGCGATACCGCCGTACTCGAACGTCACCCCGTCATCCGAGAGTGCATACCGCGTCTCGGAGTTCTCGCCGTGGAAGTACATGATCATCTGCTCCTCCTCCGGATGCCAGAAGGCCTCGGCGGTGGAGACGTGACTCACCCAGTCGTAATGCGGCGGCCACTCGTTCTCGATCAGCGGGCTCCCCGGGTGTTCCACCCACGGACCATCAAGAGAATCCGCATACATCATCGCGATGCCGCCAGGAGGATCGTGGGGGGCGTAGTAGAGGTACCACTCCCCGAGCGGATCGTCGAGGTGCTCGCCGGCATGGAACACACTGGGAAAGATGAACTCGTCGTTCGGGTTGTACTCGAGCTCGTCATAATCAGTGAGGATCCCGGCGAACTCGAAGACGGGCAAGTCACTCTCGCTGGGCCCACCCTCCCCGCCCTCCGGAGCGCCGGCCGCCGGGCCGGCAACTCCCAGGATCAGGGCAGCGCCGGCCGCGACCATGATGCTCGGTGGCCCCGTCCTGGACCGTCTCGTGGTGCTCGAGGTGCGCATGACATTCTCCTCCATCTCTCTGCTCGCCTCGTTGCGAGCAGGGTGTCCACCAGCAGGCGTCTGAGTGCGCGCCGGTGCCGGATACGTGCCGGCGGCCTGCGCCAGCGCGTGGTGTGGTCAGCCTTTGAGGCCGGTCTGAGCCAGGCCCTGGATGAACTGCCGCTGGGCAATGAGGAAGACGACGAGCACGGGGATCACCGTGAGCGTGGTCGCGGCGAGCTGCACGTTCCAGATCGGGCCACCGTAGGCGTCTACGTACTGGGTCAGGGCCTGCGGCAGCGTGAAGTTCTCCCGGCTGGAGAGATACACGATCGGCTCGAGGTACATGTTCCAGGACTTCATGAAGGTAAAGATCGCCACCGCCGCGATGGCCGGACGAGCCAGGGGGAAGGCGATCCGCCAGAAGATGCCCCACCGGCTGAGGCCATCCATTCGCCCGGCCTCCTCCAGCTCCAGCGGTAGGGAGATGAAGAACTGCCGCATGATGAAGGTGCCGAGCACGCTGGGAGCGCCGAAGATCGGAATGACGATCAGGGGCCAATGGGTGTCAATGAGCCCCAGGGAGTTCACCGCCCGGAACAAGGGGACGATCGTCACCTCCGAGGGCACCAAGAGGCCGGCAAGGACCACCACGAAGAGCAGGTTGTTGCCCCGGAACTGGATGCGCGCGAAGGCGTAACCCGCCAGGGAGGCGACCAGGATCGTGCCGATGGTGGACAGCGCGGCGATGTACAGCGAGTTCCAGTACTGGATCGCGAAGGGCTGCAGGTCGAAGACCGCCCGATACGGGGCGAGCGAGGGGTCGGACGGCCAGAGCGTGGGGGGCACGCGCAGGATCTCACTGGTCGTCTTCAGGCTCGAGGTGGCCATCCACCACGTGGGGAACAGGAACGGGACGGACAGCAGGCTGAGCAGCCCCACCAGCATCCAGCGGGTGCGACGCTGCCGTCTGGCGCGGCCCACGCGGCCATGAGCCGGGACCGGGCGCCGCGGGTCGATGGCCGCGGACTTGCGGCCGTCGCGGGTGGGGGCGCCGAGCTGGTCAGTTCTCATGGTGGACCCACCTCTTTCGCGTCTGCCATTGCAGCAGGGTCAGCACCAGCACGATGAGGAAGAGCAGCACGGCAATGGCACTGGCGTAGCCGAACTCGTTGAACTGGAAGGCCTGGCGGTACAGGTAGTAGACGAGCACCGTGGTCGAGTTCCCTGGCCCGCCCTGCGTCATGACGTCGATCAGCGCGAAGGTCTCCAGGGAGCCGACCACCGTGAGGATCGAGACGAGCAGGATGGTGGGGCTGATCATCGGCACGGTGATCGTGCGGAAGCGCCGCCAGGCTCCCGCGCCGTCGAGCGTGGCGGCTTCCTGGATCTCCTCCGGGACACCCTGCAGCGCGGCGAGGAAGAGCACCATGTTCAGCCCGACGTTCTTGAAGACCTGCACGACCACGATGGAGACCATCGCCGTAGTGGAACCGCGCAGCCAGTTCGGCCCGTCGATACCGATGGAGGCGAGCAGCGCGTTGATTCCTCCGTCGGATTGGAGGAGGAAGCCCCACACGATCGTCCACGCCACCAGCGAGACCACCACCGGGGAGAAGAAGGCCACCCGGAAGAAGGTCGTGCCGGGGAGCTTCTGATTGAGCAGCACCGCCAGCAGCAGTGCGAGCGAGATGTTCAGCACCAGGATGCCCGCGGAGAACCACGCGCTGGCGATCAGCGACTGACGCAGCGCAGGGTCGGCGAGCATCCGTTCATAGTTCGCCGCGCCCTCGAAGGTGAAGGTCGCCGCCAGCACGTTCCACTCGTGGAGGCTGAACCACACGACGGCGATCAGCGGCACCATGACGAAGGCGACGGATCCCAGCACGGCCGGAGCCACGAAGAGATAGCCGGTCGCGGCGTCACGGCGTCGCCACGACGATCTGGGGCGGCTACGGCCGCGCACCTCAGCGGTGGCTGTCATGAGCGCTTCCTCCTCCTACGGTCAGTCCTCGAGCAGGGGCTGGGCGGCTTCGCACACATCCGCGAGGACGACGTCCACGTCCGCTTGCGCCGTCCACAGCGAGTCGAGCTCGCCGCGGATCGTGCTCTGCAACTGGGCGAAGTTGGCGTGAGCCGGCTTGGTGATCGCGCCGTCGATCCCACCGACCACCACGGCCTCCAGCTGCTCCTGGCTGAGCATCGGGTTGCCCTCGGCGAGCACAGCAGCGTCCAGCAGGGACTCGCGCGGCGGCGGGAAGTAGGCGGCCAACGCCTCCGCGTTCTCAGGATTGGTGAAGTAGGCGAGGAAATCGGCAGCCACGGCTGGATCCTGGCCGTTCTGCAGGACGCCGAGCCCGGCCTGACCGATGACGTTCTGCTGACCTGCCGGGCCCGCCGGCAGAGGAATCAGATCCCACTCGAAGCTGCCGTCGAGCGCTGAGGCCCGCGAGATCTGGGTGATGGAGAACGTCATGTCACCACCGAAGAAGTCCGGGGTGGACCCGGGGCCGGGCAACGCGCCGTCCACGAAGATCGCCTCGTGCAGCCAGCTCATCGCCTCGACCATCTCGGGCTGCGTGAAGCCGCACTCCGTCCCGTCGGCGGTCCAGGCCTCGGCGTCCCAGCCGCCCCAGACCATGGCGAGGTTCTCCCAGATGGAGTAGTTGAAGTCCCGCACCTCCATGCCATGCCCGCCGATCTCGTCAGCGCTTTCGGCGGAGAGCTCACGCATGGCGTCGAAGGTCCACTCGCCGTCGGCGAGGAGCTGCTGTGGGTCCGGCAGGCCGGCCTCGTCGATGCGATCGGTGTTCACGAACACCGCGAAGGGCGAGTTCGAGAAGGGGTAGGCGTACAACCCGTCGTCCTGCGACCACAACTCCAGCGCGGCAGGCAGCAGATCCTCGTACTCGTAGCCCTCGCTCTCCTCCAGGGCTGGGCGGAGATCGGCCAAGGCCCCGGAGCCGACGAACTCCGGCGCCGTGGACTCGAAGATCCACGCCAGGTCCGGAGTGTTCCCACCGGCCAGCTGGGTGGTCAACGAGGTGGTGTAGTCGTCGAAGGGCAGGGACTCGAAGGTGACCGAGGAGACCAGATCCGGGTTCTCGGCGATGTAGGCGTCTGCGATGTCGTCGAATAGCGCCAACTGGGACTCGTCCGCAGTCCAGACGGTCATGCGCAGGTCGATCGGCTCGTCGGGGTCGGGCTCGCTCACGTCCGTGCCCGAGCCGTTGCAGGCGGCGAGGGCGACAGTGGCGAAGCTGGCGGTCAGTGCGGTGGTGATGGATCGACGTTGAACCATGATGCTCTCCTTGGATTTTCGCGCGCCCGTGGGCGCAGAACTGAAGTCAGTAGCCGAAGACGCCATCGGGCCAGCGCAGTTCGACTCCGTCGGCAATCAAGCGGGACTGCAGGCCATGGACGAGCGTGGTGTCGCCGTGAACCTGATGGGGCGTCGTGCCATCACGCAGGCACGAGGCAGCCAGGACTCCGGCGACCTCGCCGATGTTCCACTCCACGGGGTGGAGGCGATAGCAGCCGTTGGTGATGTGCGTGGTGCCGATGTTCTTGGCACCAGCGAGAAGGTTGGTGTGCGACCGAGGAATGAGTGCGCCCAGCGGAATCTCGAAAGGCTCCGCTCCCACGTCGATGTAGGTATCGCCTCCGGTCGAGGGGTGCAGATCGATGCGGTACATGCCGATCCCGACCGAGTCGGGATAGCTCCGGGCGCCGCCGGCACCGCGCTGCTCGAGCGAGACGTCCTGTTCGCGAATCGTCTCCAAGGCTCGGATGCGGCGACCCTCGCGGTGGTACGGAGCCATCGCGAGACCGTCGGTGGTTCCCATGACCTCCGGCACCAAGCGGAGCCCAGGCCATCCGGTGCCTCCATCCGGGCGTGGTGCCTCGGTCTGCATCCAATACAGCATGGAGAAGCTCAACTGCTTGGCGTCCGCCAGCCGCTCCTGGCGCACCTGGTCCGGGACGTCGATCACAGGCCCTTCGAAGTAGTCGATCATCGGCCAGTTGACCAGGCAGATGTCACTGTCGAACGCACCCGGCTCGAACTGGTCCTTGGCGAGGATGCGGCGGAAGGTCCACAGGTTCATGTCGCCCCCGCCCTTGGACTGATCGGCGTCGACGGCCAGCGGATCATCGCCCGGGTTGGGGGTGAAGGCGCGCTCGACATGCTCCAACGTGCGCGGATTGGGCGCGATCCAGCTGATCAGCGGCCCGCTCCAGAAATCAGGGGCCACCGCACGCCAGTGCTCGTAGCGCTCAGGCTTGTCGATGACGTGATCGCCGGGGAGGTGCTCCACGGCGAAGCACACGCTGACCGCCTGGATGTTCTCCGGCTGCGCCTGCTCCGGCGCGCTCGGTTCGCCGGTCTCGGCCCGGGACTCGAAGCCGGTGACGTAGTCGGCGCCCGTCAGGGGCAGGAGATCACCGGTCTCGGTCGCGTCGATGACATAGCGGGCGGCGATGCGCGTGCGCTCCCCGCCCGTGGCGCTCTCCAGGGTGACGGCAGTGACGCGATCGCCGTCGGTCTCGGCGCTGACCGGGCGCACGGGTTGCAGCACGCGGATACGGCCGCTGGAGCGGTAGGGCGCGAGCATCTCCTCGATCACGGCCAGCCCCGCCCGCGGTTCGGCGCACAGCTTGGAGACCCAGCCTGCCCCGGGGTTCAGATCGGCTTTGGCCTGGGCCGACGGGATCAGCGGGTAGGCCCGCCGGTAGTGGTCGCGGATGCCGTCACGCAGTCGCCGATAGCTAGCCGTGCAACCGAAGTCCTCGATCCACGGGTGCTCATCGGGCGGAACCGCCTGGCTGGTGAGCTGCCCGCCGAGCCAGGCGAACTCCTCGGTGAGGATCACCCGCGCGCCGTGCCGAGCCGCGCCAAGCGCTGCAGCGACGCCGCCGAGGCCTCCGCCGACGACGAGGACGTCTGTGTGCCTGTCATGCACGTTGTGCCTTCTTCCTGGCCGTTGCCGACCGAGTCTCGCGGGCCGGAGTAGATCGGCCGGGTGGCGCGACGGTCGCGCCCTGATGGGGGATGCACGGGAGGTGGAGTTGGAGATCGTCCTGCGTCAGTGACTCCGGCGAGTCGGCCAGTTGCCGGAGCAGCAACCGCAACGCCTCAGCGCCCATCTCCCGGCGCGGTGTGAGGAAGCCAGTCCAATCGATGCCGTCGATCTGCTCCGGGCGCTCGGGGTCGCCCAGTCGCACGATGGACAGGTCACCGGGGATGGACCATTCCCGTTCCAGAGCGGCGCGGCGTAGTGGCGCTGCGAGGTCGGGGGCGGCGACGGCAGCGGTGATCCCTGCCGCCTCGAGGGCGTCGATCAGCTCAGTGGAGTTCGGGTCCGGGTCCTCGAAACTGATGGCCTCCAGGCCGGCGCGTGACACCGCGGTGCGGTAGCCCTCGAGCCGGTCGCGCATCGACTCGTGTTCGGTGCTCTCGATGAGCGCGGCGATCCTCCGATGCCCCAGGGCGATGAGCTGATCGACCGCTTCCTGGGTGGCTGCGGCGTAGCCTGCGCCCGCATAGGGGACCACGCCGGCTGCCGACTCGCGCCGTCCGATGAAGACGAAGGGAAAGTCACGGCGCAAGAGGTCGGCGAGGTCCTCGGGATAGCTGTGCCGGCCCACCAGGATGCAACCGTCGGCCACGCGGAGCCTGCCGACACCACCGGAAGCGGTGAGGCCGCGCCCTGCCTTCGAGGCCAGCGAGGTGAACATGAGGAGATCGACGCCGGCGTCCTCAGCGGCCTGTTCGACGCCTTCGAGGAACGGGTGGTAGAAGTCCCCGGCGACCACCGGGAACACAGCCTCGTAGGTGTAGACGCCGATGATCGACGTGCGGCCGCCGGCCAGCCGTTGCGCGACGGGATTGGCGGCGTAACCGGTCTCCTCGATCGCCCGCAGCACTCGCTCGCGGACCGCACCGCTGACCCGGCGCTGAGCAGCGCCGGTACCGGTCAGCACCATCGACACCGTGGTCTGGCTGACTTGCGCGAGCCGGGCAACGTCTGCCTGGGTCGCTCTCCGAGCCATCGGTTTCGGACTCATCTTTGGGCCCCTTTCGCCATCGAGAGCTAGCGAAGGGCGTTTTACGCAAAACTGCAAGAGGCGGTGGGGACGGGATGGTCGCGAGGCGTGCAGGAAGCGGCCGGGAGAAGCGGCCGGGAGAAGCGGCCCGGCGAGGCTAGTCGCGAGGGGTGCGGGAAGGATGAGGCAGTCAGGAGGCGTACGGGAAGGTTCGTCGCCGCGCCTCCGTCACCCCACCGTGGCGCGTGACCGGGCGCTCACGACCCACGGCACGGCGGCTGGGCTCTCATCGTGGCGCGTGAGCGGGCGCTCACGGTCCTCGGCCCGCGCGCTCGACTCTCGTCGTGGCACGTGAGCGTGGCGTCCACGGACCGGCCGCTGTGCTCATCCCCCGCGTGCGCCGGCGAGCGAAGGCTCGGAGCCGGTCAGCGCCCGAGCACCCGCGCCACGTGCGGAGCGATCTCACGAAAGGCCTTGCCGCGGTGGGAGATGGCGTTCTTCTCCTCCGGGCTCAGCTCGGCAGCCGATCGTGGCTCGCCGTCCGCGGGCTGCTCGTCGGGCTGCAGGATGGGGTCGTAGCCGAAGCCTCCAGCGCCGCGTGGAGCGGTCAGCAAGCGACCGGGCATCGCGCCTTCGACCACGAACTCCTCGCCAGCGGGGGTCACCAGCGCAGCCGCGCAGGCGAAATGCGCGCCGCGGTGCACCTCGGGGACGTCGGCGACCTGCGCCAACAGCAGCTCAAGATTGGCGCGGTCATCGCCGTGCCGTCCGGCCCAGCGGGCGGAGAACACCCCGGGCGATCCGCCGAGGACATCCACGCAGAGCCCGGAGTCGTCAGCCACGGCCGGCAGACCGGTGGCGGCGGCGAGCGCCCGCGCCTTGATCAGGGCGTTTGCCGCGAAGGTGACACCGTCCTCGACCGGCTCGGGCACGCCGAACGCGCGGGCACCCACCACCACCTCGGCGGAGAGGTCCGGCAACAGCGGCGTGAGAATCGCGCGCAGCTCATCGATCTTCTTCTCGTTGTGCGTGGCGAGCACAAGCCGGGCGCCCGGCGCTTGAGCCGAGGCCTGCCCCGTACCGGACGCCGTCATGCGCGCCGTTCCAGCGGCTTGCCGAGCGCCTCGGCTTGGATCTCACGCAGCTGAGCGGTGCCGGAGACGGCCAGATCCAGTAACGCGTCGAGCTCCGCGCGGTCGAAGGGCGCGCCCTCAGCCGTGCCCTGCACCTCCACGAAGTCTCCTGCGCCGGTCACCACGACGTTCATGTCCGTTTCCGCGGCGACGTCCTCGACGTATGGCAGGTCGAGGACTGGCTTTCCATCCACGATCCCTACGGAGATGGCTGCCACCGAGTCGGTGAGCACCGGCTTGCCCGCACGAGGTTTGATGTGGCCCTGTTCTACGCCCCACGCCACAGCATCAGCCAGCGCCACGTAAGCGCCGGTGATGGCCGCGGTGCGGGTGCCGCCGTCGGCTTGGAGAACGTCGCAGTCGAGCACGATGGTGTTCTCGCCGAGCGCATCGACGTCGATGATGGCGCGCAAGGAGCGACCGATGAGGCGCGAGATCTCGTGGGTACGTCCACCCACTCGGCCCTTGATCGATTCGCGCTGGGAGCGGGAGTTGGTCGCGCGCGGGAGCATCGCATACTCGGCGGTCACCCAGCCCTGCCCGGATCCGCTGCGCCAGCGCGGCACGCCCTCGGTGAAGGAGGCCGCGCAGAGCACCCGAGTACGCCCGAACTCCACCAGCACGCTGCCCTCCGCAGCGTCGAGCCAGCCGCGCGCGATGCGCACCTCACGGAGTTCGTCGGAACGGCGGCCGTCCGCGCGTACAGGGGACAGAGAGTCGTGCGATGTGCTGTGTGCAGTCATGGCAGCCACGCTACCTGCGGCAACCGACACGGACGCCGATCGCCCATGCCGCCGACCTTGACACGTGACCAATTAGTCACCTATTTTCGTGTCGTGCCCGATGAACTCGTCTTCAAGGCCCTCGCGGACCCCACCCGGCGCCTCTTGCTGGATGCGCTGTTCACTCGCGACGGCCGCTCACTCGGTGAGCTGGAGCGCGTGGTCAACGAACACACGGAGATGTCGCGTTTCGGGGTGTCCAAACACCTCAAGCTGCTGGAGGACGCGGATCTCGTCATCACCAAGAAGTCGGGCCGGGAGCGGCAGCACTACCTGAACCCCATCCCGATCCGGCTGATCCACGACCGCTGGATCAGCAAGTACACCGCGCCACACGTGCGCGCACTCACCGAGATCAAACGACGAGCGGAAGAAGACCATGACTGAGACCACCCAGATCCACGCGATCTACATCGATGCCCCGGCCGAGAAGGTGTGGGAAGCCCTGACCAGTTCGGAGTACAGCAACAAGTACGGCTACGGCGGCGACCTCGAGATCGAGCCGCGCGCCGGGGGCACCTGGCGTCACCACACCACTGCCGAGATGAAGCAGATGGGCATGGGCGACATCGCCGTCGAGGCCACCGTCATCGAGTTCACCCCGCCAAGCCGTTTGGTACTCGACTGGAGCGCTGCCTGGCACGACGAGCCCGCCTCGCGCCTGACCTTTGAGATCTTCGCCAGCCCCAGTGGCCTGACCCGGCTAGTTCTCACTCACGAACTGCCTGACTCCCCCGCCACCGCGAAGGATGTGGCCGGCAACGGCGACGTCGAGAACGGTGGAGGCGGCTGGCCGTGGGAACTCGCCAGCATCAAGACGCTGCTGGAGACCGGCCGCCCCATGACCACCGCCGGCGCCTGAGAGCGGGAGCGGCCCGGGACCGGTGCGCAGCGCCGGCCACGCCGAGACTGAGGGTGAGGAATTGGTTGCTCCAAGCAGCCATTTCCTCACCCTGAGTCGATTCAACTAGCCAAGGCCTCGCGGACTTGCTGGATCACGACCTGAGGATCCTCCGTGACCTGGCGCCATGTCAGGCGCAGCACGACATAGCCGGCCAACGTCAAAGAGTTCAACCGTCGCCGATCGGCTTCGAAGTCCTGGTGATACTCCCTGCCATCAGCTTCGAGAATGACATTGGCCGCAGGGAAGAGCACATCGGCGCGCGCAATGATGCGGCCGCCGACGCGCACGGGCGCATTCGCGATCCAGCCGGTGATGCCGGCTTCCCGTAGCAGCTGGTGCAGCCTGTGCTCCAGTTCGCTCAGCGCACCGTCAGCAGTCAGGGCTGTCAAGGAGCGGAGTTGACTGACGCCTCGATGTCCTTGGCGTGCGGCAATCGCTTCCTCCAGATCAGTAGCTGTCAGAACCTCTCGCGTCCGGACCCAGATCATCAGGCTCTCCGCATCCGAACGTGGAAAGTCCATCAGGCAATCGAGTGCTGTACGCGCCCGCGTGGTCACCGCAAGTGGGCCCCGATGCGTGACCTCACCCGGGCTGATACCCATGCGATGAGGCACGACGCCACCAGTGGTTCTCCGTGAACCTTCGGTGATCACATGCGCCTGACCGTCGTCGGGAGCTCGAAAGCCGTGGAGCAGAGCCGCCGTCCGCAGGCAGAGCACCACCCCTGGCCACGTGAGCGTGGCCGCAGCCGCCCGGGTCTGCAACGCCGGGAATCGAGCCGCCCAGCGTGGGTCGCAGTAGGCCTTGCCGACAACGGGCTGCCAGTATCCACACTCCTGGCGGTGCCTGATGGCAGCTCGTGAGTAGCCGGCATCCCGGGCCATCCGCACGGTGAACGCTCCGCAGATCGCTGCCCGACGGAGGCGCTGGAGTGCGTGTTCTTGCGAGCACATGGCGTCAGCTTCACTGCTTGAGCCGCGCTACGCCCAGCTAACGGAATGGGCTGTGGAGAGGACAGCGTCGGCTTACCGAGCTGTGGAGCGGCTGGCGCGCCGGGGGTGGCCTGAGCACGACGGAAGGTGGGCTGCGGGCGAGGCACGGGCGCGGTGAGGGCGAGGCGAGGGGAGACTGAGAGTGAGGAATTGGTTGCTCCGAACAGCCAATTCCTCACTCTGAGTCGATTCAACCGGGAATGGAGCCTGCTCGGCCCTGCTCGGCCGTGCCAGGCCCAGTCCAACCGGGCTGGACCCCGTTCAGCCGGTGTTCTGCAGGCCGGCCGCCACACCCTTGAGGGTGATGAGCAGCAGATTGCGCTGATCCTGCAGCGCGGCGTCTTCCATCTCCTCCTCCGAGCGCAGGGCACGTAGGGCGCGCAGCTGCAGCAGGGAGAGGGCGTCCACGTACGGGTTACGCAGCTGGACCGCGCGACCGAGCACGCGGTGCCCCTCGAGCAGCCGGGAGTGCCCGGTGATCGCCAGCACCCAGTGCCGAGTCAGATCGAACTCCTCGAGCACCAGAGCTGCCAGGTCGTCGCGGTCGCCCAGCGCCAGGTAGCGCTCGGCGATACGGCGGTCGGTCTTGGCCAGCGACATCTCGATGTTGTCGATCAGCGTGGCGAACAAGGGCCAGTCAGCGTAGGCCGAGCGCAAGGTCCCGAGCTCACCCACGGCCTCGAGCGCCGAGCCGAGACCGAACCAGCCGGTGAGGTTGATCCGGGCCTGGCCCCAGGCGAAGTTCCACGGGATGGCACGCAGGTCCTCCAGGGACTCCACCGAGAGTCCGCGCCGCGCCGGGCGCGAGCCCAGGGCCAGCAGACCGACCTCCTCCTGGGGAGTGACCTGAGCGAACCACGGAGCGAAACCTTCAGCCTTGACCAGCGAGAAGAAGCGCTTGCGCGACACAGCGTCCATGGTGGCTGCCATGTCGGAGTACTGCTCGGCAACTGCGGCGTTTCGATCCTCGATCGAGGGGGCGGAGGCCATGAGGACCGCCGCAGCCACCTGTTCAATGTGCCGGAAGGCGATCTCGGGGTTGCCGTAGCGCGCGGAGATGACCTCGCCCTGCTCGGTGAGCTTGAAGCGCAGATCCACCGAGTGCGGCGGCTGGGCGAGCACTGCCCGGTTGGCGGGGCCACCACCACGGCCCAGCGCCCCACCGCGGCCGTGGAACTGGGTGAGCTCAATATCGTGCTTGGTGGCCCATTCGGCGATCCGGGCCTGGGCCTCGTACAGCGCGAGGGTCGCGGCAACCGGGCCGACATCCTTGGCGGAATCGGAGTAGCCGAGCATGATCTCCACCCTGCGACCGGTGGCCTCCAGACGGCGCTGCACGGCCGGGATCTCGAGCATCTCCTCGAGGATGCGGGGAGCGTTCTGCAGATCCTCGAAGGTCTCGAACAAGGGGATGACGTCCAGCACCGGCGCTTCGTCGGCGGACCCGAGCGCCTTCTCGGCCAAGGTGTAGACATCGGCAAGGTTCTGCGCGGACTGGGTGAAGGACACGATGTAGCGCCGGCCGGCCTGCACGCCGTAGCGGCTCTGGATCGCCGCGATGGACCGGAAGGTCTCGATCACCTCATCGCCGGGCACGGCCATCTTCTCGACCGAGTCCGGGTCCTCCAGCCACGCCAGGGTCTGGGTGTGGACCTTGGAGTGCTGCCGGATCTCCAGCTCAGCCAGGTGGAAACCGAAGGTCTGCACCTGCCAGATGAGTTCCTGCAGATCGCCGTAGGCGGCGCGGCTGGCCCCGGCTGAGACGAGAGAGTTCTGCACGCACGCGAGGTCCTCGAGCAGCTCCTGCGGGTCTTCGTAGGACAGATCGGCATTGCGAGCGCGCGTCGCGGCCACACGGTACGCCACCACGAGCAGCACCTTGCGGTGCGGTTCGCCCGGCGAGTTCCCCTCGGCGGCGTCGGTGAGATCCTCGGAGAGCCTGCGCTGACGTGCCCACAGGGCGAGCAGTTCCTCACTCGGCGGAGTGAACCGGTCATCGAGGGTGAGCGCCAGGCCCACGCGGCGAGCGCGGGACTCGAGTTCGGTGAGGATCCGCTCCGAGGCCAGGGCCGCGGCCTGCCGGGTCACACTCGCGGTGACGTTCGGGTTGCCGTCGCGGTCACCACCGATCCAGGAGCCCAAGCGGATGAACGCCGGCGCCTTGGGGGCCGCCGCACCGCGCCGCTCGCCCTGGAGCCAGTCGTCCAGGCGCCGATACGAGGCGGCGAACACCTTGGAGAAGGAGGAATCGAAGACCGTGAGCGCGGTACGGACCTCGTCCAGCGGAGAGGGTTGCGCGACCCGTAGCTGCGCGGTTCGCCAGAGGTTGTCGACCTCCTCCAGCATCTGTCGCTGATTCTGCGCGAGCGCCGCCGGACCAAGACGCTGATCGTCGCGGTGGTTGAGCAGGTCCCCCAGACGGCGCACCGAGGCAGCCACCGCGTTGCGGCGCGCCTCAGTGGGGTGCGCGGTGAGCACCGGGTGGAAGCGTAGTTGCCCGAGGCGGCGTTCGGCTTCCTCGCGGCCCACCTCTGCGGCCAGATGGGAGAAGGCGGCAGCCACGGAGTCCGAGGGCTTCTGCTCCTCCAGGGGCACGTTGCCGTCGCGCGCACGCAGGGAGCGCACACGGTGCTGTTCCTCAGCGAGGTTGACGAGCAGGAAGTAACAGGTGAAGGCTCGCGCTACCTCCTTGGCCCGTTCCGAGGAGAACCCCTCCACGATCGTCTCGGCGCGCGCCAGCACCTCGGCGTCGTCGTCGAGAGCGGCGATCGTGGCTTCGCGCAAGGATTCGACATCGGCCAGCAGTCCCGGGCTGCCCGACTCTTCGATGACCTGGCCCAGCAGGGAACCGAGCAGACCGACGTCTTGGCGCATGGCATCGGGGATCTCGTGGGTCGCAGCTGCCCGGGTGTCGGAACCTGTCGGCTCAGAAAGCGGGGAAGAGACCTGTTCGTGGCTCATGGCGCCTCAGGCTACCCGCGGAATGTGAATCCTCGGACACGGCGTCGCATCGTGAGCGCATCGCGGATGCCAGCAGCCTCAGAGGTACCAGTCGTCCCCGGCGCGAGCGAGGTCGATCGGGCCGTCGTAGACCTCGTTGGCCTCGGCCCGCACGACGGCGGGGTCGGTCCACGGCTGCAGGTGGGTGAGCACCAGGCGCCTGGCGCCGGCCTCGCTGGCCACGGCGCCGGCACGCTTGCCCGTGAGGTGGACACCACGCACCTGATCACGACCCTCTTGAAAGGCAGCCTCAGAGAGCAGCAGATCGGCGTCCTGCGCCAGCGGGATGAGGGTGTCGCAGGTGTCGGTGTCCCCGGTGAACGCCACGGTGACCTCGCCACCGCGCTCCCCCGGTCCGGTAACCCGCAGACCGAAGGCGGGCACCGGGTGCCGGACCGGGAAGGAGGTCAGTGTCATCGGGCCGACCTGCACGGGCTGGGCGGGATCGTGCTCCCGGAAGGCAAACTCCTGCGAGTAGCTCTCCCGGGCGTCGCCGCCGTCGAGACCACGCAGGCGCTGCAGGCTGTGGGCGGGGCCGAGCACGTCGAGCTGAGGAAGGCAGCCAGCCGGGTGCCATTTGCGGTAGACCTGCATCCCCACCAGGTCGGCCACGTGATCGGCATGCAGGTGCGAGAGGGCGATCAGGTCGATCTCTGCCGGGTCCACGTAGTTGAGCAGCGCACCCATCGCACCGGGCCCGAGGTCCATCACCACGGTCCAGGTACGCAGGCCCCCCTGGCCGTCAGCCCCCTCGGCGCGCAGGAGGTAACAGGAGGCAGGCGACTGCGGCCCGGACATGGATCCGGAGCATCCGACGACGGTCAGTCTCATGTAACTCGACTCTTGGGGCCGCCACACCGAGGTGGCAGGGAGGGCAGATTGACTGCAATTCAGCCTATCCGCGGCCTCCACGGCGGACTACGGCTTGAAGCAGTGACTCCTGCCACCAGGTCAAGGCGTTGTACATCGTCGCCATGGCTGCGGTCACCTCGCTCTCCTGATCCGCATCCTCCTCGAGCGTCTGGTTCCGCCACCTCTCGACGTCGGCCTCGTCCTCGATGCCGAGCCGGGCGGCCAGCACCAGCCGAATATCGGTCAGAGCCGCAAGCCACTCCCCTTCGGTACCGGCGAGGATGCGCACGTCGACGTCCTGGGTTCCACTGCCGGCACCGTGCAGCGTGCGCCAGATCCGGGCGAGCCGCTCGGCCTTCTGACCGCGCAGGGTCGACTCGGTCATCGCGCGCAACTCGGCGGCCATCTCGGCGTCCTCGCTCGCCGGTGGCAGCAACCTGGCCAGGGCGGGATCCTCGGGGGCCTCCGGGGAGGGAGCAGCCTCGCTGCGACCACCGGAGGGGTCATCGGCGGGGTCAAAGTCCAGGGCGGCGAGGATCTCCTCATCCGAGGCAGGCGCGGATCGCACGTCGGCGTCATCGGCGGACAGTGGCGTGCCGAGCAGCAGTGCCACATCGGCGACGAGCCGAGCGATGACGCGGCGTTCGGTCTCGGTCAGCTGGGAGCGGTAGCCGCCGCCGCGTGCCGGGGTGAAGGCGTGAATGCTAGTCCTCCTGCTCGATGGTGGCCCAGAGCCCGTAGGAATGCATGGCCTGGACATCGGCCTCCATCTTCTCGCGCGGGCCACTGGAGACGATCGCACGCCCCTCGGTGTGCACCTGCATCATCAAACGGCTGGCGTGGGTCTCCTCATAGCCGAAGTAGGTGCGGAAGACGTAGGTGACGTAGCTCATGAGGTTCACCGGGTCGTCCCACACCACCGTGCGCCAGGGCTTCTCGGGCCTGGTGGAGACCTCGCCTGCGGTCTGCTCCTGCTCCGCCGGCGCCGCCATGGTGATCGGTCCTGAGCTCATGACTCCAGGGTATGCCTGCGGCACGGGCACAGGCTTGGCGAGTACCTGGGCGCTGAGGGAGGCCCGCGAACCGTTGCCGGTCAGCAGGTAGCGTCACCTCATGCGTTCCACCGCGCTGCACACGGACAGGTACGAGCTCACCATGGTCGACGCGGCTCTGCGCTCCGGTGCGGCCGATCGCCGCTCAGTCTTCGAGGTTTTCACTCGCCGGCTCCCGGCCCGACGGCGCTACGGCGTGCTGGCTGGCACGGGGCGGCTCCTCGAGGCACTGGAGTCGTTCACCTTCGGTTCGGACGAGATCGAGTACCTGCGTTCGAGCAGCAACCTGGCTCCTGAGACGCTGGAGTACCTGGCCGGCTACCGCTTCGGCGGTGACATCATCGGCTATCCGGAGGGTGAGTGCTTCTTTCCCGGTTCCCCCGTGCTCACCGTGCGGGGGACCTTTGCCGAGGCGGTCCTGCTGGAGACCCTCACCCTGTCGATCCTCAACCACGACTCCGCCGTGGCCGGGGCAGCCTCGCGGATGACCACCGCCGCTCATGGCCGGGCCTGCATGGAGATGGGCGCGCGGCGTACCCACGAGGGTGCCGCCGTCGCGGCGGCGCGAGCAGCCGTCATCGGCGGGTTCGCCGGCACCTCGCTGGACGAGGCGGGCCGCCAGTACAGACTCAACGTCATCGGCACCGCGGCGCACGCCTTCACCCTGGTGCACGACGACGAGGAATCGGCCTTCTCCGCCCAGGTGGCAGCTTTCGGACCGGAGACGACGCTGCTGGTGGACACGTACGACGTCGCCACCGGCGTGGATCGAGCCGTGGCTGCGGCGCGCCGGGCCGGCGGCGAGCTCGGCGCCGTGCGCCTGGACTCCGGGGACCTCGTGGCGCAGGCCTTCCGGGTGCGCGAGCAGCTCGATGAACTCGGCGCACGGTCCACCCGCATCGTGGTGACCTCGGACCTGGACGAGTACGCGATCGCCGCGCTGAACGCCGCTCCGGTGGACTCCTACGGGGTGGGCACGCGCTTGGTCACCGGCTCCGGCCATCCCACGGCTGAGCTGGTCTACAAGCTGGTGGCCCGCGAGAACTCTGCCGGTGTGATGGAACCGGTGGCCAAGGTCTCGGCGGACAAGGCCTCCGTGGGCGGCTTCAAGCTCGCCGGCCGGGTGATGGGCGGGACCGGGCCCACGGCTGGCACGAGGTCCGTCGCAGCTCCCGAGGGCGCCGGCCCCACCACCGGTGGCGACGGCGGAGCCGGGGAACCGGAGGTGCCGGCGGGGGCCACCGCTGTGGAGGAGCTCATCGTGGCATCGGCAGACTCCGCGGCAGCGCGCGCCGAACTCGAACGCACGGGGGCACGACCCTTGCAGGTGGAGCTGGTCAGCGGCGGGCGGATTGCCGAGGAGCACCGCGGTGCTGGGGCGGTCGAGCGGGCTCGGGCGCGTCTGCTCGAGTCCCGGGCCGAGCTGCCGTACTCAGCCTGGCGCCTCAGCGAAGGCGAGCCCGCCATCCCCACGCGCCACCTCGCGGTCTGACAGACACACAGCAGGCGAAGAGTGCCGGAGAAAGCCAGACGGGTAGAGAAACTGGCGCTCAGCGCCACTTACTCTGCCCAAACGAGGCGGTGCCGACGCCGCGTCCGCTACCGCCGTCCCTGGTGTGCGGGCGTCCCTGGTGTGCGGGCGACCGCGCGCGGCCGAGCGGTGCCGCGAGCTACGGCCGGGCACGACGAAGGGCGCGCCGGAGCGCGCCCTTCGTCGTGCACCGTGTGCACGCTGCTAGTGCCCCGTGCGGGCCACTAGCACCGAATCGTGACTAGACGCCGCCGCCAGAGCGACCGCGCGTGACCAAGCTCAGGATGAGCGAGATGACGAGGACAGCCACGCCAACCCAGATGAGAAAACGTGCCGCCTCAACAGCAACACCAGCGATGAGCATGACGGCACCGAGAATGATGAGAATCAACCATGTGTTCATGACTCGATCGTGCCCCCCATACCGGCATCGCGCATCTTGAACGAACGAGGAACTGAAAAGTTCCAGATTCGTCACGTTCTCCGACCCCCTCAATGGCGCCCGACGAACCACTTCCGGATCTGGGCGATGCGCGCCTCCACGTCCTCGGTGGTGGCCATCGCGACCTCGGGCCCACCACAGCGTTGGCGCAGCTCGGTGTGCACCACGCCGTGCGGCTTGCCCGACCGGCGCGACCAGGCCGACACCAGGCCGTTGAGCTCCTTGCGGGCGGCCTGCCGGCGCTTGAAGTCGTCCACTCCGGAGTTCTCCCGGCGAGTCTTCGAGGCTGAGGCTTCGCGGCGCTGAGTCTTGACCTGCTCGGCCTGGCGCGCGCGCAGCAGATCGCGAACCTGTTCGGGCTCGAGCAGGCCGGGAATGCCGAGGTATTCCTGTTCTTCCACCGAGCCGACCTCGGCCTCGGTGCCGAACTCGCCGCCGTCGAAGAGCACGCGGTCGAAGGAGGCCTGGGAGTCCAGCGCCTCGAAGCCCGGGAGCAGCGCATCGGAGGCCTGCTCGCTGCGGTTCGCCTGGGCCATCAAGGCGTCCTCGGGTGAGAAGTCGACCTCGGTGCCCTTCTCCTCGGCGGTGAGCACCCGGTCCAGCGAGTGGTCGCGTTCGGCTTCGAGTTCCCCGGCCAGGCCCATCAGGTGCGGCACCGACGGCAGGAAGATCGAGGCGGTCTCGCCGCGGCGCCGGGCCCGCACGAAGCGGCCGATGGCCTGGGCGAAGAACAGCGGCGTGGCGGCGGCAGTGGCGTAGACACCGACGCTCAACCGTGGGACGTCGACACCTTCGGAGACCATGCGCACCGCCACCAGCCAGCGCTTCGAGCCGTCCTCGGCGAACTCCTCGATGCGCCCGGAGGCGCCGTCGTCATCGGAGAGCACGAGGGTGGCGGGCTGGCCGGTGATGACTTCGAGGATGCGCGCGTAGGCCCGTGCCGCGTTCTGATCGGTGGCGATCACCAGGCCGCCGGCGTCCTCCACGCTGCGGCGAATCTCGGTGAGGCGCTGATCGGCGGCGGCGAGCACGGCGGGGATCCAGCGGCCCTCGGGGTTGAGCGCCGTGCGCCAGGCCTGGGCGGCCATGTCCTTGGTCATCGGCTCGGCCAGCGCGGCGGAGATCTCGTCCCCGGACTTGGTCCGCCAGCGCATCTGCCCGGAATAGCTCAGGAAGATCACCGGGCGGACCACGCCGTCGCGCAGGGCCTCGCCGTAGCCGTAGGTGTAGTCCGCTTGGGAGCGACGCACGCCGTCGCCGTCGCGCACGTAGTCCACGAAGGGAATCGCTGCGGTGTCGGATCGGAAGGGCGTTCCGGTCAGGGAGAGCCGGCGGCGCGCGGGCTCGAAGGCCACCCGGATGGCGTCACCCCAGCTCAGCGCATCGCCGCCGTGGTGGATCTCATCGAGGATCACCAGGGTGGGCTCGGCCTTGGTGCGGGCTTCGTGCAGCGCGGGGTTGGCCGCCACCTGGGCGTAGGTCACGGCGACGCCGTCGAAGGAGGCGCTGTGCCGGCCCTGGGCGTTCCGGAAGTGCGGGTCGAGCTGCACGCCCACCCGGGCAGCCGCGGTGGCCCACTGGGTCTTGAGGTGCTCGGTGGGGCAGACCACCGTCACCCGGCGCACCACCCCGGCCGCGAGCAGCTCGGTGGCTACCCGCAGCGCGAAGGTGGTCTTTCCGGCGCCGGGAGTGGCGACGGCGAGGAAGTCCCGCGGGGCCTGCTCCTGATACTGGCGCAGCGCCTCGGCCTGCCAGGCGCGCAGGCGAGAGGCCGTGCCCCAGGCGGCGCGTGCCGGGAAGGCCGGCGGGAGCTGCTCCGCGGCAGCGGTGGAGACACCGGCCGGGACGTGTGCAGGCGCGGGAGGGCCGGGGAAACGCTCGGCAGACACTTACGAGTCGCTGCCGCGCCGACCGAAGGGCCAGCCGCGGCCCTTCCCCTTGCCGGCTCCCTCGCCGTCACCGCCGCCGGTCATCTCTTCATAGATGGCCTTGCAGGTGGGGCAGACGGGGTACTTCTTCGGGTCGCGCCCGGGCGTCCAGACCTTGCCGCACAGGGCGACCACGGCCTGACCGGAGACGGCTGCCGAGGCGATCTTGTCCTTGCGCACGTAGTGGGCGTAGCGCTCGTCGTCTCCCGGGGACTGCTGCTCGCGAGTCTCCTCGCGTTCCAGCACATCGGTCGAACCGGCCGGGCTCGAGGGCGCCTGGGGCGCCTGCGGATCCGAAGAGCTCATGCCCCGAGTGTACGTCGCGGATAGCGGCTCAAGCAGACCCCTTGGCGGTGATCAGCTCCACGAAGGGCCGCTTCACGAAGGGCCGCTTCACAGCCCCTGCCAGTCCGGCTTGTCGGCGAGCACCTGGCGGTAGTAGCCGCCGAGCTGCAGCCGCGAACCGGCGGCCTCGTCGAGCAGCACGGTGGCATGCGGGTGGTGCTGCATGATCGTGGCCGGCCACATGGCCGAAACGGCGCCCTCGACGAGCTGGTGGATGGCCTCGGCCTTGCCCGAGCCGGTAGCCAGCAGTACCAGGTGCCGGGCGTCCATGATGGTGCCCAGGCCCTGGGTGACGCAGTGTCGGGGCACGGAGTCGATGTCGCCGCCGAAGAAGCGGGCGTTGTCCTGGCGGGTCTGCTCGGTCAGGGTCTTGATCCGGGTGCGCGAGGCGAGCGAGGAGCCGGGCTCGTTGAAGGCGATGTGCCCGTCGGAGCCGATGCCGAGCAGCTGGAGGTCCACGCCCCCTGCCTCGGCGATGGCGCGCTCGTAGGCGGCACAGGCATCGGGCAGCTCGGCGCTGGAGACCGCCCCCGGCGGTGCCTGCACGGCACCGTCAGCGAAGTCCACGTGCGCGGCGAACTCGCGCTCGATGACATTGCGGTACCCCTCGGGGTGCTCGGCCGGCAGACCCACGTACTCGTCGAGCAGGAAGCCGCGCGCACGCGCGAAGGAGATCCGGCCCGCCCGGTGACGCCGGATGAGCTCTTCGTAGACCGCCAGCGGGCTCGAGCCGGTGGCCAGCCCGAGCACGGCGTCCGGCTTCGCGGCGAGCAGCCGTTCGATCTCGTCGGCGACGAGGGAGGCCATCTCGGCGCTCCCTGGTTGAATGACGACCTCCACGACACTTCCCTTCGATCTCACAGGTGCGACCTACACGCTAGCTAACACGGCGCGGCACGAGCCGCGCGCAACTGTCCAGGACAAGCGAAGCGGGCAGGACCCGATGGTCCTGCCCGCTTCGCTGCCCGCGGCCGGCGATGGCCGCCGCGGTGGTGGCGAGATCAGCCCTGAACGGCCTTCTTCAGCGCCGAGCCGGCAGAGATCTTCACGCCGTAGCCGGCGGGAATCTGGATCTCTTCGCCGGTGCGCGGGTTGCGGCCGGTGCGAGCGGCGCGCTCCACGCGCTCCACGCTGAGCAGGCCGGTGATCTTCACGGGCTCTCCCTTGCTGAGGGAGTCAATGAGGACCTCCTGCAGAGCCGACAGCGCGGCTTCGGAGTCGGTCTTGGTCAGCTCGGTGCGCTCAGCAATGGCGGCGACGAGCTCGGTGCGGTTGACGGACATGAAATCCCTCTCATCGGTCGTTCGGGCACCGGTTCCTGGTGCCGCATGGCCCGACATTACGCACCAAAGTCCGCGATTGCTGCATCGGAGTCGGCTTGTCGCAGATCCCGGTCTCACACCAGTCACATCTGTCACCACCCGTCACAGGAGTCACAGTGTGCTGGCCTGATGGGCCCACACGGGCAGATCGGCGGACGGCACGCCAGGCCCGCCCGCGCGCCTCAGCGGAGGTGCTGCGCCAAGCCGCGCACGAGTGCCTCCACGTCCTCGTCCTCGGTGTCGAAGGAGGCAACAGCCCGCACCACGGTGGCGGTCCACGGGTGCACCGGCAGCTCGGCAGCGATGGCCGGTAGCTTCTCCGCTGGTACGGGGATGAAGACGGCGTTGGCCTGTACCGGGTGGGCCGGAGTGATCCCCAGGTCGGCGAGACGCTCGGCGAGCAGGGTGGCCGCAGCATTCGCGCGGGTGGCGTTCTCGTGCCAGAGATCCCCCTCAAGGAGTGCAAGCAACTGGGCGGAGAGGAATCGCATCTTCGAGGCGAGCTGCGTGGAGGACTTGCGCAACCATCGGGCTCGCTCACCCAGGCGCGGATCGACGGTGATCAGCGCCTCGGCGCCGAGCAGTCCGTTCTTGGTGCCGCCGAAGGAGAGACAGTCCGCCCCGGCGGCCGCCTCGGTCAGCGAGACCCCCAGCGAGACGGCGGCATTCGCCAGGCGGGCGCCGTCGATGTGCAGCCGCGCGCCTCGCCGGTCCGCCTCGGCGCGCAGTGCCGCGAGCTCGTCGGGGCTGTAGACCGTACCCATCTCCGTGGCCTGGGCGATGGTGAGCGCGGCCGGCTTGGGGCGGTGGACCGTGCCGTCGTACTCGTCGAAGACCGCGGCCATGCCCGCCGGGCTGACCTTGGCATCCACGTGATCGATCGCGAGCATCCGTGTACCACCCACGCGCTGGGGTGCCGTGGATTCGTCGTTGAGCATGTGGGACTCGCCGCCGGCGATCAGTGCTTCCCAGGGTTCGAGCATCGCCTGCGCGGCCAGCACGTTCGCGCCGGTGCCGTTGAAGACCGGGAAGACCTCCGCGTGCTCTCCGAACAGCTCTCGCACACGCTCGTCGAGTTCGGCGGTCCATCGGTCGGAGCCGTAGGCCGGGGCGTGGCCGGTGTTGGCCCGGGCGATGGCCTCCAGGATGCGGGGGTGAATGCCGGAGGCGTTGTCGGAGTGGAAGCCGCGAGTCATGCGGCTATTGTGCCTGCGCCAGAGCTGGGATCTTCACCTGCCCTGGTCGCGCCACCTCCGCCCGGTACATCTCGCGAGCCTGCTCGAAGCCGATGACCCAGCCGGTCTGGCGGATCGAGCGGTACAAGGGCGTGGTGAGTAGTTCCACGCGAGAGTCCAGCACCTCGGGAAAGCCACCATGGGCGAGCATCGCGTCCTCATAGGCGGCCAGGTGGCGCCCGGCCTCATCAAGGTAGTGCGCCTCCCCCGTGCTGCGGTGCAGCAGGATCAGGGTCTTGATGTACTCCATGCCCCAGAAGCTCCAGACCGCGTCTCCGCCGTAGGAGGCGACGGCGAGGCGCACCACGGGCACCTGGCGGTGCGCGCGCCGGTCGGCGTGATAGCGCAGGGGTAATGGCTCGGCCACGCCGATGCTTCGGATGTACTCCACGCATCGTTCGTAGTAGGGGCGCTCCGCCGCATCCTCGGGGTTGAGGAAGCCGGTGGCGAGCACGATGAGCCAGTCCGAGGAGTAGTAGGAGCCCTCGTCAGCTTCGGTGGAGAGGTCTTCGAGGAAGTGGCCGGACCGGTCCTCCCAGAAGGTGCTCAGGATCGCCCGTTTCATGCCGCTCAGCGCCGCCTGGTCCTCGGGTACCAGTCCGAGGCTCATGCCGAGCTGCTGGGTCTTCCAGCAGATGACGTTGTCGAAGAAGGCGCTGCGACGCTCGGTGATGTCCTTGGCACCGGAGAGGCGGATGTCTCGCCGCACCAACAGACCTTCATGATCCAGGACACCGGAGAGATAATCCGCGTAGTGCCGGCGCAGCGCCGGCCCATACCGCCTGAGCAGATGCTGGGCGGCCTCGACGGTCTCCAGCGCATGCACGTCCTCGGCATAGTGCGCCGGTCGGGCGGGCTCCTGCCCGAGCAAGGCAGCGAGCGCATACAACATGCCGTACAGGGTGTCCGAGGGCCGGTGGTAGAAGTTCACGCCCGTCACGGTGCGCCGGCCGGTCGTGACCACCGTGGTGTGCAGTTCCCTGGCCTGAGCGGCCCAGCCGAGCGCGTGCCCGAGGGTCTGCAGGTAGACCAGCTGGCGATCACGCCAGTCCTGCGCGAGGTCAGGGCCGGCACCGGGAAGGGACCGGTCGAGCATGGGGTAGTAGAAGACGCCGAGGTTGCGCACAAACAGGGCACTGAAGTGGTCGCCGGAGATCAGCAACAGACCCTGTGGGTCGAAGCGCAAGGCGTGAATGTCGGCCACGATGCCCTCGATGTCCCGGGCGGTCGACCGTGGCGAGGCCACGTAACGCGTCGCGAGGATATTGAGCCCGGTCGCGTAGACGGCCAATGCCCGATACGGAAGGCTCTGACGCAGCTGCAGTCCCGCGGTGCGATCGCTGACCACGAGGCCGCGCTCGGTGAACTCGGCCCGGAAGGTCTTCTTCACCACGCTGTGGCGCGTGAACGGATTCGTGGCATAGGTGAACGCTGCGGAGCCGAGAGCGAAGGCCAGCGGTAGGAGCAGCTTCAGCGCGGTCCGGCCGCACCGGCCCACGCGCCGTCGGGATGTCATCACTACGCTCCTTCTGCCGGCTCAGCGGCCCACGGCGCGCTCCAGGCGCACTCCTCACGGCGAAGTGCTCAGTGTGATCGGTGGCAATGACGGCGACGTGACGCAGGGGTGAATAGGCAGTGGCGGACAGGCGGCGAGCGTGCTCAACTGCCGGACCACCCGTACCGCGCCCCGGCTGGGCGATGTGCCGGGCCGCTCAGAACAGCCGGGAGTCCACGTCGTCGAGGCCGCGCATGGCGTCGTAGTCGAGCACCACGCACCGGATACCGCGATCCTCAGCGAGTACCCGGGCCTGCGGCTTGATCTCCTGGGCGGCGAAGACCCCCCGCACCGGTGCGAGAAGCGGGTCACGCCCCAACAGCTCCAGGTAGCGGGTCAGCTGCTCCACCCCGTCGATCTCGCCGCGTCGCTTGATCTCGACCGCCACGGAGTTGCCCTCGGGGCCGCGGGCCATGATGTCCACCGGGCCGATGGCGGTTGGGTACTCGCGGCGCACCAGGGTGTGGCCGGGGCCGAGGATCTCGATCTGCTCGGCCAGGAGCTTCTGCAGGTGAGCTTCGACGCCGTCCTTGACCAGTCCCGGATCGACGCCGAGCTCGGCGCTGTGGTCGGCGAGCACCTCGTGAATGCGCACCACGAGCTTGTCGTCGGTCTTGGCGCTGCGCACCGTCCAGAGTTCGACCACGCCGGCCTCGGCATCGGCGCCCTCTGGCTCATCGACGGTGAGCGAACACGGCGGGCTCATCCAGTTCAGCGGCTTGTAGGAACCGCCATCGGAATGGACCAGCACGGAGCCGTCGGCCTTAACCATGAGCAAGCGCTTGGCCAAGGGCAGATGGGCGTCCAGCCGACCCGAATAGTCCACCGCGCAGCGCGCGACGACAACCCGCATGGATCAGTTGTCGGCAGGCTTGGCGCGCTCAACCACCACAGTGACCACATCCTCGTCCACCGACATGAAGCCTTCCTCGACGAAGAAGCGCGTCACCTGCCCGGCGGCCGTGGTGATCTTGACCTCGCCCGGGCTCAGGAGCGTCAGGGTGGGCTCGTGGCGCGCGAGGATGCCGATGGAGCCGTCGATCGCCGGGGCCACCACGGACTCCGCCGGGCCGCTGAACAGCTGGGCGGTGGGGATCACGACGTCGACCGTCAACGAGTCGGCCATGACCGGCCTCCTTCTACGATGCGCCGGCCCCGTGCGGGGCCGGCGACTGGCTGGATCAGGACTGCTGCAGCTTCGCCCAGGCGCGCTCGAGGTCTTCGAGTCCACCGATGTTGTAGAAGGCCTGCTCGGCGATGTGGTCAAACTCGCCGTCCGCGATCTTCTTGAAGGCTTCGATGGTCTCGCTCAGCGGCACCGTGGAACCCACCACGCCGGTGAACTTCTCCGCCATGTAGGTGTTCTGCGAGAGGAACTGCTCGATCCGGCGGGCACGGGCCACCGTGATCTTGTCTTCCTCGCTGAGCTCGTCCACACCGAGGATGGCGATGATGTCCTGCAGTTCCTTGTTCTTCTGCAGGATCGACTTCACCCGGGTGGCCACGTCGTAGTGCTCGGTCCCCACGTACTGCGGGTCGAGGATCCGCGAGCTGGAGGCCAGCGGGTCCACGGCGGGGTACAGACCACGCGAGGCGATGTCACGCGAGAGCTCGGTGGTGGCATCCAGGTGCGCGAACACGTTCGCCGGGGCGGGGTCGGTGTAGTCGTCGGCGGGCACGTAGACGGCCTGCAGCGAGGTGATCGAGTGGCCGCGCACCGAGGTGATCCGCTCCTGGAGGATGCCCATCTCGTCGGCGAGGTTCGGCTGGTAGCCCACCGCGGAGGGCATACGGCCCAGCAGCGTGGAGACCTCGGAGCCGGCCTGGGAGAACCGGAAGATGTTGTCGATGAAGAGCAGCACGTCCTGGTTCTGCACATCGCGGAAGTACTCCGCCATGGTCAGCGCCGAGAGCGCCACGCGCAGGCGGGTGCCCGGCGGCTCGTCCATCTGGCCGAAGACCAGCGCGGTCTTGTCGAAGACGCCGGCCTCCTCCATCTCCTCGATGAGGTCGTTGCCCTCACGGGTGCGCTCACCCACACCGGCGAAGACGGAGACACCACCGTGGTCCTGGGCCACGCGCTGGATCATCTCCTGGATGAGCACGGTCTTGCCCACGCCGGCGCCGCCGAACAGACCGATCTTTCCACCCTGGACGTACGGGGTGAGCAGGTCGATGACCTTGATGCCCGTCTCGAACATCTGGGTCTTGGACTCCAGCTGGTCGAAGGGCGGCGGGTTGCGGTGGATGGGCCAGCGCTCGGTCACCTCAAGGGTCTCGCCCTCGGGGAGGTTGAGCGCCTCGCCGATCACGTTGAAGACCTTGCCCTTGGTGATGTCACCGACCGGGACCGAGATCGGCGCCCCGGTGTCGGTCACCTCGGCGCCACGCACCAGGCCGTCGGAGGGCTTCAGGGCGATGGCGCGCACCAGGTTGTCGCCCAGGTGCTGGGCGACCTCAAGGGTGAGGGTGAAGCTCTCCTCGCCCAGGGTCACCTGGGTGGTGAGCGCGTGGTAAATATCCGGGATCGCATCGGGCGGGAACTCGATGTCAACGACGGGGCCGGTGACGCGGGCGATGCGGCCCACCCCGGGCGCAGAGGCCTGCGGGGCGGTCTCAGAGGCGGTGGCAGTCATGATCGGTCCTTCGCTGGTCAGCTCGCCGCCAGGGCATCGGCCCCGGAGACGATCTCGGAGATCTCGGTAGTGATGTCGGCCTGACGCGCGCTGTTCTTCAGGCGCGTGTACTCACGGATCAGGTCTTCCGCGTTGTCAGTGGCGGTGCGCATGGCCTGCTGGCGCGCCGCAAGCTCAGAAGCCGAGGCCATGAGCAGCTGTGCGTGGATCCGACGGCGCACGTACATCGGCAACAGCGTGTCCAGCACCTCCTCCGCACTCGGCTCGAAGGTGTAGAGCGGCGAGGCTTCGGCCTCCGCAGCCGAATCGACGTCGGCCTCCTCCGCGGCCACTATGGCCAGCGGGAGCATCCGGCGCACCTCCGGCACCTGAGTGACCATGGAGACGAAGCGCGTGTAGACCACGTGCAACTCCCCCACACCGTCCTCGGCGTGGAAGCGCTCGAGCAGGGTCTCGGCGATGTCATCGGCACGCTCCACCGTGGGGGCGTCCGAACCGCCGAGCCAGGTCTGGGCAACCTCGCGGCCGCGAAAGCGGAAGTAGCTGTCGCCTCGGCGGCCCGCCACGTAGAGCTCGGCAGTCTTGCCCTGCTCCTCCAGTTCGCCGAGCACCTTCTCGGCCGCGCGGAGCACTGAGGCGGAGTAGGCGCCGGCCATGCCGCGATCGGCGGTGACCACGAGGACCGCAACACGGTTGTTGTCCTCACGGCCGGTGAGCATCGGATGACTCAGGTCGGCGTGCGCGGCCACAGAGGACAGTGCTCGCACGAGTGCCCGGGTGTACGGGTCAGCAGCCTTGGCCGCTGCCCGCGCCTTGCCGATCCGGGCCGCAGCGATCAGTTCCATGGCCCGGAAGGTCTTCTTCAGGGTCTGGGTGGCCTTGATCTTCTGCTGATAGACCCGCTGGTCGCCTGCCATAGGTCAGCTCCGCTTCGCAGCGACGATCTGCTCCTGCTCACGGTCCGCGTCGGCCTCCTCGGCGTCCCCGGCACCGGCACCGCTGTAGCCGGCGAGGAAGCCCTTGAGGAACTCCTCGATCCCGGCCTTCAGCGCAGCCTCGACGTCGTCGTCCCACTTGCCGCCCGAGGCAGCGATCTCGTCGAGCACGGAGGTGTTCCGGCGCAGGTGGTCGAGCATCTCGGTCTCGAAGCGGCGCACGTCGGCGACGTCGATCTCATCGAGGTAGCCGTTGTTACCGGCGTAGATCGACGCCACCTGCTCCTCGACCGGGAAGGGGGCGTACTGGGGCTGCTTGAGCAGCTCCATCAGCCGTTCACCGCGCGTCAGCTGCTGACGGGTGGCCGGGTCGAGGTCGGAGGCGAACATGGCGAAGGCCGCCATGGCGCGGTACTGCGCCAGGGTGATCTTCAGCGTTCCGGAGACCTTCTTCATCGCCTTGACCTGCGCAGCGCCACCCACACGGGAGACGGAGATACCGACGTCCACGGCCGGGCGCTGGTTGGAGTTGAAGAGGTCGGACTGCAGGAAGATCTGACCGTCGGTGATCGAGATGACGTTGGTGGGGATGTAGGCCGAGACGTCGTTGGCCTTGGTCTCAATGAGTGGCAGGCCGGTCATCGAGCCGCCGCCGAGCGCGTCGTTCAGCTTCGCGCAGCGCTCGAGCAGACGGGAGTGCAGGTAGAACACGTCGCCCGGGTAGGCCTCACGGCCCGGCGGGCGACGCAGTAGCAGCGACACGGCGCGGTAGGCCTCGGCCTGCTTGGACAGGTCATCGAAAACGATCAGCACGTGCTTGCCGCCGTACATCCAGTGCTGGCCGATGGCCGAACCGGTGTAGGGCGCGAGGTACTTGAAGCCGGCCGGGTCGGAGGCAGGAGCCGCCACGATCGTGGTGTACTCCAGCGCGCCGGCCTCCTCGAGCGCGCCACGCACCGAGGCGATGGTCGAGCCCTTCTGGCCGATCGCCACGTAGATGCAGCGCACCTGCTTGCTCGGGTCACCCGACTCCCAGTTCGCCTTCTGGTTCAAGATGGTGTCCAGCGCGACGGCCGTCTTACCCGTCTTGCGGTCACCGATGATGAGCTGACGCTGGCCCCGGCCGATGGGGGTCATGGAGTCGATGGCCTTCAGGCCGGTCTGCAGCGGCTCGTGCACGGACTTCCGGTCCATCACGCCGGGGGCCTGGGCCTCGAGGTTACGCCGGCCCTCGATGTCGGTGATCTCGCCGAGGCCGTCGAGCGGCTGACCCAGCGGGTCCACCACGCGGCCGAGGTAGCCCTCACCCACGGGCACCGAGAGCACCTCGCCGGTCCGGCGGACTTCCTGGCCCTCCTCGATACCGGTGAAGTCGCCCAGGACGACCACACCGATCTCGCGCTCCTCAAGGTTCATCGCGAGCCCGAGCGTGCCATCGGCGAAGCGCAGCAGCTCGTTGGCCATCGCGCCCGGCAGGCCGGAGACGCGGGCGATGCCGTCCGCGGCCAGCGTGACATGCCCGACCTCCTCGCTCGCCGCCTTGGTGGGCTCGTAGGAGTTCACGAAGCTGTCCAGCGCAGCCCGGATCTCCTCGGACTTGATCGTCAGCTCAGCCATTGGTCTTCCTCACGTCCGTCATTCTCATCGCACCAGGTGCGCGGGGGTCACTAACAAGCACAGGGTCAGCCGGCCAACCTGCGGCGGGCCTCGGCGAGCCGGGAGGACAGCGTGGCGTCCACCACCTGCTCACCGATTTCGATACGCAATCCGCCGACGACGGCTGGGTCCAGGCTGACATGCACCTGCACCTCTCGGCCATGCTTACGGCGCAGGGTTTCGGTCAAGCGGGCGATCTGCTCATCGCTGAGTGGCGTCGCCGAGGTCACGGCCGCCACGAGGCGCTGGCGCCGGGCGGCAGCAGCGTCGGCGTAGCCCCGCAACGCGGAGCCGAGCGCCTGGCCGTGGGGCACCACGCAGGCGCGCTTGGCCAAGATCTCAGTCTCCGGGCGAGTGCGACCCGCCAGCACCGAGCCCATGAGCTCGACGCGATCATCCACACTGCGTCCACGTGCGGTCAGAGCCAGGGCCAGCTCTCGCTCGCCGGCCACGATGCGGTCGAGCCGGTAGATCTCGTCCTCGACCTCGGCCAGCTGGCCGGCGTGCTCGGCAGCGGAAAGCACGCTGTCCACGCCGATCTGCTCGATGGCCGCGGGCAGGTCCTCCGCCCGCGACCAGTTCTCCCGGGCCAAGCCCGAGACGACATCGGCGACGACCTCATCGACCTTGCCGGTCAGCAGGCCATGCGCCAGCGCGGAACGCGCCTCGCCGTTGCGGGCGGGGTCGGTCAGCGCCCGGCTGAGCGACACCGAGGCGGCGAGGGAGTCCGCGACACCGAAGAGCTGCTCACCCCAGGTACGCACCTGGGCTTCACTCTCGGCCTGGCGCAGAACCGGTTCCCACCGCTCCTGCACCCGGGACAGTGCCGCTGCCGATGCCGCACGCATCACGCCTCCTGGCCGGTGGTGCCGGCCGAGCCACCCACGGTGGCCCCGCTACCGGACTGTTCTGCTTCGAGGTCGTCGAGGAAACGGTCGATGACGCGGGACTGCAGCGCCTGATCCTTGACCGACTCCCCCACGATCCGCGAGGCCAGCTCGGTGGCAAGCATGCCGACATCGGCGCGCAGCGAGATCTGCGCCTGCTGACGCTCGGCCTCGATCTGCCGATCCGCAGCCGCCAGGACACGCTCGGCCTCGGCCTGCGCGTTCGCCCGGGCCTCGGCGACAATCTGCTTGGCCTCCTCCTGGGCGCGCTCACGCGTCTGCGCGGACTCGCGGCGGGCCTCACCCAGCTCGCGCTGCATGCGCTCGTCGGCCAGCTTGGCCTCCTCACGTGCCCGCTCCGCTTCCCGCAGGCCGCCTTCGATCTTCTCGGCGCGCTCGTCCAGCGTGGCCTGGATCTTCGGCAGGGACTTCCAGAGCACCCCGACGATGATGACCAGCGCTACGGCCGACCAGAGGACGTCGTAGAAGGGCGGTATGAGGAGCTGCCAGCCCTCATACTGGCTGCTCGCGTGAACCTCGGAACTCATCAGACGAAGTAGGCCAGGATGAAGACGATGAAGCCGATCAGGGCGAGGAGCTCCACGAAGGCGGCGCCGATCAGCATGTTCACACGCAGGGTGCTGGCCACCTCAGGCTGGCGAGCGACGCTCTCCTGAGTCTTCGCCACGAGCCAGCCGATGCCCAGACCGGGGCCCAGCGTAGCCAGGGCGAAAGCGATGGTCGCGATGTTGCCGGTGATCTCCATCAGTTCAGTTTCCTTATCTCGGGTGGTGCCGGGGTACTCGGGTGTGACTTCCGGCCGACGCGGTCGGCCCGCCGGAGGTCTGGCATGGACTGGGGGTCAGTGCTCTTCGATGCTGAGCGAGATGTACACGGTGGTCAGCAGAGCGAAGATGTAGGCCTGCAGGCCGGCCACGAAAAGCTTGAACATCGTGAACACGGTGCCACCTACCAGGGTGAACGCGCTCGACGCAGCCAGCACCCCGGAGACCTCCAGGAGCAGGTAGTGCGTCGCGGCGAAGGCGAGCACCAGGATCAGGTGCCCGGAGGCCATGTTCACGAAGAGACGCACGGTGAGCGAGACCGGGCGGATGATGAACGTCGAGATCAACTCGATGGGCGCGAGCAGGATCAGCACCGGGCCGGGCACGCCCGAGGGCGCTGCGGTGGCCTTGAGGTATCCGCCCACACCATTGGCCTTGACCCCGGCCCGCACGAAGGTCACGAGGGCCATGAGCGCAAGCAGCAACGGCATCGCGATCGTGCCGGTTCCCGCGAAGTTCAATCCCGGAACCATGCCCGTGAGGTTGAACATCAGGATCGCGATGAAGAAGACGCTGATGATCCGCACGTAGGGGCGGGCACGCTCTCGCGAGCCGAGCACCTCTTCGACGATGTTGACGCGCACGAAGTCGACCAGCATCTCGATGATGGACTGCCGACGGTTGGGCACGAGCTTGAGCTTGCGCGTACCGAGCCAGAAGACGAGCAGGATCACCGCGACCGAGACGAAGCGCACCAACTGGATGCGGTTGAACTCGAAGACCGTGCCCTCGAACAACAGGGCGGGCGGGAAGATCTCGTTGAAGATGTCCGGGGGGGTGAATCCTCCCCCGTCGCCACCGTAGGCCAACACCGATGCGGCGTGCCAGGACGACAGTGCGGCAGACAGGGCGTCCCCCTCTGGGTTGCTCGAGTCGGTCACAGGAGTTCCGGGCGCGCTCCGACATCGGAGCGCTGCGCTAGGAACACCGAAAGCCTAACCCATCTGCGGCGATGGTCCGTACCAGAGGCGCCACCGGTGCTCGATCACGGCGGTGGCGGCGCTCACGTTGAGCGCTTGCCGGTGTCCACGTAACCCACGCGCGCGGAAGTGAGGGCCTGCGCCTCGAAGGCCAGGGGGACGACCAGCCCGAGCAGGAGTGCCACGAGCAGGGCGGGCGTGGAAAAGAAGTCGAGGTCGCGCAGGAGCAGCAGCACCACAGCAGCGATCAGGATCTTGACCAGTGGTCCGCCGAGCACCACGGCGGTGGTGAAGCCCATGGACCGGTCGGCACTGAGGTACCCGGCCGTGCCGGTGACCGCCACGAAGGCAGCAGTCAGCGCGGCGCCGATGAGCATTCCCCACACTCCCGGCCAGCCCGCGATCACGCCGGCCACAGCGCCGCCGAGAACGGCCAGGGCGACCGCGAAAAGGGCCGATAGCCGGAAGTAGCGCGCGAAGGCCCGGCGGACGGCCTGGTTGCTCTGCTCGTCAAAGGCCATGGTCACGGCTTCGGCTCCTTCGGTACGTCGATGGCGGTGTCGTCCGCTTCGCGGATCTCGGGTGCGCCGGGCTCATCCACTGCGGTCACCGGCTCCGGGGCTGACACGGGGACCGGTCGTCCGCGCAGGCCCGGGAGCTGGGTCCAGGTCACGACGGCGGCCGCAGCCGCCGCCAGCCCGGCACCGATGCCCACCGGGATGGGATCCCAGATGGCAAGGGCGACAGCGGAGAAGGAGAAGACCGCCGTCCACAGGTACATGATCACGGTGGCGCGTCGCTGGCTGTGGCCGAGGTCCAGGAGGCGGTGATGCAGGTGCATGCGGTCGGGATGGAAGGGCGAGTGACCCTTGCTCACCCGCCGGATCACCGCAAGCGTGACATCGAGCAGCGGCAGTAGCAGGACGGCGACCGGCAGGAGGATCGGAACGTAGGCAGGGAGAGCCTGCTGACCGGAGATGGTGGCGGGATCGATCCGGCCGGTGACGATGATCGCTGCGGCCGCCACCGTCAGTCCCAGGAAATAGGCGCCCGAGTCGCCCATGAAGATCCGCGCGGGATGGAAGTTATGCGGCAGGAAGCCGACGCAGGCCCCGACCAGCGCAGCGATCACAGCGGTGGCGATGTCGGAGTAGTCGCCGGGTGAGGCGGCTCGGGTCAGGAGATAGGCGTAGACGAAGAAGGCGCCACCCCCGATGGCCACCGTGCCGGCAGCCAGGCCGTCCAGGCCGTCGACGAAGTTCACGGCATTGGCGGCGACGACGATGACCAGCACTGTGGCGACCAGAGACAGGCGGGAGGAGCCGATGGTCAAGCCGAAGACCGGGAAGGTGATCAGCTGGACGCCGAACCACGCCATGATCCCGGCCGCAAGCACCTGGCCGACCAGCTTGGTCATCCAGTCCAGGTCCCAGACATCGTCAGCGGCGCCGAGCAGGCAGATCAACCCGGCGCCGATGACGACGCCGAGGATCGTCCCCGATTCCTCGAAGGCAGCCTCCAGGAACGGCACCTGCGAGCCGATCAGCAGCGCGACGGCCAATCCGATGAACATCGCGATGCCCCCGAGGCGGGGAATGGGCACCACGTGCACGTCCCGGTCACGAACAGGCGTGATGGCCCCCAGGCGCAAGGCTGCGCGTCGCACCAGCGGCGTCATCAGGAAGGTGACCGCCGCCGCGGTGAGCATGACCAGGAGGTAGACCCTCACTCGCGGTTGCCCTCGCCCCGGGTGTGCTCGGCGCTCTCCTCCGCTGCGGGCAGTTCATCGGGTTCGCCCACCGGCTCGTCAGCCGGAGCCGCCTCGGCCGGAGCCTCGTCAGCCGGAACCTCCGTGGCCGGCACGTCGGCGGCAGGGTCCTCAGCGAGGGCCGGCACGACCTGCGCCAGTTGCTCCCGGCCGATGGCTCCCTCTCGCAGCACCAGCGGCGTCGGTGAGGTGAGATCCACGATGGTCGAGGGCGTCTCCCCCGGGGTCGGGCCGCCGTCGAGGTAGGCACCGACGGCGGGTCCGAAGGCGGCCGCAGCCGCCGCGACAGTCGTGGCCGAGGGCTTGCCGGAGAGGTTCGCCGAGGAAACTGCGAGCGGCCCGGTGCGCCGCAGGAGCTCCAGAACGACCTCGTGGTTCGGCATACGTAGGGCCACCGTGCCGTCGGTCTCCCCGAGATCCCAGTTCAGCGAGGGCTGGGCCAGCAGGATGATGGTGAGGGGCCCGGGCCAGAACGCAGCGGCCAGCTCGCGAGCGGTCTGGGGCACCTCAGCAGCGAGAGTGTCCAGCAGACCGACGTCGGCGACGAGTACTGGTGGGGGCATGTTCCGCCCCCGGCCCTTGGCGTCCAGGAGCTTCTGCACCGCCGCCGGCGTGAAGGCATCGGCCGCGATGCCGTAGACAGTGTCGGTCGGCAGCACGGCGAGTCCGCCGCGCCCGAGCAGGTCGGAGGCCTCGGCGATGCCGATCCGGCGTCCGGTGGGTTCTTGGCAGTCGTGCACGATCACGAACGGGAGTCTTCCACGTCCGGCCCCCTGATGCCGATTCCCTCGACCGCGGTGAGGCGTTTCATATCGCAGATCGTCATGGCCGCACCGCCCGCAGGTACCGATCGCGGCCGGTGAGATCGCGGCCGGTGGTGAGGCCGGTGTAGCCGGATTCGGCGGCGATGTCGCGCGCTGCCTGGGCCTGCACCTCAGCGTGCTCCATGATCAGCACGCCACCCGGGCGCAGCAGCACTGCAGCCTGGGCGATGACGCCCCGCGGGATCGCAAGCCCGTCCACTCCCCCGCCGTAGAGGGCCATCTCGGGGTCGTGCTCGCGCACCTCTGGATCCACGGGCTCCTGGTCGGGCGGGATGTAGGGCGGGTTGGAGACGACAACATCGGCCTGGCCGTGCAGGGCCGCGAGCTCGGGCAGATCAGCCGTGGCATCCCCGGCGATGAGACGCACCGGGGCCCTCCCGCCTGGCGCGGTGTGTCGCTTGATGTTCCGCGCCGCGACGGCGATGGCTTCGGCGGACAGTTCCACCGCGTACACCTGGCTGTCCGGCACCTCGGTCGCGATCGCCAATGCGATGGCCCCGGAACCCGTGCACAGGTCGATGACCACGGGGTGGGGGAAACCGAGTGCGGCCTCAACCGCCGCGCCGGCGACGACCTCGGTCTCCGGGCGGGCGATAAAGGCTCCTGGGCTGGCTTCCAGCGTGAGGTATCGAAAGCTCATCTCACCCGTGAGGTGCTGCAGGGGCACCCGGAGGCGCCGCTGCTCGATGAGGGCGGCATAGCGGGTGAGTTGCTCCTCCGTGGGTTGCCCGGCGATCAGGGCGGACGGGCCGACCAGATGCTCGGCCAGGAGACGGGCGTCCACAGTCGAGTTAGTCACGCCGGCCTCGGCCAGCACGGTCGCGGCGCCCCTCACCGCCTGGCCCCAGGTCGGCCGCCCGTCGTCTGCAGAAACGGCCCCTATGGCGGCCGGATCCGCAGACAAGCCGACCGGATCGCTCACGCGCCGGCCTCGGCGAGGCGAGCAGCATCGTCCTTCTCGATGGCAGAGGTCACCACCGGTCCGAGGTCGCCATCGAGGACGGCATCGAGGTTGTAGGCCTTGAAGCCGGTGCGGTGGTCGACGATCCGGTTCTCCGGGAAGTTGTAGGTGCGGATGCGCTCGGAGCGGTCGACCGTACGCACCTGGGAACGGCGCTGCTCCGACGCCGCCGCATCCGCCTCCTCCTGACGGGCGGCGAGCAGGCGGGCGCGCAGCACGCGCATGGCCTGCTCCCGGTTCTGGAGCTGGGACTTCTCATTCTGCATGGACACCACGATCCCGGTGGGGAGGTGGGTGATGCGCACTGCGGAGTCGGTGGTGTTCACCGATTGCCCCCCGGGGCCTGAGGACCGAAAGACGTCGATGCGTAGGTCGTTCTGGTCGATCTCCATCTCACCGGGATCGTCCACCTCGGGCAGGACGAGCACGCCGGCGGCGGAGGTGTGGATCCGGCCCTGCGACTCGGTGACCGGCACGCGCTGCACGCGGTGCACGCCGCCCTCGTACTTCAGCTTTGCCCACACGCCCTCACTGGGGTCACTGGGAGCGCTCTTGGTCTTGATCGCGACGGCAACGTCCTTGTAGCCGCCGAGGTCGGATTCAGTGGCGGCCAGCAGCTGAGTGCTCCAGCCCATGCGCTCGGCGAAGCGGAGGTACATGCGCAGCAGATCGCCGGCAAAGAGCGCAGACTCCTCGCCGCCCTCCCCGGCCTTGATCTCCAGGATGGCGTCCCGGCCGTCATCGGGGTCACTGGGCACGAGGACGCGGCGCAGGTTCTCCACTGCGGCGGCTGCGGCCTGCTCCAGAGCGGGTAGTTCTTCGGCGAAGGCAGGATCCGTCTCGGCAAGCTCCCGCCCGGCAGCGAGGTCCCCTGCGCTGTCTTGCTGGGCGTTCCAGGCCCGCACCACCCGGCCGAGCTCGGCATATCTCCGACCCAGTCGGCGGGCCCTGCCGGCGTCCGCGTGCACGGCCGGGTCGGCCAGTGCCTGCTCGATCTCGGCGTGCTCATCCAGCAGGGGCGCGATCGCCTCGCGCGGCGTGGCCTCGGGCGTGGACTCGGTCATCAGCGGGCTCCGGGAGTGCGGCAGACGGGGTGGACGTGCAGACGCGAACGCCGGCGCGCCCACAAGGGCACGCCGGCGCAGGGGGCGCGGTAGCCGCCCCGGTTGGCTACTTGTCCTTCTTGCCGTATCGCGCCTGGAAGCGCGCCACCCGGCCACCGGTGTCCAGGATCTTCTGCTTGCCGGTGTAGAAGGGGTGGCAGGCGCTGCAGACGTCGGCGCGGATCTCGCCGGAAGTCTCGGAGCTGCGGGTGGTGAAGGTGTTCCCGCAGGTGCAGGTCACGTTCGTGACGACGTACTCAGGGTGAAGGCCCTGCTTCATGGTGTCTCCTCAGAGGTGGATGCTTGCCCCGGGTCGGCAGAGTTGCCGTGAACCGGAGGCCAACGGGACATTCTGCCAGATGCCTCGCTACGGCGCCAGCACCGGCAGGCGCCGGCGCCGCAGCACCACTGGTCAGCGGATGGCGTGGTCCTCGGACTGGGCGTCCTTGGCGCTGGGGGTGTTCTTCTGCACGGTCATCATGAACTCGGCGTTCGACGTCGTCTCCCGCAGCTTGGAGAGCAAGATGTCGGATGCCTGCTGGGCATCGAGTGCTCCGAGCACCCGGCGCAGCTTGTGCATGATCTTGATCTCCTCGGAGCCCATGAGCAGCTCCTCGCGGCGGGTACCGGAGGCGTTGGCGTCCACGGCGGGGAAGATGCGCTTGTCCGCGAGCTGGCGCGAGAGGCGCAGTTCCATGTTGCCGGTGCCCTTGAACTCCTCGAAGATCACCTCGTCCATCCGCGAGCCGGTCTCGACCAGGGCGGTGGCCAAGATGGTCAGCGAACCACCGTGCTCGATGTTCCGGGCCGCGCCGAAGAAGCGCTTAGGCGGGTAGAGCGCCGAGGCGTCCACACCACCGGAGAGGATGCGCCCGGAAGCCGGCGCGGCGATGTTGTAGGCACGGCCCAGGCGGGTGATGCCGTCCAGCAGCACGACGACGTCCTGCCCGAGCTCGACCAGGCGCTTGGCGCGCTCGATGGCGAGCTCGGCGACCATGGTGTGATCCGAGGCGGGGCGATCAAAGGTCGAGGAGATGACCTCGCCCTTGACCATGCGCGCGAAGTCGGTGACTTCCTCGGGCCGCTCATCGACCAGGACCACCATGAGGTGCACGTCCGGGTTGTTCACAGCGATCGCATTAGCGATCTGCTGCATGATGATCGTCTTGCCGGCCTTCGGCGGAGCCACGATCAGACCGCGCTGGCCCTTGCCGATCGGGGCCACGAGGTCGATCACACGCGGGGTGATGGCCTTCGGCGTGGTCTCGAGGCGGAGCTGCTCGTCCGGGTAGAGCGGGGTCAGCTTGCCGAAGTCGGGGCGACGCTGGGCCGCCTCAACGCTCATGCCGTTGACGGAGTCGAGACGAACGAGGGCGTTGAACTTCTGCCGGCCGCCCTTCTTGCCACCCTGGTTGGACTGCTGCTCGCCCTCACCGGGCTGGCGGACGGCGCCGGTAATCGCATCGCCGCGGCGCAGACCGTTCTTGCGCACCTGGTTCAGCGTGACGTACACGTCGTTGTCGCCCGGGAGGTAACCGGAGGTGCGCACGAACCCGTAGTTGTCGAGCACATCCAGGATGCCCGCCACGGGCACCAGGACCTCGTCCTCGCTGATCTCGGCCGGCTCGTCCATCGGGCCGCCCTCGGGGCCTCGCCCGCGGCGCTTGCGGTTCCGCCCGCGGTCGCGGCGGCGCGAGCGGGGGTCATCGTCACCCTGGAACGGACGGTTCTGCTCGTCCTGATTGTTCGGGCCGGCCTGGTTGGTCTGGTTGCTTTGGCGCCCGCGCTGGCCCTGGCCGCGGTCGTCCTGCCCGCCCTGCTCGCGGTCATTGCGGTCGGAATGACGTCCGCCACGGTCGTTCTGCCGGCCACCGCCCTCGCCGCGGTCGCTGTTGCGGCCCCGGTTGTCCTCGCGACGGTTGTCGTCCCGGCGGTTCTCCCCACCCTGACGGCGGCGGGCAGCGGCCTCGCTCAGCGCGTCCAGCGAGAGCTCGGTCTGCCCTTCCTCCGGCGCGGTCGAGGGCGATGAGGCCGAGGCGGCGGCGAGTTCGCGCTTGAGCGCTTCCTTGGCGTCCGCGCCCTGGTCCGAGCGAGCGGCCTGCCCGGTTGAGCTGGCCTGGCCCTCCTGCGCGGCCTCAGCCGGGGCCGGAGCCTCCTGCTGCTCGGCGGCAGTTGCCGCCTCGGGCGCCGCCGCGGGCGCCGTGGCCCGGCGGGAACGACGCTGCTTCTTGGGGGCAGCCTCTGCAGGCTGCTCATCGGTGGCGGCTGCAGGCTGCTCCGCCGGAGTCGTGGTGGTCTCGGTGAGCGCAGCGGCCTCCGAGGTCTCGGTGGTGGTGCCGGCAGGCCCGCCCGCCGACTGGGCCTGGCTGATCCTCTGGATGAGGTCGGCCTTGCGCAGGCGGGTGGTGCCCTTGATGCCGAGGCGGCCGGCGATGGCCTGCAACTCGGCGAGCTTCTTGCCGGTCAGCGAGCCCCCGTCAGACTGTGCAGTCTGGGGAGCGTCGACGGATTCGGTCACGAGGTTCCTTCCCTCGAGGGGCGCCCGAAGGCGCACTCTGGGTTCCCAGCCGAACTGGCTGTGGGTGGTGACTGCCCCGGGCACACAAAACACCTGTGACGAGCGGGGCTGTGCATACGCCTTCGTGGCTCATCAGCTGATGGCCGCTACAGCACGGACTCAGGCAACTCAGAGAAGGGATGCCAAGTGCATGGAAGAACGATGCGCTGCCATGCTACCAGTACCGCGCTAGAGCGTGACAATCTCCGCGCCGCGGCGCGCCACATCCGGGTGGAGCACGCGCCAGCCGCGAGCACTCAGTGCCTCACTGGTGGCTGAGTCGAGTGCCTCAAAGACCAGGACCGACGGGCCTGCGCCGGAGACCACGGCGGGCCATCCGGCTTCACGAAGAGCGGTCACAGCTTCGAGGGTGGGGGCCATGACCCCGGCGCGCCGGCTCTGGTGGAGGCGGTCAGCAGTGGCGGGCAGCAGGAGCTCAGGTCTGCCGCCCAGGGCCAGGATGAGCAGGGCCGCCCGGGAGATGTTGAAGGTGGCCTCCACCAGCGGAACGTGTGTGGGCAACGCCTGGCGTGCGGCCGAGGTCGACAGGCGCTCTCCGGGCACCAGCACCGTGGGGCGCATACTCTCGCCCAGCGGCACCCGTTCCGCATGCGGGCCCTCGCTGTCGCTCCAGGTGAGCGTGGCGCCCCCGTGGATGGCCGGTGCGGCGTTGTCCGGATGTCCCTCGAACTCTGTGGCGAGCGCGAGGATGCGTGCGTCGTCCAGCGCCTCGGGCTCGGAGAGCATGCCCCGCGCGGCGAGTAGACCGGCCACCACGGCGGCCGCGGAGGATCCCAGGCCGCGCCCGTGCGGGATGGCGTTCCGGCAGTGCAGCTCCAGGCCCGCTTGCGGGGCGCCGGCGGCCTCCAGGCCTGCGCGCACCGCACGCACCACCAGGTGGCTCTCATCCGTCGGCACCTGGCCGGCCCCCTCGCCGTCCACGTGCACCAGCGATTCGCCGGCGATCGCGCGCACGGTGATCTCGTCCCATAAGCCGAGGGCGAGGCCGAGCACGTCGAAACCGGGGCCGAGGTTCGCCGAGGTGGCGGGAACTCGGACGAGCACCCGGTCTCGCACGATGCGCACTGCCATCAGCGCGCCTACAGGCCGAGCGCGCGGACGACGGCCGGCAGGTCTGCCGCGATCGGCTCCGAGGCCAGCTCGCCGTGGCCGCCGGTGTGGTGCGCCAGAGCGGTGACGGTGTCCTTCAGGCCGTTGCCGGTCACCGTGCAGACCACCGTGGCGCCGGCGGGAACCTCCCCCGCCTCCGCGCGGGCGAGCAGACCGGCCACCGAGGCGGCCGAGGCGGGCTCGACGAAGACGCCGGCCTCGGCGGCCAGCAGGGCCTGGGCTTCGAGGATCTCGAGGTCTTCCACGGCGTCGATGCGGCCGCCCGAGTCGTCCCGAGCGGCGGCGGCGAGATCCCAGGAGGCCGGCGCGCCGATGCGGATGGCGGTGGCCACGGTCTCGGGGTGCTCAACGGGCGCGCCTTTGACGAAGGGCGCTGCCCCGGCGGCCTGGACGCCCCACATTTGCGGCACCCGGTCGGTGACGGCCTCGGGGAGGTCGTTTGCTGGGAGCATCGAGGCGGCCGTCGCGCGGCCGGCGTACTCGCTGTAACCCAGCCAGTAGGCGGAGATGTTCCCCGCGTTGCCGACCGGCAGCACGTGGATGTCGGGCGGGGCGCCGAGCGCATCGACGATCTCGAAGGCGGCGGTCTTCTGGCCCTGGAGCCGGTAGGGGTTCACCGAGTTCACCAGCGCTGCCGGGTAGTCCTTGGCCAAGGCGCGCGCGAGGTTCAGGCAGTCGTCGAAGTTACCGTCCACGGCCAGCAGGGTGGCGCCGTGCACCACGGCCTGGGCGAGCTTGCCCGCGGCGATCTTGCCCGCCGGGAGGATGACGGCGCAGCCCAGTCCGGCGGCCGATGCGTACGCGGCGGCCGAGGCCGAGGTGTTGCCGGTGGAGGCACAGACGACCAGTTCGGCGCCCTCGGCCACCACCTGGGTCATGGCGGTGGTCATGCCGCGGTCCTTGAAGGAGCCGGTGGGGTTGGCGCCCTCGACCTTGAGGTACACCCGCGCTCCTGTGCGTTCACTGATCGCATGGGCTTCGACCAGCGGTGTGCCGCCCTCCCCCAGCGAGACCGCGCGCTCGGCATCAACCGGGAGGCGGTCGTGGTACTCGGCGATGATGCCGCGCCAGAGGTGGGCCATCAGTATCCTTCCACGGCGGTGACGGAGACGACCCGGTCGACCGTCGGCTCGGCCTCGAGGCCGGCGACGGTGCGTGCTAGGGCAGCCTCGGTGGTGGTGTGGGTCGTGATGATGACGTCTGCTCCCGGTGAGCCGGCCACACGCGGCTGGCGCACGGCCTCGATGGAGACGCCCTGATCGCCGAAGATCCCGGCGACGGCGGCCAGCGTGCCCGGCTCATCGGCCAGGCGCACAGTGACCTGCGCGCGGGCGGGCACATGTTCGGGGTCGAGCAGCGGCAGCGCGGCGTAGGCGGACTCCCGGGGGGCCTTGCTGCCCCGGACTACGTGCCCGGCGGCGGCCACGATGTCGGAGAGCACGGCCGAGGCGGTGGGTGCTCCCCCGGCGCCCTGGCCATAGAACATCAGGCGCCCGGCAGCCTCGGCTTCGACCACGACCGCGTTGAAGGCGCCACGGACGGCGGCAAGGGGATGCGCCTGGGGCACCAGGGTGGGTCGGACCTGGACGGAGACGCCGTCTGCGGTGCGCTGGGCAACAGCGAGGAGCTTGAGCACGTTGCCGTCGGCGCGCGCTGCCGCGATGTCAGCGGCGGTGATGTGGCGAATACCGGTGGTGGGGACATCGTCGAGGCCCACGCGGGTGTGGAAGGCCAGGGAGGCGAGGATGGCACCCTTGGCGGCGGCGTCGTGGCCGTCGACGTCGGCAGTGGGGTCTGCTTCCGCGTAGCCGAGTGCCTGGGCGGCAGCGAGCGCCTCCTCGAAGCCGAGGCCCTTGGTGGTCATCTCATCGAGGATGTAGTTCGTGGTGCCGTTCACGATGCCGGCCACGGAGGTGATCTTGTCGCCGGCGAGCGATTCACGCAGGCCGTAGACCACGGGGATGGCGCCGGCTACGGCGGCCTCGTAGTAGAGGTTGCCGTTGCCTGCCTGAACGGCGTCGTGCAGCTCAGGGCCGTGGGCCGCGACCAACGCCTTATTGCCGGTCACCACGGTGCCGCCGGCGTGCAGGGCACGCAGCATGTAAGAGCGGGCTGGTTCGATGCCACCGATGAGCTCGACCACGATGTCGGCGTGGTCGATGACGGCTTCGGCGTCCTCGGTGAGCAGTTCCCGCGGCACCCAGGGCGCACGCTCGGCCGAGGCGTCGCGCACAGCGATGCCGGTGAGCTGCAGCCGTGCTCCGGAGCGGGCCACCCAGTCGTCGCCGTGCTCGGAGAGCATGCGCACCACCTGGCTGCCGACGGTCCCGCAGCCGAGGAGGCCGATAGTGACGACGCCATCCGTACTCAATGCAGGGCCCTTCGGTGGTGGATCGGTTGCCGCCTCAGCATAGGGGCGGTACGGCGAGACCCGGAAAGCCATCCGCCAGCTGGGCGAATGACGCCACGCACTGGCGGTTAGTCGGCCACGAACTCCTGGCGGCGGGTGGTGCCTTCGTCCCAGCGGGCGTAACAGATCACGGCCAGAACCACGGCGAGGCCGGCGGCACCGAACAAGTACGGACGGGCCGAGCCGTTGTAGACGATGTTGGCTTCGTAGGGCACCAGACCGGGGACGCTCATCAGCGCCACAAAGAGCACCGAGCCCAGCGCCCCGTAGGCTGAGCCGACCGCGACGGCGATCAGCACGCCGAGCGAGATCAAGAGCATCCATAGCGCGAGGAAATGAGCGATCGGCACACCCGGCGGCAAGAGCAGCAGTGGGATCGCACCGGCGACAGCGCCGACGCCGACAACCGCCGCGATCCGCAGAGTGCGCACCGGCGCCAGGGGACGGCTGGCGTTCCAGGACAGCCATGGAGCGGGTTCGGCAAGAAGTGGAAGAAGGACCAGGCCTGGCAGGCAGAGCGCCATCGCTCCCAGGTGTTCGAGGGGCTCGTCGAGAGTCATGCCGTCGGGGCGGACCCGCACCCCGCCAACGCGCGAAGCCACGGGCACGAGGCACCACACGGCCACCAGTGCCAGTAGTCGCCGCAGTGTGACGAGCCTGGAAACGAGGAGCATGCGGAGCGTGGTCACGGCAGCTCGATCGACTCCAGCTCGCACTCGGAGATAGCTTGAGCCGTCCGCTCCCACCACTGCTCCTGCACTGCCGCGGGCTCGCTCCGGAAACCCTCAACGGCACGGATGACCCCCTCCTGCGCAGTCCAGTCGCCCGCCCAGTGCTGTTCGGAGGGGTCGAGGTCCATGTCAAGCCGCCACCAGGTGCGCCACCACTCCTCCAGATCTCCTATGACCTCGCTCCACTCCTCAGCTCCGACCACCAGAATGCAACGCAGCAGCAGTGCCTCGCCCAGCCCGACGGCAAAACGCTCCTCATCGATCCGCAGCGCCTGCGAGGTGTTCCCACTGAGGGGTGGAGCGACCACCGTCCCCGGCTCTGTGACGCCGTGCACCGGAGACTCACTCACCACCCGATCGGGCCACAGCGCCTCGGGAACACGCTCGAGCGTGTCTCGGGTAGCCGCGTGGTATTCCTCCAGCACCGTTTCATGAGAGTGGGGAACGCAGACCTCAGGCGACGAGCCGACACACACCTCCTCATCCGGCGCGCTTCGCTCCTCAACCGCCGGACCGACAACCAACAGGGCCCCGAGCGCGATCAGCATGCCCAGTGTGGGGAGTTGAGCAACTCCCCATGCGCGGAGCGCAAGTGCCGAGAGTGTGGCTGCTGCTGCACTCCAGAACGCGAGCTGCGCAGCCAGCATGGGAAGCGTCGGGATGAACTCGAGCCACGAGCGCTGGTCGATGATCACGATCCCACCCAGGCGCGAGGACTCGATGAAGTACAGCATGAGGAAGTAGGCGAGGTAGGGCGAAATCGAGGCCAGGGGTAGGGCGATCTCTTGCCGCACCATGCGGCCCAGAAGAACGCCCAGAGCCGCCCATGTGGCTGCATACGCACATCCCGCCGGCACCACGAGGAGGAGATGCGAGGGTACGAGACTGACGTCGGCCCCCCGAAGGAGTGACGCCACCACCATGGCGACCACCAGGATCAGATGTGTCCCGATCGCCAGGGCCAGGACTGAGATGAGCACTGGACGAAGCAGCCTTCTCGGTGACGCACTGGAGACTGCCAGCCACTCCGCCGCACCCCAGCGACGCTGTTGCCCGGCCAGGAACGCTCCGAGCCCGCCGCAGATCATCGGTGTGAGGATGAGCGGGAGCGTCGACAACGACAGCGTGGTCGGTAGGACTCCGAACCATCGTTCCGAATGACTCCAGACCATCACTCCGCTGGCCAGAAGCGCGATGGCGCCACTGCCAGCCAGCAGTGCCACGGGTGAGCCGGTGTAGAGGGAGACAAGCTTGGTCATGTCAGCTCGTGGTCTCCAGGACGTACCGACGAACGACCGCACCTGCGGATTCGCCAAGTGCCTGGAGTTCGTGGGAGTCGAGTTCATGCACCAGAGCACCACTCCCGATGACGGCGACCTTGTCTGCCGCCGAGACTGCCTCGTCAACCGCATGGGTGGACAGGAGGACGGTCACGCCATCGAGTGCACGCACGATCCGGAGCAAGTGCGTCTGCTGCGCGGGATCGAGTCCGGAGTTCGGTTCGTCCAGCACGAGCAGCGGCGGCGCCTTGAGGAGCACGGCCGCCAGGACTACCCGTTGACGTTCACCACCGGAGAGTGTGCCAATACGCCGAATCAGAAAGCCACCGATGTCACAGCGGTCCACGACCTCAGCGATCCGCCGCTGAGTCTCCTGCCGAGGGATCTCATAGAGCCATGCCGAGTAACGCAGAAGGCGGCCGACCGTCATTCTGGGGTGCACCCGCGCATCTTGCGGTAACCAGCCGAGCTCGCGATGATGCGCTGTGAGGGCTCCGCCGTCGAACACGTCCAGACCGTCGCGGAGCACGCGTCCGGCGCTAGGTGCGGTGAGCCCGCAGAGGATCCGCATCAGCGAGGTCTTTCCGGCGCCATTTCGCCCGACGAGTACCGTCAGGCCAGGGTTGAGACTGAAGGTCACGCCCGTGAGAATCTCTCGCCTACCCACTCGCCAGCGAACGTCATCGAAATCGACCGTCGACACGTACGCCCCCTCGGCTAGCTTGCACTGACGACCACGATATCCGCCCGCAAGCCGACGCCGATCAGCGACCGGACGATGCGAGCGCGCCCTCGGGCATGGAGCCTGCCGAGACACCGTCGCCGTCATGAGTCATGACCTCGTCCTTCGGACGAAGTGGGCCCGTCCACGTCATGTCGCACACAGGCTAGCGTTCGTGCGCGAGACGGGGGCTGGCTACCCGAGGTCGAGGGCGAGCAGATCCTCGAGGGTTTCGCGGCGCATGATCGGCCGGACCTGCCCCTCGGTCACCGCCAGTACCGGGGGGCGGGGCACCAGGTTGTACTGACTGGCCATGGAGCGGCCATAGGCTCCGGTCGCCGGCACGGCAAGCAGATCGCCCGGGCCGATGTCGGCGGGCAGGGCGACGTCGTGCACCACGATGTCGCCGGACTCGCAGTGCTTGCCCACCACGCGTGCAGTGACATGCTCGACCGCGCTGGTGCGGTTCGCGAGCGCCGCGGTGTAGGCGGCGCCGTAGAGCGCGGGGCGGATGTTGTCGCTCATGCCGCCGTCGACGGAGACGTAGAGCCGCTCTCCCCCGCCGTCGAGCGCGACCGGCTTGACGGCGCCCACGCGATAGAGGGTCAACCCGGCCGGACCGGCGATGGAGCGGCCCGGCTCCACCGAAATCCGCGGGATCTCGGTACCCAGTTCCGCGCATACGGCGTGCACGATGGTCGCCAATCCGGTGGCGATCTGCGCCGGGCTGGGCGGTTCATCGTCCGCGCCGGTGTAGCGGATGCCGTAGCCGCCGCCGAGGTCCACCTCGGGCATCAGGTGCCCGGTCTCCTCGGCGATCTCGGCGCGCAGCTGCAGCACGGACCGGGCTGCGGCCTCGAAGCCGGCGAGGTCGAGGATCTGGGAGCCGATGTGCGAGTGCACGCCGATCAGGTTCAGCGACGGCGCGGCGAGGATCTCCTCGAAGGCTTGCCGCGCGGCACCGGAGGCCAGCGAGAGGCCGAACTTCTGGTCCTCGTGCGCGGTGGCGATGAAGTCGTGCCCGCCGGCATGCACCCCAGTCGTCACTCGGACCATCACCGGGGCCCGGACCCCGCGCTCGGCGGCCAGAGCGGCGACGCGCTCGATCTCGCCGAGGGAGTCGACCACGATGCGACCCACCCGGTGCTCGATCGCGGTCACGAGTTCCTCGTCGGACTTGTTGTTGCCGTGCAGGCCGATGTGCTCGCCCGGCACGCCGGCCCTCAGCGCCACGGCGAGCTCACCGGCAGTGGAGGTATCGATGCGCAGGCCCTCGGAGTGCACCCACCGGGCCACAGCCAACGAGAGGAAGGCCTTGCCCGCATAGTAGACATCGGCGCCGGCCAAGCCTTCGCTCTCGGCAAAGGCGGCGGCGAAGGCTTCGGCGTAGCTGCGGGCGCGGGCGCGAAGATCGGCCTCATCGACCACATAGGCGGGTGTGCCGTGCTCAGCGGCGACGGCGCGCAGGTCTGCCCCGGCGACGCTCAGGGCGCCGTCGTCGCTGCGGCACACGCCGGTAGACCACACGCTGGCAGGGCGACCGTCGGGCTCGGGAGCAGGGCGCGCGCTGGTCACCGCTTCAGCGGCGACCTCGGCGGCCGCGTCGTGTGCGCCGTCGGCGAGGACGCCGTCGTGACGGGTGGGCTCGCTCATCACATCCGCTCCGGTGCGCTGACACCGAGCAGGCCGAGACCGTTGGCGAGCACCTGCGCGGTGGCGTCGTTCAGCCACAAGCGCGCGGTGTGCACGGCTTCGACGGTCTCGTCGCCGCGCGGGGTCACGCGGCACTGCCCGTACCAGGTGTGATAGTTCGCGGCGAGCTGCTCCAGGTAGCGAGCCACCCGGTGCGGCTCACGCAGCTCGGCAGCGTGAGCGACCACGGCTGGGAACTGCCCAAGCGCCGCCAGCAGGATCGATTCGGTGTCATGGGTGAGCGTCGAGGGGTCGAAACCCTCCCGGCTCACGCCGTGCTCGGCGGCGTTGCGCGCCACGTTGCGGGTGCGGGCGTGCGCGTACTGCACGTAGTAGACCGGGTTGTCGTTGCTCTGCGAGGTGAGCAGATCCAGGTCCAGGTCAATGTTCTGATCGGAGGAGTAGCGGGCGAGGGAGTAGCGCGCGGCGTCCACGCCGACGGCGTCCACCAGATCCTCGAGAGTGACCACAGTTCCGGCACGCTTGGACATCCGCACCGGCTGGCCCTCGCGCACGAGGTTCACCATCTGGCCGATGAGCAGCTCGAGGTTGACGTGCGGGGTGTCACCGAAGGCCGCGCACACCGCCATCATCCGGCCCACGTACCCGTGATGGTCCGCGCCGAGCATGATGTAACAGCGGTCGAATCCGCGCTCGCGCTTGTCGAGGTAGTAGGCGATGTCGCCCGCGATGTAGGCGGTCTCCCCGTCGGACTTGATGATGACGCGGTCCTTGTCGTCACCGAAGTCGGTGGTGCGCAGCCAGGTGGCTCCGTCTGCCTCGAAGATGTGACCCGCCTCGCGCAGCCGGGCGATTGCCCGCTCGACGGCGCCGGACTCGTGCAGGGAGTCCTCGTGGAAATAGACGTCGAACGTGACGCCGAAGTCCGCGAGCGACTGCTTGATCTCGTCGAACATCAGCGCGACCCCGCGAGCGCGGAAGACCTCGATGGCCTCGGCGTCCGCCAGGGAGGCGGGCGCAGGCTCACCAGCGGCGTCGGCGTCAGCGGTCACTCGCGTCGCGATGTCCTCGATGTACTGCCCGCCATAGCCGTCCTCAGGTGCCTGCTCACCGCGGGCACGGGCCAGCAGCGAGCGGGCGAAGCGGTCGATCTGGGCGCCATGGTCATTGAAGTAGTACTCGCGGGTCACCTCGGCGCCCGAGGCGGTCATCACCCGGGCGAGGCTGTCCCCCACAGCCGCCCAGCGCACGCCACCGATGTGGATCGGGCCGGTGGGGTTGGCGGAGACGAACTCCAGATTCACGCGCTCCCCGGCGAAGGCCTCGTTGCGGCCATAGGTCTCGCCCGCCTCGACGATGCTGCGAGCGAGCTCACCAGCAGCCGAGGCCGCGATGCGCAGGTTGAGGAAGCCGGGCCCGGCCACCTCGGCCGTGACGTCCTCGGTGGCGTTCAGCCGGGCGGCGAGGGTCTCGGCGAGCGCCCGCGGGTTCGCGCCGGCCTTCTTGGCCAGTTGCATGGCGATGTTCGTGGCCCAGTCGCCGTGCTCCCGCTGCCGGGGTCGCTCCACCTTGGGCTCGGGCACGTCGTCGGAGGCGAGAGCGATCTCGCCTGCGGCAACGGCGTCGAGCAGGACGGAGCGGATCACGGCGGAGAGCTGTTCTGGTGTCACCGGTCCACCCTAATCGGGCACACGGGTGGCCCACCACGAGCACGGCGCGCTCCCGGTCACAATCACCGTGGTGACTGCGCCGCGAACGCGCCGTGGCGGTCCGGCCACCGTACTGCTGCTGGCCGCTTCGATCAGATGGAGAGGTCGAAGAAGAGGTCCTCGACGGCGATGACGTCGCCGGTGCCGGTGAGCACGATGCCGCTGTCGGTGGTCCAGACCACGAGGGCGTCGGCGCGGCCTTCGGTGGCGTTCTCGACGTCGACGTACCAGCGCACGGTCCCCTGGCCGGAGAGGTAGACGGCGTCCTCCGTGACGAGCTCGTACTCGCTCTCCTCCGAGAGCATCTCGAAGAACTGGTCCTGTTCCTCGATGCTCTCGAACGCCGTCGCGGTCAGCTCGACACTCTCGTCCTCGCGCGAGAAGGTGCCCTGAATGGCCTGGCGTGCCCCTTCGTCCATGCCGCGGTCGTAGGTCGCCCAGTCACCCTCCTGCTCGAAACCGGACTCGGCATCTCCGGTGACGACCAGGAGATCCTCAAGGTCCTCGTCCGTGACCACGAGTTCGTCGATGCTCGGGCCGTTCGGGTCACCCTCGTCGCCACCGGCACCCGGGCCGAGGTCGTCCTCGGTCGCCTCGTCTTCAGGAAGACCCTCGTCCTCGGTGGTGGCGGGATCCTCGGGAGTGGTCTCCTCGACGTCGGGCTCGGTGGCCGTCGCCTCGCCGTCGGGAGTGGAGCTGTCACCCCGTCCGAGCAGGATGGCCGCGACGATCACGATCGCGATCACCGCGATGCCGACCAGGATGAGCACGGGAACCAACCACTGCTTACCTCCCCCTTGCGGAGGCTCGCCCCCCGGACCGTCGGGGCCCTGGGGACCGTACGGGCCGTGGGGTGGCTGCGGGCCGTATCCACCGGGCTGCGCCGGACCCTGGGGGCCGTACCCGGACTGCTGAGTGCCATAGGCGGGCTGCGGCGCGCCATACCCCGGCTGCTGGCCGGGGGCATGCTGGCCGGCCGGTGCGTAACCACCAGGTACCGGGCCGACCGCATCGGGCCCGGCCGCAGCACCAGCGGCGTAGCCCGCTCCAGGCGCCTCGGCACCCGAGCCGGTCTGTGGCGGCTGACCGTAGGGCGGCTGACCTCCCTGGGAGGGCTGCGCATCCTGCGGCGGCTGGCCATAGGGCGGCTGACCGCTCTGCGGGGTCTGGCCCTGCGGCGGCTGACCGTACGCAGGCTGCCCGCCCTGCGGCGGCTGACCGTAGGGACCGTGCTGGGAGTTCTGAGCGTACGGGTCAGGCTGACCGGCCGGCCCAGCAGGGGGCGGGGTGGCGCCGGACGGCGCCGAGGCGTCCTGTCCAGGTCCTGCCTGTCCGGCGTCGGGCGTGGGCTCAGCAGCAGGTTCCTGCGGCGTCTTGGGCTGGTCCGGTGAGGTGGTCATGGCTCCTACTTCTGGCCGGGTCCCTGCCCCTAGGCCTGTCGACTCAGGCTCAGGCTAGACGGCAGTGCGCGAAATGTCGCATGACAGGCTCGCCATTCCTCGGGGGCGAGGCCGCCGTCACACCGCAGAAGGGCCCCCAGCTGGCTCGGGGCGCCGTGACCGCTGGTAGCATCGCTACTCGCCGCCACGCCCGCCGGAGATCGCTCCAGGCAGACCGGCCCCGTTAGCTCAGTGGATAGAGCGTCTGCCTCCGGAGCAGAAGGCCACAGGTTCGAATCCTGTACGGGGCACCAGGCACTCGAGCCCCCGCCGCTCCCCGGCTGTGGCGCTGAACTGGCTCTACGCTGATCTCATGCCGACTCCCGATTTCATTCTCGATCTCCGTCGACGCATCGGCACCGAGCTGTTATGGCTCTCCGGTGTCACGGGCGTGGTGCTCGATGAGGGCGGACAGGTTCTTCTCGGCCGCAGGAGCGACAACGGCCTCTGGGCCCTGCCGTCCGGCATCCTGGAACCGGGCGAGGAACCCGCGATGGGTCTCCTTCGTGAGATCACCGAGGAAACCGCCATCATCGCCGAGGCCCTGGCCCTCACCCACGTCTCAGTCGGCCCGCCCACCAGCTACCCGAATGGTGACCGCACCCAGTTTCTCGACCTCACCTTCTGGTGCCGTCCCCTCTCCGGCGAGGCCCAGGTGGCCGACGAGGAATCCACCGAAGTCGGCTGGTTCGCCCTCGGTGACCTACCCGCTCCCCTCGCCCCGTCAAGTGCGGAACGGCTGGCGGCTACGCTGCGCTATCGGCACGACCCCGGTGCAGGCGCGAGCTTCGCCGGGCGAGCCGAGACCGGGGACTAGCATTCAAGCCCCCACGCCGAGCAAGCCTGGCGCCTGTGCTCACAGCGTGGAGCACGACTGATGCCCCGCGGACATCGTCCGCGGGGCATCAGTCAGTCCCTCGAGGCTACCTCTAGGTCAGCGACCCTTCGGTGCCGCGGCGACGCACGACCAGCCAAGCGCCGGCGCCGATCAGCAGGACACTCACCCCGACCAGGAACGCCATCTGTCCCAGGCCCAGGTTCGACCCAGTGACCGGCAGACCACCGGTACCCGGCTTCTCCTCGTCCTCCGGCGCGGAGAACTCGTTCGTCACGTGGAGCTGCGCGACCTCCTCAGCGTCGGCAAGGGTGACGAGCACCTCCTCGCCCTCGAGAGTGAGGATCTCGTCGTCCGAGCCCCACTCCACGGAGATCCACTCGACGCCGTCGGGTAGCTGAGCCTCGCTCGCGCCCTCGTGCAGACGCACCTCGGTGCCCAACAGCACCTCCTCGATCACGACCGGCTCATCGGCGCTGACCTCGACCTCGCGCTCCTGCTCATCTCCCAGCAGGTCGACCCAGGTCACGGTGACCGGGAAGGTGGCGTCGGCAGGAACGAGGTCCGCGCCTTCACCGGAGAGGTGCTTGGCGATCTCGACCGCCCCGCTCAGCTCGGTCACGCTGTTGGTGAGCGAGACCTCAGCCGAGGTTCCAGCGGCCACGGTCAGCACGGCGGTGCCGTCCTCCGCGTCCGCCACGGCGTCGCCATCCCACTGCGGAGCATTCCAGACGAAGCTGTCGGAGTCGGACACGTCCAGCTCGGTGAGGGTCACGTCGGTGCCGTGCGCGAGTTCCTGCCCGAAGGGCACGACGCTCCCGTCGGTGGGCACCGAGATCTCCTCGGAGTGCGAGGTGAGTTCCTCGTCCACCCAGGTGGCCAGCACGCTCACCTCGTTCGGGACGTCCGCGTGACCCAGGGCCACGCCGAGAACATCCTTGCTGAGTGAGAAGGTGCCGGGAGCCCACCTCGCCTCGTTGGTGATGGTCACCAGGACCACCGCGTCGGGCTCGTCGGAGACGATCACCGTCGCACTCCCGTCGCCGTGATCCTCCGCGCCGTCGCCGCTGATGGTGATATCACCCCAGTCGACCGTGCTGTACTCCGGGCGCTCGCCCTCGGTGATGAGCAGATCGGTGCCGGCGAGGAAGTCCTCCTCCAGCACGACCTGCTCGACCGCGTTGATGTCGACGTCGAGCGAGTGCTCGGTGCCCTCGATGTCGGTCCACTCGATGGTGACTGGGAACTCGGTCTCGGGAGCGATCTCCCCAGCGGCCTCACCGCTGATGGTCTTCAGCAGGCTGATGCCGGCGGTGGAGGTCGCGGCATGGTTCTCCACGGAGACCAGTGCGTCGTCGTCCTCACCGATCGTCACCACGGCGATGTTGCCCTCGCTGCTCACGCCGTCGCCCGACCAGGTCGGCTCGGCCCACACGATCCCGGAGCCGTCCTCCAGCGGAACCTCGGTCAGCTCCACCTCGGTGCCGACCGGGAGCTCCTCACCGAAAGGCACCGAGGTGCCATCGGTGGGCAGGGTCAGGGTCGCGTTCTGCTCCACGTCGCTGAGGTCCGTCCAGCTGGCGAGGACCTCCACCGATTCCGGCACGGCCGGGTTCTCGGCCTCCGGTCCGCTGACCTCCTTGGCCACCGCGAAGGTGCCCAGGGTGTAGTCGGCGACGTTGGTGACGGTAATCAAGGCCGGCTCCTGCACGTGCCCGGCCTCGACCGTGATCTCGCTCGGGGAGATCACCGGCTCGCCCCAGGTCACATAGGTGCCGTCCTGCAGCTCGTCCTCGGCGAAGGTGACTGTCGCCCCGACGGGCAAACCGTCGAGCACGAAGCCCTCACTTTCGGAGATGGTGAAGTCCACGTCCTCCTGGGCGGGGAAGTCCTCACCGAGTTCGCTGACGTCGACCTGGGCCGTCACGCCGAACTCGCGGCCCTCCTCGACAAGGTGAGCCGCCGGGCCGTCAACGACCTTCTCGATCTCGAGAGCGCCGGTCTCGGCGAGGTTGGTGAGTTCCACCAGCACATTGGCCTGCGGGGTGAGCTCGACGAGCGCACCACCGTCTTCCAGCGGCGTCACGCCCTCGGTGTCCGCGAAGACGGGCTCGCCGAAGACGACGCCGGGGATGTCCGGGAAGTCCGTCTCGGAGACCACGATGGTCCAGCCGTTGCCGCGCGCGTTGAATCCCGCAACGGGCTCGCCGTTCAGCGGGATGTCGAGGGTGTACTCGTGGTAGACCTCGTCGCTGTCCGGAGCGAACTCCTGCACGGTGACGGTGAAGATCGCGTCCTCGGGCACGAAGTCCGCGCCAGCGGTGTCCGCGAGGTCCTTGACGATCTCAACCGAGCCACGGGCGACGCCCACACCGGTGCCACCGGCGCGGTTGCTCTGAGTGACCGTGTGCTCGGAGGAGAAGAATCCGCCGCCGGAGATGTCATTGCCGTACTGGGTGCCCTCGACGTCCATTCCGCCGCTGGTGGTGCAGGTGGTGTAGCTCAGCACGTACCGGTACTCGTGGCTGAAACCGGTCGCCTCCCCACCGCCGGGCAGCTCAAGCGTGGGCTGCTCGATGGTGAAGGTGAGGGTCTTCTCCTCCGACTCGACCGTGGTCAGGTCCAGCAGGTCGACCGTGGCCAGCCCGCCACCAGAGATCTGGTCGCGTGCCTCGACCCGCAGATTCAGCGCCGTGGCCAGATCGCCGTCGACCTCACAGACCTGGTGGGCCTCGGTAAGCACGTCGGTCAGGATCAGGTCGCTGTCCAGGTCGGCCAGCACCTCGCCGGGGATCTCCACCTCCCAGGAGAGCGTGGTCTGCGGGGCGAAGGTCTCGCCGCCGATCTCGACCGGCTCGGAGTTGATCCAGCCATTCTTGCCTGAGGCCCGGTCCGGGACGCGGGCGTCGCCGGTGACGATGTTCCCGTCCACCGAGGCCTCGTTGCCGAAGGTCGTTCCACCCTCTGGCAGTCCGTCGGTGGTGGCGCAGGTGTCGTAACGGATCAGGTAGCGGTAGTCACCGCCCTGGAACTCAAAGTCCGAATCGCTGGGGATGGAGAACTCGATCGCGAAGTTCTGCCCGTCCGTGATCTCGATGGCCGCATCGAGCTCGATGTCCTGCCGGCCGTCCCAGCTCGGACCGTACAGCTGAATGACGTGCAGACCCTGCACGTAGTGGTCGCCGTTCTCATCGAGGCACAGGGCGTGGTCCCCGCTGAGCGAGTCCTCCAGGGTGAAGGTCTCTTCATCAGCGAGCAGGCTACCGGGAACCTCGACGGTCCACTCGATCTCACCATCGCGGTACTCGCCGCCATGGACCCAGCCGGACTTCCCGGTGCCACCAATCGCCCAGTCCTGCTCCACTCCGATGACGCCGGTGGACTCGCCCTCCACCACTGCCTCGTTGGTGTACTCGGTACCCTCCGGGTCGATCTGACCATCGGGCGTGCAGGTGGTGTAGGAGATGCGGTAGGTCACCTCAGTGTTGAAACCGGCCTCCGGCTCGGTGAGCTCGACGGCGAAGTCGTAACCTTCGACCTCGTGATTGATGTCGGCGATATCGGTGACATTGTTGACGTCACCACCGCGCACGGTCTCGACGCGCAGCTGCGGGTCATCGCAGAGCGCGTGATTGTCGCTCAAGGTTTCCAGGACCTGGACAGGGTTGTCATCCGAGCTGGCCAGCAGACTGCCCGGAATCTCGATCTGCCAACCCATTTCCCAGCGGTTGTCCCGCATGTGGCCACTCTTGGTGACCTCGTCGTCGATCTCGATACCGTCACCGATGCCGCCATCGCCCGGGACCTCGACCCAGCCGTCCTGGCCGTTGAAGTCGAAGAGGACCTCATCCTCGATGGTGGTCTGCTGCGCGGTCACCTCCAGCTCGAAGCTGCCGTGGATCTCGTCCCAGTTCGCGACCTCGTCGCTGAGCGTGCACAGCACTTCGCCGGCGCCCGGATCGGTCAGGCAGCTGCCCCAGACGACGGGGCTCCCGTTGCCGTCGACGCCCTGCAGGTCGAAGGGCAGCGCCTGGTCGAAGCCGAGCTCGTCCGGCAAGCCGATGTAGAAGGTGTCGCCCGGTGCCGGGGCAGCATTGATGGCGTCCCAGGTCCCCGCGAAGCTGAGGGTGTCACCGAGTTCCACCTGGCCCTCACCGGTCCAGCTCAGCTCGCCGTCGACCACGATGCCCGGGTTGGGCTCCGCCATGGCAGGGGTGTTGATTGCCACCAGTGAAGCACCGGCGAGGATTAGGGCGGTCGCGGCGCCAAGCAACCGGCGCATTCCGCGGCCTCGCGCCCTGGACGGCGACCAGATTCCATCCGGTGACCCCGTGGGCCAAGTTCGATCTCTCACGCACTACCTTCTTCCTCGTCGATCCGCATCTGCTACTCGCGTCGCGACGAGAGTAGTAAAAGGTCGCTATATCACCTAATCGCTCGTCTATACGCAGCTGCCCGGTCACCGGCATGCCGACGCCTCTCGCAACATGAAGTGATGCATCTCTCATAGAGGCGGACCAGACCGCGGTACGAAAGTCTGGTGTGCGGGACCTCCCACAGCGTCAATGGCGATCTCCGCTTACTACTACGCCACGGCCTCGGTTCCACCCACGGCATCGAGGGCACGAGCAGCCGAGGCCGCGGCCATACCAGGGATCGGGCGCGAGTTGCGAGGGCCCGCGCCTCAACCGCCCGCGAAGGGAGGGAGGACGTCCACGCGGACCACGTCGGGCTCGGCGCCGTCATCTCCCGCGCCGGCGCCACCGGCAGGCGTGTCGCGCCGCAGCGGCGCCGCAGGCTCCTGGGTCACCACCCGCGTCGCTCCATCGACCAGCAAGCTCGAGAGCCCCAGCACCCGCAGAAGTTCGGACCCGTGCCGGTCACCCAGCAGCACCACCAGACCCGCGGTCGTCATGTCGTCGTCGACGTCGAGTGACTCCGCATCCCGGCCGGCAGCCTCAGCGGCCGCAGCGAAGTATCGCAGGTCGACGCGCATCTCAGCCTCCGATAGCGCTCATGGTGCGAGCGGGTGGCAGGAAGGAGGGATCGTCGATCCCGTGACCGGCGGCCTTGCCCCACATGGCCACGCGCCAGACCTCAGCCAGCTCCTCGTTCGAGGCGCCGCCGCGCAGCATTCCACGCAGATCGGTCTCCCCCGCGGCAAAGAGGCAGTTTCGTATCTGGCCGTCGGCCGTCAGCCGCGTGCGGTCACACGCTGCGCAGAAGGGCTCCGAGACCGAGGCGATGATGCCGACCGTTCCGCCGGGAGCGCCGTGCGAAGGCTCGACCGTCCAGCGCTGCGCGGGGGCCGAGCCGCGCTCGGCGGGGTCTCGTGTTCGCAGCGTGAAGCGCTCGGAGAGCCGGTCCAGGACCTCCGCGGCCGTGACCATGTCGCCGCGTTGCCACGCCCGCGGCGGGCCGAGCGGCATCTGCTCGATGAAGCGCAGCTCGTACCCGTGGCGTAGCGCCCAGGCGAGCAGATCACCGGCCTGATGATCGTTCACGCCGCGCAGGAGCACGGCGTTGATCTTGATCGGGCGCAAGCCTGCCGCTGCAGCGGCATGAATGCCCGCCAGCACGTCCGGAAGCCGGTCTCGCCGCGTGACGCTGGCGAAGGTCGCGCGATCCACGGCGTCCAGGGACACGTTGATCCGCCGGAGACCGGCCCTGACCAGGCCCTCTGCGCGGCGCTGCAGGCCCAGGGCGTTGGTGGTCAGCGAGGTCTGCGGCACTTCGCCGTCAACCGTGCGCAACGCGGTAGTGGCTCCGATGATCCGCTCGAGACCTTTGCGCAACAGCGGCTCACCCCCGGTGAAGCGAAGCTCCCGGACGCCGAGCTGCTGCACGGCGAGACCGATCAGGCGGATGATTTCGTCATCTGAGAGCACCTGGGGGCTGGGCATCCAGTCCATGCCCTCGGCGGGCATGCAGTAATCACAACGCAGGTTGCACCGATCGGTCAGAGAGACGCGCAGATCGGTGGCGACGCGGCCGTAGGAGTCACGCAGGCCGGCGACCGCGGGGCTCGGGGCGCCCCGCACACCATCGCCGGAGCCGCCGGAGGCACGTAACGCCGTCTCGTCACCCAGGCCCGCACGGCGGCGCCGGACACGCGGGAGGCCTAGACCGACGACGGGCATACGCCCCACCTTAGGCACGAGGCCCCGTGGACGCAGTCTGGATCCGTGGTTCGACCGCTCTAGGGCATCTCGCCCGGCACGCCGAGCCACTCGTGCCAACCGGAACGCAGGACCAGCCACGCGAGCATGCCGTAACCGGCCTGACCGGGATGGATCCCGTCGCCCGAACTCAGGTCGGAATGCCAATCCTGATGAGCACGCAGCGGCGCGTAGGTCTCCACGTAGGTGATCCCGCGCCGTTCGCACACATCGGCGAAGGCACGCGAGCGCGACGCCTGCAGATCCGCGTCGAGATCTGGGCGCGGCGGCGGACCGACCACGAAGCATCCCAACCGGGCCGATGTCGCAGAATCCACGATGTTCGCCAGGTTCAGGCGCGAGCGCGCCACCGAGAGCCCATGGACGAGGTCCGCGGCACCGAGTCCGATCACCAGCCTGTTGTCGGCATCGTGGGCGAAGCGCCGCTTGGTCTCCTCCTGCCAGCGCGCGGCCAGTGCCGTGGTGGCCTCACCCGGCACGGCCAGCTCCGCGAGCAGAATCGGTTCCTCCGGGCTCGTGCGCGCCATAACCCGGCCCGTCCACCCCAGGGCGCGCCGGTCTCCGACGCCGGCAATGAACTCGTCGCCCACCGCGCAGATCCGCAAGCGCGGACCAGCTGCCGCACTGCCGGCTCCGTCCCGGCGGCCCGTGTGCTCGGCGGGGCTTCCGTTGGCGCTACTCACCGCGCGAAGGCCCGCTCCATCAGATCTGCGTTCTCCTCCTTGTGGCGCTTGGCCGAGCCGGCCGCCGGGGAGGCAGCCGCAGGCCGGGACACCACCCGCATCTGCCGACCATCAAGTGCCGGCGCGAGGTGGTCGGAGACGAAGGTCCACGGGCCTTGGTTCTCCGGCTCGTCCTGGACCCAGATCAGCTCCGCGTCGCCATAGGGAGCGAGCGCGTCATGGACGGCGTCGATCTCCAGCGGGTAGAGCTGCTCGAGACGGATGATTGCGGTGGAGGCGTCGCCGGACTTCGCGCGACGCGCGGCGAGGTCGTAGTACACGCGGCCGGAGCACAACAGCACCCGGTCGACCGTCCCCGACTCACGCACCTCAGCTCTGACCTCGCCGATCACCGGCCGGAAGGTGCCCTCAGTAAAGTCCTCGACCTTGGATGCGGCAGCCTTGAGCCGCAGCAGCTGCTTGGGCGAGGCCACGATCAGCGGCTTGCGCGGCCGGGCATAGGCCTGGCGGCGCAGCAGATGGAAGTGGCTGGCCGGCGTGCTGGGCTGGGCGACGATCATGTTGTCCTCGGCGCACATCTGCAAGAAGCGCTCGATCCGGCTGGAGGAATGGTCAGGCCCCTGGCCCTCGTATCCGTGCGGCAACAGCAACACGAGGGAGGAGTACTGGCCCCACTTCTGCTCGGCCGAGGAGATGAACTCATCGATGACGATCTGGGCCCCGTTGGCGAAGTCGCCGAACTGCGCTTCCCAGAGCACCAGGGAATCCGGCCGTTCCACGGAGTAGCCGTACTCGAAGGCCATGGCGGCGTACTCACTGAGCAGCGAGTCGTACACGAAGAACTTGGCCTGGTCGGGCGTGAGGTAGGCCAGGGGCATCCACTCTTCGCCCGTGCGGCGGTCGTGCAGCACCGCGTGGCGCTGCACGAAGGTGCCGCGGCGCGAGTCCTGCCCGGCGAGGCGCACCGGGGTGCCCTCCATGAGCAGGGTGCCGAAGGCGAGGAGCTCGCCGAAGCCCCAATCGATACCGCCCTCGCGGCTCATGGCCTCGCGGCGCTCCAGGAGCTGAGCCAGCTTGGGGTGGACCGTAAAGCCCTCGGGCACGCGGCTGTGGGCCTCGCCCACCCGCTGCAACAGCTCCGCCGGGACCTTGGTCTGCCAGCCCACCACGGTGCCGGCGTCTTCCTGCTGCGACTCCGGGACCTCCAGGCCGGCCACCTGATCACGCTCGGGCTTCCAGCCTCCCTCGCGGGTCTCGGTGAAGGCTCGTTCGAGTTCGGCCTTGTACTCGGCGAGGGCCTGCTCGGCATCCTCCTCGGTGAGGTCGCCGCGTCCGATGAGTGACTCGGTGTACAGGGTGCGGACCGAGCGCTTGTTCTCGATGAGGGAGTACATCACCGGCTGCGTCATCGAGGGGTCGTCACCCTCGTTGTGACCACGGCGGCGGTAGCACACCATGTCGATGACGACGTCCTTGTGGAAGGCCTGGCGGTAAGCGAAAGCCAGTTCCGCCACGCGCGCCACCGCCTCGGGGTCATCGCCGTTGACGTGGAAGATCGGGACCTGCAGACCCTTGGCGATGTCGGTGGCGTAGTAGCTCGAGCGCGCCGAGGATGGACCGGTGGTGAAGCCGATCTGGTTGTTCACGATGACGTGGACCGTGCCGCCGGTCTTATAGCCGCGCAGCTGCGAGAGGTTGAGGGTCTCCACCACCACGCCCTGTCCGGCGAAGGCGGCGTCACCGTGGATGAGCAGCGGGAGCACGGAGTAGCCGTCCTCGCCGAGGTCGATCCGGTCCTGTTTGGCCCGGACCACGCCTTCGAGGACGCCGTTGGCTGCCTCCAGGTGCGAGGGGTTGGCCGCCATGTAGACCTTGGTGGTCGAGTTGTCGGGCGCGGTGTACTGCCCGGTGGTGCCCAGGTGGTACTTCACGTCACCTGAGCCCTGCACGCTGCGCGGGTCCTGGTTGCCCTCGAACTCGGAGAAGATCTGGCCGTAGGACTTGCCGGCGATGTTCGCCAGCACGTTGAGGCGCCCGCGGTGCGCCATGGCGATACCGACCTCGTCGAGGCCCTCCTGGGCGGCGTTGGTGAGCAGCACATCCAGCAGCGGGATCAGCGATTCCCCGCCCTCGAGGGAGAAGCGTTTCTGACCGACGAACTTCGTCTGCAGGAAGGTCTCGAAGGCCTCGGCGGCGTTCAGCCGGTTCAGGATGCGGCGCTGCTGCTCCGCCGTGGGCTTGGCGTAGGGCTGCTCGAGCTGATCCTGGAACCACCGGCGCTGGTTCGGGTCGGCGATGTGCATGTACTCCACGCCCACGGTGCGGCAGTAGGAGTCACGCAAGGTACCCAGGATGTCGCGCAGCTTGGCGCGATGTGTGCCGCCGAACCCGCCGGTGGGAAAGGTCCGGTCGAGGTCCCACAGCGTCAGACCGTAGGAAGTGACGTCGAGATCCGGGTGACGGCGCTGGCGGTAGGCGAGCGGGTCGGTGTCGGCCATGAGGTGGCCGCGGGAACGATAGGCGTGGATCAGCTCGGCGATGCGTGCCGGCTTGCCGAGCTCGACCAACGGATCGTGCTCGACGTCCTGAGACCAGCGGACCGGTTCGTAGGGCACGCGCATGGCCGCGAAGACGCGGTCGTAGAAGCCGTCCTCGCCGGTGAGCTTGCGGTGCATTTGGCGCAGGAACTCACCCGAGGCCGCGCCCTGGATGATGCGATGGTCGTAGGTGGAGGTCAAGGTCAGCACCTTGGAGATCCCCATCCGGGCCAGCGTCTCCTCGGAGGCGCCGGCGAACTCGGCCGGGTAGTCCATCGCGCCGACACCGACGATCGTCCCCTGCCCCTTCATCAGGCGCGGAATGGAGTGCACAGTGCCGATGCCGCCGGGATTGGTCAGCGTGATGGTGGTGCCCTGGTAGTCCTCGATACCGAGCTTGCCGTTGCGCGCCTTGCGCACGAGCTCCTCGTAGGCGCCCCAGAACTCCGCGAAGTCCATGGTGTCGGCCTTCTTGACCGAGACCACTACGAGGCTGCGGGTGCCATCCGGGCGCGGGAGGTCGATCGCCAGACCGAAGTTCACATGAGCCGGCTTGAGCACCGCCGGCTTGTCGTTCTCCAGGGTGTAGGAGTGGTTCATCTCGGGCATGTCGCCCAGCGCCTCGACCATGGCGTAGCCGATGAGGTGAGTGAAGGAGATCTTGCCGCCGCGCGCCCGCTTGAGGTGGTTGTTGATGACGGTGCGGTTGTCCACCATCACCTTGGCCGGCACGGCCCGCACGGAGGTCGCCGTGGGTAGTTCGAGCGAGACGTCCATGTTCTGGGCCGTGCGCGCACCAACACCTCGCAGCCGTTCGGTGACGTCCTCCTCCGGGAGGTCGGCGCCTTCCAGCCGGGTGACCGGCTCGGGGTACGTCTGAGTGCCGGGCTGAGTGGCGACGGCCGGCGCGGGTGGAAGATCACCGCGCATGGCATCGGTGGCTGGCTGCTCGGATCGGGGGTCCACCCGGTTCACCGCTGGTGACTCGCTCTCTTCAGATTTCTTCTTTGCCGGTGCTGACGAAGCAGCCTCGGCCTGGGCGGCAGGCGCCTTCGCCGGGGACTCCGACCCCGCCTCCGACCGCTGGGGCGCGGCCTTGCCGGAGGTCGATGCCGTCGGGGTACCGTTCCCGGCCCCCTCGCCATCGGGCTGGTGGTCGGCGAAGAACTCGCGCCAGGCGGGTTCCACCGAGGCGGGATCCTGCTGGTACTGCTCATACAGCTCTTCGATGAGCCATTCGTTGGCGCCAAAAGCCGCCATGGGGTCCTGTTCCTGCGTGGACACTCGGAGATCGCCCTCTTCCAGGGGGTGTGACAGATGTCCCGACCACCTTATCCGTCAGGCGGGGGGATCGGCCCGCCAGACGGGGCGCGACACCTGTGGAACATCTCGCTCCCCACCGTCCTGACCAGCAACTTCAAGGGCAGGTCAACCCGGGGTCAGCCACACCTTCACCAGTCGTCCGCACTTGCCCTTCCCGACCTGGAGTTGCGGTTATGGAGATCACGGGTAAGGGAGGGTGGACGCGGCGGCACTCGTGTCGTTATGGTTCTGTGACGTTCGGTCGTCCACGACACGTCCACACGAGCCTGATCCCCCTCCGGAGGTTTCCCGCCCATGCCGCATCCTGCGCCTGCTGCGCCGCCGACCCGGCGCCAGCTGCGGGAGGCTCGCCAACGCGCAGCTGAAGGTCAGGCTCAGGCAGTGGCCACGGTCATCGCCACTGTGCCGGCCCCGAACAGAGAGCACACCGGTCACGCCGATGACACCGCGACTGAGGTCTTTCTCCCCTCACGCCGGGCGATGCGCGCTCAGCGCCAGGCCACAGCAGCCCCGGCCAAGCGCAGTCACGGACAGCTCCTCTCCCGCGGCGCATTGCTCTCGGCGCTCGGCGCACTGACCATCGTGATCCCGGTGGCCGGTCTCCCCACCAGCGGTGACACTGCAGGCGCCCAGACCAATCCCATCCAGGGCGTGGCGGTCACCGCCCTGGAGGCCCTCGGGACGCCATCGAACAACTCCACCCCGGCGCTGCTCGCCGACCCTGCCGCCGCCGGGCGCGCGGCGGCCATGGAGCTCTCCCGCACCGTCGGTGAAGCCCCCTCGCAGTGCGGAAGCGGCACCACGCCTGCCAGTGGCACGCGGGCCGCCTTCGAGACCGAGATCAGCGACCAGGTGGTGATGCCGCTTCAGCAGGGCACCTACCGGCACACCTCCGGGTACGGCACACGCAACGACCCCTTCCGACGCGGGTACAGCTTCCACACCGGCACGGACTTCGCCGCACCGCTCGGCACGCCCATCCACGCGGTGGCCGATGGCGTGGTCGACTACGTGGGCTACGGCCGCGACGGTCGCTCCAACATGCTGGTGATCCTGCGCCACGAGATCCGCGGCGAGACCTTCTGGACCTGGAACGTGCACATGTACGCCCCGGGGATCTTCGTGCACGAAGGTCAAGAGGTACGTGCCGGCGAGGTGATCGCCGAGGTGGGGAACAACGGTTTCTCCACCGGACCGCACCTGCACTTCGAGGTGCACGTGGATGAGGACCTCACCACCGTCGAGCCCTTGGCCTGGCTGGAAGAGCACGGCGCGGTGGACGTCAGCGAAGTCTGCTGACCCGTGCCGGAACCGATGTCCCGGCCGCGCCCCTACCTACGCGGATCAGCGCCGATCGTGCTCGCCCACCGCGGCGGCTCGCTGGAGGCGCCCGAGAACTCCCTCGCTGCCGTCCGGCACGATCTGAGTCTCGGCTTGCACTACTTCGAGACCGATGTGCGCACGACCCGGGACGGCGTCGCCGTCCTCATGCATGACGCCAGTGTCGATCGCACCACCTCGGGGACCGGCCTACTGGCCGACCTGGAATGGGCCGAGGTCGCCACTTTGCGCGACGCCTCAGGCGCTCCCCCGCTCCGCCTGGACGAGTTGCTTGCCCACCACCCGGACCTGCGGCTGAACATCGACGTCAAGGAAGACCGTGCCGTCTCCGCACTGGTGGAGGCGGTCCGCACCGCCGGCGCGGAGGACCGCATCTGCCTGGCCGCCTTCGACCATGACCGCCTGATCGCCCTGCGCCAGGCCTTCGGGCCGGCCGTGCTCTCCAGCACGAGCCAGCGCGAGGCTGTGCGGGTGCTGGTGGCCGCGCATCTGCCCGGCCCCATGCGGCGCAGAGCCCTTCGCCGGCTCGCGAGCAACCGCTCCATCGGCTGCCTGCAAGTGCCCCCGACGTATCGGGGAGTGCGCGTGGTCAGCCGCGCCCTGGTACGAGCCGCGCACGAGCTCGGCTGGCAACTCCACGTGTGGACCATCAACGAGCCGCGTGAGATGAACGATCTGCTCGACCTCGGTGTCGACGGGTTGGTCACCGACCGACCGAGCCTTGCCCAGGAGGTCATCGCGGCCCGAGGGCACTCAGGCTGAGCCGCTCCACTCGTGGCTACCGTCCGGGAAGACCTGCCGCTTCCACACGGGCAGCCGCAGTTTCACCTGGTCGACGAGCTCCTGCAGTGCGGTGAAGGCCTCAGCGCGGTGAGCAGCGGAGACGGCGCAGGCGAGCGCGACCTCACCCACCATGAGGTTGCCGATGCGGTGAGCGACCGCCACCGCCTCAAGGGGATGGCGGCGAGCGATCTCCCCTGCGACCTCGGCAATCACCTCCTCGGCATCCGGGTGTGCAAGGTACTCGATGCCGCTGACCGCGCGACCGCGATCATGGTGACGCACGATGCCGCCGAAGGTCGCCACGGCGCCGGCTGCCGGGTCTTCCACCACGGCGGCCAGCGAGGCGACCTCCAGAGGGTCGCTGTGCATGCCCGCATGTGCCACCCGTCCAGCCGGGCATCGCTCTGCGCTCATCGCGACCTCCCATCCCTGGCGATCACACCACGATCCCGCGCAGCACGCAGAAGCGCCCGGCCACCGCACAGGGGGCCGGGCGCATCGTCATCGCCTCAGTTGGCGTTGGGGCGCTTGCCGTTGTTCGCGCCGTTCTTCTTACGGGCCTTGCGCTTGCGTCCGCGCTTGCTCATAGCGGCTCCTCTCCTCGTCGCGCTCGTTGCACGCGTCTCTCAACCGGCCAGTCTGGCACACCAACGGTCCACGGAACGGTTCAGGGGGATTTCCGGTCGGTGACACGGAGCACGGTGAGCTGGGAGCGGATGCGCACGCGCAGGGAACTGGGCGCCACCTCCGCGCAGGAACGCCGCACGATCTCCCGAATGTGCTGTTCCGCGTCGGCCGCCTGATGGCAGGTGGGGCACTCCTCGGCATGCCGCCGCAAGCGATGGCATTCACTGTCCTCCAGTTCCGCATCGAGGAACTCGAAGAGATGCTCCATCAGTTCCTCGCAGGAGCACGGGCCGACCTCGCCGGCGCGCGCCCGCACCGCCTGCTCCGCGCGTTCGGTGAGCTGGTCGTCGGCGCCCCCGGGAGTCGGGTTCGCGGTCATGGCCGCACCTCCTCGCTCGTCGTCCGGATTCCGTACTCGCGTGCGTGGTCCACCAGACGTTCGCGCAACTGCCGCCGGCCCCGGTGCAACCGGGACATCACCGTGCCGATCGGGGTGCCCATGATCTCGGCGATCTCCTTGTAGGCGAACCCCTCGACGTCAGCGAGGTAGACGGCCAGCCGGAAGTCCTCGGGCAGGTCGTTCATCGCCGCACGGATGTCCGAGTCCGGGAGCAGGTCCAGGGCCTCGGACTCTGCGGAACGCAGACCGCTCGAGGTGTGCGAGGCGGCACGGTGGATCTGCCAGTCCTCGACCTGCTCGGCGTCGGACTGCAGCGGCTCACGCTGCTTCTTGCGATAGGTGTTGATGAAGGAGTTCGTCAGGATCCGGTAGAGCCAGGCCTTCAGGTTCGTGCCGGGCTTGTACTGGTGGAAGGCCCCGAAGGCCTTGGCGAAGGTTTCCTGGACGAGGTCCTCGGCGTCGGCCGGATTGCGCGTCATCCGCAACGCGGCGCCGTAGAGTTGGTCGAGATAGGGCAGCGCATCCTGCTCGAAGCGCATCACGCGCTCGGCCGCGCTCTCCTGGGCAGGCTCGGCTGACGCAGCGACAGTCTCTCGCCCTGGGCTGGGGGTCTCACTCGGGCCGGTACTCATTACCGACGAGGGTAGCCGTGCGGCGCGCGCCGGGCACGGGGCGAGAGTCGTGGCGGACATATCGGCAGCAACGCCGCGGTCTGTGCAGGTATTCCACGTGCGCCGGGCCGGCCTGCGAGGCCCGGTACTCGAGCGATGAGCCCAGATCCCGGCGCGGACAATTCGCAGGAGTCGGTGATCTGAGTCTAGTTTTGTGTCATGAGCCCTGTGCGAACGATCGCCCGCCCCCTGCTGGCCGCTCCCTTCATCATCGACGGCATCGACGCCGCGGTCCGGCCCGCCCGCCACGTGGAGATCATCACCGAGGATCGCTCCGGCGCCATCTCCGCGGCGCGATCCGTGCTGCAGACCCTCGGCGTGCCCGCCTCGGTCATCGACGCCGCCCTGCAGGATCCCACCGTGTTGGTGCGCGTCTCCGGTGGCGTCACCGCTCTGGCCGGCCTCGCCCTGGCACGCGGCAAGCGCGCCAAACTCGCCGGGGTCTTCCTCGCCGGTCTGGCCGTCAAGACGGCCGTGGCCCGCTACCCGGTCTGGGCAGCCGAGGATGCCGAGGAGCGCGCCGAGATGATCTCTGCGCTGCTCAACCGCGCCGCCGTGGTGGGCGGTCTGCTCTTCGCCGCCGCCGACCGCGACGGCAAGCCCTCACTGGGCTGGCGGCTGGAACACTCCCGGCAGCGCCGCGACGAAATCCTCGCCCTGAGGGATCGCATGAAGAAGCGCTACCGCGGATGACCCAGACCGCTTCACCCTGGCCCGCCCCCAGCGCGCAGGCGCCGCTCGACGCCACCGTCGAGGTTCCGGGTTCTAAGTCCCTGACAAATCGCCATCTGCTCCTGGCAGCGCTGGCCGACTCCCCCACCGAGCTGATCCAGCCGCTGCGTTCCCGCGACAGCGCGCTCATGATCTCGGCCCTGCAAGCACTCGGCGTGACGGTCACGGACACCGACGCGGGCCTGCGGCTGGAGACGGCCCCACTGCGCGGGCCCGCCGAGATCGACGCGGGCCTGGCCGGTACCGTGATGCGTTTTGTGCCGGCCCTGGCGGTCCTGGCGGACGGCGAGATCCGCATCGATGGTGATCCGCGCGCCCGCGAGCGCCCCATGGGGCCGGTCATCCGTGCGCTCCGAGACCTCGGCGCCACGATCGAGGCCTCCGGGCCCCACGGCGAGTCCTTGCCGCTGACGATTCACGCCTCCGGTTCCTTCAACGGCGGGGCGGTGGAACTCGATGCCTCGGCCTCCAGCCAGTTCGTCTCGGCGTTGATGCTCGCGGCTCCGGCTTACCGCCGGGGTGTCGACATCCGGCATGTGGGGGGCGCCTTGCCCTCCCTCCCGCATATCGCGATGACCGCCCAGGTGTTGCGGGAGCGCGGCGTCGAGGTCGACGAGGCAGAGGCACGCTGGCGGGTCTCCCCCGGCACGGTCTCGGGCGGCCGCATCGTGGTCGAACCCGATCTGTCCAACGCCGGACCCTTCCTGGCGGCAGCACTGGCAGCGGGAGGAACCGTGCGCGTGCCGCGCTGGCCGGAGCGGACCACGCAGGCGGGCGACCTGTTGCGCGGGATCCTCACCCGGATGGGCGCAACTGTGGAGCGACAGGGAGACACGCTCGCGGTGACCGGTCCGGCCGACGGTGTCATTCGCGGTCTCGACGTCGACCTCACTGAGGGCGGCGAGCTCGCTCCGACGGTTGCGGCGCTCTGCGCCTTGGCCGCCACTCCGTCCCGGCTGCGCGGGATCGCGCACCTGCGCGGACACGAGACCGACCGGCTCGCCGCGCTGGTCACGGAGATCACCCGGCTGGGAGGAGAGGCGCGGGAGACCCCTGACGGCCTCGAGATCGAGCCGGCCACTCTGCGGGGCGCCGCGGTGGAGACCTATCACGATCACCGGATCGCCACCTTCGCCGCCATCGTGGGCCTGCGCGTGCCCGGGGTGGAGGTCGTCAACGTCGCCACCACCGCCAAGACCATGCCCGACTTCCCTGGGATGTGGCAGGGCATGCTCGGGCAGCGAGCCTGAGCATGGCGCGCGACAGCGGCACCGACGATCCACGGGTACGCATCCGCCCGGACAAACGAGGTTCCCGCCCGCGCACCAAGGTGCGCCCGAGCTACGAGGACGCCGAGCCCGCCATGGTGCTGACCGTGGACCGCGGCCGCTACGGGGTGCTCCTCGACGCCGGGCTGCCGTCGCGACGCGAGATCGTGGCGGTCAAAGCCAAGGAACTGGGTCGCGACGGCGGGCACCGGGGGCAGAGCGCCATCGTCGTCGGTGACCGCGTGCGCGTGGTCGGGGACACCTCAGGCAGCGCCGGAAGCCTGGCGCGGATCGTGGGCCGGGATGAACGCAGCTCCGTGCTGCGACGCTCCCTCGAGGAGTCCGCCAGCGGGTACGAACGCGTCATCGTGGCCAACGCCGACCAGCTCGTCATCGTGGTCGCCGCCGCCCAGCCCGAACCCCGGCCACGCCTGGTGGACCGGTGCCTGGTGGCCGCCTACGACGCCGGCATGGACCCCCTGCTCTGCCTGACCAAGGCCGATCTGGCCGATCCCGCCGAGTTCCTGGAGCGCTACGCCGCGCTCGATGTGCCCTGGGTGATCACCAGTTCGATGACCGATGATCCCCAGCACGACGCCGGCCTGTCCGCCCTGCATGAGCGACTGGCCGGCCGCACCTCAGTGCTGGTGGGCCATTCCGGGGTGGGCAAGTCCACCCTGGTCAACGCCCTGGTCCCAGCGGCCTCGCGAGCCACCGGAGAGGTCAACACGGTCACCGGCCGCGGGCGGCACACGTCGTCCTCGGCGGTGGCGCTCGAACTGACCGGCAGCGGCCACCAGGTCAACGCCGGCTGGATCATCGACACACCCGGCGTGCGCTCCTTCGGACTGCAGCACGTCAAGCCCGAGGATCTGCTCGCGGCCTTCGAGGATCTGGCCGAGGCTGCCACGGCCTGCCCGCGCGGCTGCACCCACGGCGAGGGCGCCCCCGACTGCGCCCTGGACCGGTGGGCCGAACAGGCGGATCCGGCCAGCCGCGCACGGCTCGCCTCCTTTCGCCGGCTGCTGGAATCGCGCACCCCGGAGCAACCAGGGCGCTGACAACTCCCGATAGGGTCAGCCCCATGGCAGTCCAGGCACAGCGCGCGAGCAGGTTCACCGACGATCTGCGCCTCGCGCACGTGATCGCCGACCAGGTCGACGCCCAGACCATGTCGCGCTTCGGCGCCCAGGACCTCACCGTCGAGACCAAGCCGGACCTCACCCCCGTCACCGACGCCGACCGCGCCGCCGAGGAGATCGTGCGCGGCCAGCTCTCCCGGGCCCGGCCACGTGATGCCGTCACCGGTGAGGAGTTCGGAAGCACCGGCCGGTCCGCACGCCGCTGGGTGGTCGACCCGATCGACGGGACCAAGAACTTCGTGCGCGGCGTCCCGGTGTGGGCCACCTTGATCGGCTTGATCGAGGACGACGAGGTGGTGCTCGGCGTGGTCTCCGCTCCGGCGCTCGGACGGCGCTGGTGGGCCGCTCAGGGCTCCGGCGCGTGGACGGGGCGCTCCCTCTCGGCTGCACGACGTCTGCACGTCTCGGCCGTCAGTCAGCTCGAGGATGCCTCGCTGAGCTACTCCTCCCTGGGCGGGTGGGCCGAGCGCGGCTCGCTGCGCTCCTTCCTGTCCCTCGCCGAGCGCTGCTGGCGCACCCGCGCCTACGGTGACTTCTGGTCGTACATGCTGGTGGCCGAGGGCGCGGTGGACGTGGCCTGCGAACCGGAACTCGCGCTGTACGACATGGCCGCCCTGGTGCCGATCGTCATCGAAGCGGGGGGTCGGTTCACCGGCCTCGATGGCCAGGACGGCCCGTTCAGTGGTGACGCCGTGGCTACCAACGGGCTCCTGCACGCGAGCACGCTCGCCGCTCTGAGCGACCAGCGCGACTGAGCCACGCGCCGCCTTCGCGCTCGGGGCATGGCGAGCAGGCGTGCGGGCTCAGCCTTCCGGAAGGTAGGGGTCGTGTGGGATAGGCCGGGTGTCTTCCTCCAAGAAGATCCATGCGCAGGGCGTGTAGTCCCCGCCGGGCTTCTCCTCCCCTGGTGCCGTGTCATAGCCGACGTGGACGAGCATCCAGTTCTCCCGGTAGAGCCACAGGTGACTCCAGACGTCCACCTCGGCGAAGATCGCCGGAGCGGGATCGCGGAGCGGGGTCATGCTTTGCCACGGCCCCGGGTGCAGGTCGAAGTCCTCCACCGGCCAGCCGTCGTCGGTTCCCAGGCGCTGAGGGCAGATGCCCCCGTCGCCCTCGAGCTCGCCGGTGAGCACCGGCCAGTTCTCCTCCAGACGGACCTGCCGGGTGATCTCCACCGGCCCGTCGCTCGCGCAGTCCGGCTGCGGACCGTCCTGATAGCGCAGCGCTTCGGTGATGACGAAAGCGTCCTCCTCCGCGGCGATCTCGAGGACGGTATCCCCGCACCGGGCCATGCGCGCGATCGGGCTCTCGACCTGAACGGCGACCTGCTCGTCGGGATCCCAGGTCCAGATGTAGTAGATCTCCTCGTACCACTGCTGCTCGGAGATGACGATCGCGGCCAGGGCGTCCTCGTGGCCATCGCCGTCGACATCGGCGTAGACAGCGTCGGTGACCTCGAGCGTGCGGTGCTCATGCCCCTCGACAGGAGTCAGATACTCCTCGGTGACAGCCTCGCGCCACTCCAGTGCGGCGAGATCGACGTCGCGAATGGTGAGCCCGGGTTCCTCCGGCTCTTCCGTGTCGTCTTCTTCGGGTTCATCCGATTCCTCAGCTACGGGCTCGACGTGAGGCGTACCCGTCGGCTCCGGCGACGGCTCGGCCTCGGCAGGCGGTGCCTCTGCCGAGCAGGCAGTGAGCAGGAGCGCCGCGGCCAGCACCGAGGAGGTCAACAGGACGGTGACCCGAGCACCCTGAGAACGGCGTGCGGTCACGGGAGATCTCCCTTCGTCCCCCATCGATGTTCACCTCGTGGTGTTCCTCACACGGAGGATAGGGCTGACGCATTGTCCGGTCAAGACCGGCCTCCGGTCCGATCTCGCGCCACCGGCCTCCTGGCGATCCCGGCCGGTGTCCGTGCTGGCCGGTACGGTCCGATCATGCGCATCTTGCACACCTCGGACTGGCATCTGGGGCGCACCCTGCACGGAGCGAGTCTGGCAACGGGGCACGAGACCTTCCTCGACCACCTCCTGGAGGTCGTGCGCGAAGAGTCCGTGGACGCCGTGCTCGTGGCGGGGGACGTCTACGACCGTGCCATCCCGCCGGTGGAATCCGTCGAACTGCTCTCGGATGCCCTGGCGCGCCTGACCGCGCTGACCCGGGTGGTAGTGACGCCAGGCAACCACGACTCGGCGACGCGGCTGGGCTTCGGGGCGCACCTCTATCGCGATCGCGTGGCCCTGCGGGCCCGGGTCGCAGACATCGGCGAACCGGTCGAGCTTCCCGATGCCCAGGGCGATCTGGGCGCCTATGTGTACGCGCTGCCCTATCTCGATCCAGACATGTGCCGTGGCGAGCTCACGGACGAGGACAACGTGATGCCCGCCCGTTCGCACGAGGCGGTCACCGCTGCGGCGATGCGCAGGGTGCGGGCGGATCTGTCCGCGCGCCGGGCACCGACCAGCAAGCGCCGGCCCGCGGTGGCGATGGCACACGCCTTCGTCACCGGTGGCGCAGCGAGCGACTCCGAACGCGACATCCGGGTGGGGGGCGTGGACTCCGTTCCCTCGGGAGTCTTCGCTGGAGCCGGGCTGGACTACGCGGCGCTGGGCCACCTCCATGGCCCCCAGCAGCTCGGCCGGCATGCTGACGAACCCTTGATGCGTTACTCAGGCAGCCCGCTGGCTTTCTCCTTCTCCGAGCGCCACCATGTGAAGTCCTCCGCCCTGATCGAGCTAGGCTCGGGAGGGGTCGAGCGGGTGGAGCTCATCGAGACTCCCGTACTGCGCCCGCTCTCGGAACTGCGCGGCACCCTGGCCGAGCTCCTCTCCGCCGAGCACGACGACCGAACCGACGACTGGATCAAGGCGATCGTGACCGATCCGGTCCGCCCCGAAGGGCTGTACTCCACACTGAAGAAGCGCTTCCCGCACCTCCTGGTGGGGCCGCTCCACGAACCCGAGGGGGTGGAGATCTCGCGGGCCGCCGTCGAGATCGCGCGCCAGGCAAGCCCGGACGAGGTGGCCGGAGAATTCCTGGCGGCCGTCGGCGGTCGCCCGGCTGCGGAGGAAGAACTCGCGGTCGTCCGTGAGGTCTACGAGCAGCTCCGGCAGCGGAGCGCCTGATGCGCCTCCATCACCTGCGCCTGCAGGCCATCGGGCCCTTCCCCGGCAGCCACGAGATCGACCTCGAGGCCCTCGGCGCCTCCGGTCTCTTCCTGCTCGAGGGCCCTACTGGTGCCGGCAAGTCCACCATCATCGATGCGATCGTCTTCGCGCTCTACGGGCAACCCGCCGGTGACGGGGCACCCGAGCGGCTGCACTCCCATCACGCAGCCCCAGGTGTCGCCCCTGAAGTGGAGTTGGTGTTCAGCTGCCACGAAGGCACGTTCCGGGTCTTCCGCTCTCCCAAACACGAGCGCCCGAAGTCTCGCGGCACTGGCACCACTATGCAGAACGCGCGAGCCAAGCTGTGGCGGCTCCCCTCACCGGAGGCCGCCCGCGCAACCGCCGCGAGGAGTGGCCCTGCCGGTCCCGGGAAGAGCGACCCGGACGAACTCGGCGAGCCCGTCAGCTCCAACGTGCAGGAAACGGGCATCGAGATCGATCGAATCCTGCCACTGTCCCGCGAACAGTTCACCCAGACGGTGGTGCTGCCGCAGGGGCGCTTCGCCGACTTCCTCCACGCTCGCCCCGAGGACCGCCGCTCCGTACTCCAGGAGATCTTCGGAACGGCCGTCTATCAGGAGCTCCAAGAACTCCTGCGTGAACAGGCCGGCACGGCCGGCAAGGCCGTGGACGAGGCTGCACGTCAGGTACGTACCGTGGCGGAGGAGTTCGCCCGCTGCGCCTACGAGGAGACAGAGCCGGGTTCTGGCTCGCACGGCCAGGCGGTCATCGACCCGGGTTCGGCAGAACACTTAGCGGCGGAGAGGGCCACACCCGCACCGGAGGATCCCCGTGCTGCCCTGCGCCACGCGGCCGAGACGCCGGAACACGACGATCTCCTCCGGTTGGCCAAGGAGGCCCGCGCCACCTGGTCCCAGCGCAGCGAGGAGGCCGCCGCCGCGCACCACAGCGCTCGCGCGGCCGAGGAACAGGCGCGTACCGCATTCGACGCCGCCCGCGCGCTCGCCGACCGGTTGCGACGGCGCGAGGCGCTCCTGGCCGATCAGAAGACGGTCGAGCAGCGCAGCGCCGACATCGCCCAGGACCGTGAGCGCCTCGACGTGGCGCGCCGCGCCGCGCGGGTGGCCCCCGCGTCGGAAGCCCACGCACAGCGCCGCGTCCGCCAGCAGGAGGAGGCGCGCCAGCTGGCGCAGAACCGGGAGGCGGCGGCCAGCCACGGCATCGACGTGGAGGCCGACCATGAAGCACTCCACCAGCGCCTTGACGACCTCCTCGCCCACGGTGGCGGACTCGAGGCCCCGGCACAGCTCGAGGCCGGGATCCCGGAACGCCGCGCTGCGCTCACCGTGCTGCGCGACGAGCTGGACACGGCCGAGCGACAGCAGCGCACACTCGCAGAGCGCCTCGACCAGCGGCCCGCCCAGCGCGACCAGCTCCACGATCAGTGGCGCAAGCTGGCCGGCGCACCCGTCGCGGTCGAACGCGCAGAGGCGGCGCTGGCCGACGCCCGGGAGACCCTGCAGCTCGTCGAGCAGGCCGAAGAGGCCGCTCGGGCGATGACGACTGCCCACGAGGCTGCCACGGCGTGCGCGGAGGCGGACCGGACGGCTGCGGCAGCCGTGGCCGCTGTGCATCAGCGACGCCTCACCGGCATGGCGGGTGAGCTCGCACAGGAGCTGGAAAGCGGTCAGCCCTGCGCCGTCTGCGGCTCCCGCGAGCATCCTGAGCCTGCGCAGCTGACCGCCGAACATCCCGGCGAAGAGGAGATCGACCTCGCCGAGGCCACGGCGCGCCGGGCCAGGGAGGCACACAGCGCGGCCGCTGCGCTACTCGCCGAGCGCCGGGCCACCTACGCCAGCCTGCACGAACGTTCGGCAGGGCAGTCCAGCACGGACGCCGAGCAGCGCGTGGTCGCCGCCCGCGACGAGCTGACCGGGGCACAGCAGCGCGAGGCGGAACGTCGCGCCGCTGAGCGGACGCTGGAGAAGCACGACGAGGGCACGGCTGCGCTGCGCACCGAACTCAGCAGCGCGGAGTCTGCCCTGGGCGCGCTGCGCGCACGCGTCAGTGCTCAGGCAGCGCAGCTGGAACAGGACGAGGCCACCTGTCGTGCGGCGCGGGAAGGGTATGGATCCGTCGCCGAGCGACTCGCCGCCTTGCACGACAGCTCCCAGGCCCTGCGACGCTATCTCCGCACCCTGGATCGCGAGTCGGTGGCGCGGACCGAGCTGCGCCAGGCCGAGTGGGAGTTGGCCGAGCGCCTGAACGAGGAGGGGTTCGACGACGCCAACGCCGCCGCAGCCGCGCAGCTGCCCGAGCCGCAGATCGCGGCCCTCGAGACTGCGATCGGTGAGCACCACAGCGAGGTGCGGCGCATCGAGCAAGGTCTGGCCGACCCGGAGATCCAGGCCGTCGCCGAGGCTCCCGAACCGGATGTCGAGGCGGCGGGCCGCGCTCATACCGCCGCGCTGGCTGCGGCCGATGAAGGCTCCGGGCAGGCCCAACTCGCGGCCGAGCGCTGCCGCCAGGTGCATGAGACGGCGGACCGATTGGTCTCAGCCCTCACGGAGTTCCGGCGCGCCGAGCGGGAGGCCGGGCCGGTGCGCCGGGTGGCCGCCCTCGCCACGGCCGGGGAGGGGAACCTCCGCGGTCTCACGCTGGCCACCTACGTCCTGCTGCATCGCTTCGAGGATGTGGTTGCCGAGGCGAACGAGCAGTTGCGCGCCATCTCTGCCGGCCGCTACGCACTGGAGCGGATCGATGAGCGAGAAGGGGGGCAGCGCACCCGCCGCACCGGGCTGGGCCTGCAGATCATGGATTACCGCACCGATGAGGCGCGTAACCCGCGCACCCTCTCCGGCGGAGAGACCTTCTATGTCTCCCTCTGCCTCGCGTTGGGGCTGGCGACCGTGGTGCTCAAGGAGCGCGGTGGTGTGGAGCTGGGCACGCTGTTCATCGACGAGGGCTTCGGTTCTCTGGACCCGGACACTCTCGACTCGGTCATGAGCGTCCTGCATTCGTTGCGCGAGAACGGCCGGACGGTGGGGGTGATCTCGCATGTGAGCGAGATGAAGAGCCGGATTCCTGATCGGGTGACCATCCGGCGGAAGCCAGACGGCTCCTCCACGCTGGACCTCACGGGTTGAGGTGGTCTCGGGCGACTGCTAGGAACGGAGTTCGGCGAGCAGCGCGGCGCGCTCGCTGACGTCGAACCACAGCAGGTCGTGCTCCGCTGCCCGGTCCAGAGCGGCCTCGTCCCCGGTGATCGCCGCGGTGACGTCAGCCTCGGCCTCCGGTGCGTCGAGCAGAATCGCCACCACCAGGTTCCAGGCGACCGGCACCTGCACCTCCACGGCCGTCTCGAGATGGTCGGGGCCTTCGGCGCGCTGGCAGACCGCGGCCGGCAGATCAGCAGCGATCACCAGGCGTCGCGGCGGCTCGTTCTCGGCGCGAGCGAGCAGGCGCACCGAATCATCGGCTGCGGCCAGCGTGGCGGTCAGCTCCAGGCCTTCCTCGTCCTCCTCGGGCAGGGCCCGGGCCAGATCGTCGGTGACCGAGTGCGCCAGGCGAGGCGTCAGGTGATCGCTGGCGAGATCGGCTGCGATGGCCGGGAGGTAGACGCGCATGCCGCCAGTCTGTCAGCCGCCAGGCGTGGAGCGCAGCATCTGGCGCGACGCGGCCACGCGCGGGACGACTCCTCCCGATGTCACGGCTGGGCGCGAGCCAGAAGGCCGCGCCGACGACGTCGGCGCCTCCGCTCGCCGGCAAGCCGTGCGGCCAGGAGTTCGATCCCCTGCCAGGCCGCGGAGTCCGGCGCCACCTCGCTCAGTGCGCGCCCTTCGAGCATCGCTCTGTCGTAAACGGGCCCGTCCTCGGGGACCAGGATCGCGTCCTCCACGCCGGCGAAACGTGCCAGCGCCTCGTGCACGGTGCGTTTCGGCGGGCCGCCACTGGCACTCGCACGGACCCGGTTGACCACCACCACCCGCTCGTCGAAGGCCAGCCCGGCGTCTTCGGCCTCTGCCAGGGCGGCGACCAGTCGTCTCACCCCGGTCGGGTCGCCTGCGCCCACGATCACCACGGTGTCGGCTCCTTCGAGCGCCGACATCGTGGCCTCGTGGCGCTTGCCTCCGTAGCTGGGCATCCCCTCGTCCGGCTCATCCAGGGCGGATCCGATGTCGATCACGGTCCAGGCCGCAGCCGCGCGGGCGACCTCCCACACCGTGTCCAGTGCGGCGGCGGGCAGCTCTCGCCATCGCGCCGCGCGAGTCAGTCCCGTCATGACATGGAGCCGCTCCCCCAGGCTGGGACAGGCACGCAGGAGGCTCTGTGGCTCCAGCCGCCCCGTGCCGGCCAGGCGGGACACGGCCGCGATGGCGGAGGAGTCGGCGAGAATGCCGAGGGTCTGCGCCACCGATGGTGCTTGGGTGTCGGCGTCGGCCAGGATCACCGGTGCAGCGCTTTCCCCGATATCGGCCAGCGCGTGCGCCAGGTTCACGGCCACACTCGTGCGCCCCGGAGCGCCCGGAGGACCCCACACCGCAATCACCCGCCCGCTGACACTCCCGGGTTCCTCAGCCACGAGTGTCTCGTCCTCACCCGCAACCAGGGCCGGCGGTTCTGCTGGCAACTCAGCACCCTGCTCACCTTCCGGGCCGGCGAGCCGCTCAATGGTCTCAGCCAGAGCGGTGGCAGATCCGGCCGGTTCGGCTGCTGCGGCCCCCAGGGCGCTGCTGCGCGTGAGAGCGGGAGGGTCGGCAGCCACCACGAGGGTGCGGCATCCGAGGTCACGCAACTGAGCGACCAGCTGGCGGTCGGCCAGCTCATCGCGGATCACGGCCAGGGTGGCGATTCCGGCGCCGGCTGCGGCGAGCACTTCGGGAATGTCCGCGCAGCGGCGCACCACCTCGGCAGAGGAGCCCGGTGCACTGAGCTGGCGGATCAGCGCCACCTCGAGCTTCTCCGGCAGGGCGAGGAGCACGCCGGTCTTCATGGCGCGCCCGCCGCACCCTCGTCGGCCTCGGAAACGGTGTCGACGTCGCCACGCTCCTCGAGCTCGATACCTCCACCTGAGGGCGCCACCGGGACCACCACGAGGCTGCCCTCGGCCGCCACCGCCGCGAGCGCGTCGGCGAGCGACTCACCCGGGATCAGCAGTTCCACGGCAGTGGCCCGTCCGCTGAGGAACATCCCGTCATCGTCGAGGACCTCGGCGATGATGACATCCTCGACGACCAGGGCCGGATGCTCCGCCTCCTCGCGCGCGGAGGAGGCGGACGGGAGGCGCCACAGGTCCACGCTGGTGCCCGGGGGCAGCTGAGTGGGCAAGGCGCCGTCGAGCTCGACGACCAGGGGCCGCATGCCGGTGGCGCCGGGCTGCCCGACCGCGCCGCGTGGCAACAGCTCACCTGGGCCGATCGCGCGCAGCATGGTGGCCGCGCCCTCGAGTTCGCCCGGGCGTAGGTAGTGGTCGCCCACCTCACCCAGGCGCACCTCGCGCAGCACAAGATCCTCCGCCTGGACCACTGCGCCGGGCATCACCGCCTCGGCGGTGGCGTAGACCGGTTCGGTGGCACCGGCATCGCGCACGGCCCAGACACCAAGAGCGACCGAGGCGGCCACGAGGGCCACGCCCACGCCCAGTCGTGGATCGCGCCAGCCCGGCCGGCGCATGCGACGCGCGGTCGGCGGTTCGTTGGCCGTCATCATCCCCCCAGATGGTTCATGTGGTGAGCACATGGTGCCGTGGGATGGGAGTTTCGCCAAGCTCGCACCGAGTTTTCCACAAGAGGACCTGCGGGTGCCGGGCTCAGCGGTGAGGGTGCGATCATGGGACCATGCCGGGACGCTTCCTCACCCTCGCCGACGTCGCCGAGACCTTGGCCGTGTCCGTGACTCAAGCCCGCGCACTGGTGCGCTCCGGAGAGCTCCGTGCCATTCAGGTGGGCGGACGTGGGCAGTGGCGCGTGGAGGATGCCGCGCTGGAGGAGTACATCGCGCAGCAGTATCAGCGCACCCGTGAGCGGATCGACGCCGGCGGGGATCTGGACTCCAACTGACTCGGGCGCCCGTTGCCCTCAGAGTGAACTGACCACGGCCAGCGCACCGAAGGCCACCGTCAGCACGCCCGCCTCGGTGCGTAGGTCAAGGTGGTCCCGGCCCACGCGCACGATCCGCCCGGAGTAGCTCCCGGCCTCGCATGCCACGCTCACGGTGGCGCCTTCTCGGGCGATGGCACGTACCACCCTGGCCAGGCCCAGGCGCCGATCCACCTCGCCCGGAGGTGGGGCGACCGCGCCGAGAGGCTGCGCCATCTGGATCGCTGTGATCGGCACCAGCGAGCGCCGCCTTCCGGCACCGAGGAGCACCCAGTGCGGTCCGGCGTCCAGCACGATTCCGGCGACGTCGTCGCCGGAGCGCAACCGCAAGCGCAGCTGATCACCACGCCGCGCGCGGAGCCGATCAGCGAGCTCAGTGCTCGCTGTCTCCGCCTCGAGCAACTCGGCTGCCACCACCGCGTGTTCTGCACGCTCAGCCGCCTCCAGGCCAGCCGACAGCTCCTCGATCAGCGATTCCCACTCCTGCGCATGTTCTCCCACAGCACCACGCTATCGAGCAGCCGCCACCGTCCACACCCCTTGCCTGTCCGTCGTTCATGCACTACAAATGCTCTCAACAAGAGTTAAACATCATCAAATGACATCAAACGCCATCGGAGACGCACATGCAGGGGGTCCAGATGCCGCACGACAGAGGACGAGCCGCCATCGGCACCGTGGCCGGGCTGGGCCTCTCCGGCTGCTTCGCCCTGATCACCCACGGGCAGATCGCCACACTCGGCGCAGCCCCCGCGCCCGCCGACGTCATCGCGGTAGCCATCGTGGGCCTGGGCGCCGCGCTCGCCGCATGGCACGGCCTCACCTACGCAGCGCTCCTGACGCTGCGGAGGGTGCAGCGCGGGCGACTGCGCCCCTCACCCGCGACCGGGCGCAACTGCGTGACACCTCACCCGCGGTTCGCCGAACGGTGCCTCCGCGCCGGTGTCCTCCGCTGGGGCTTCCCCGTGGCGCGCCGAGCGATCCTTGGTGCGGCCATGGCTGGCACGGGAGCAAGTCTGACGGCGCTTCCTGCCCATGCCACGCCAGAGGTCGACGAGGACCTCGGCTGGACAGCGATGGTCACCGAGACCGCGGCAGACAGCCACGAGGCCGTGGCGGCCGACCACACTGCGGGCCCGGCAGACGAGCCCGTAGAGGACCCTTCCGACCAGCCTGCCGACGATCTGGCACCCCCAGGAACTGACCACGCCTCATCTGAGGAGACCGCGGGGCCCAGCTCCCACGCCACGCACGACGTGCAGCCCGGCGAGAGCCTGTGGAGCATCGCTGCCACACATCTGGGCGACGACGCCGGCGAGGCCGAGATCGCTGCGGCCTGGCCGCAGTGGTACGCGGAGAACCGCGCGGCCATCGGAGACGACCCCGATCTCATCCACCCCGGCCTGGTGCTCGACAGGCCGGCCGTCAACCCCGAGGAGCACGCATGAGCACAGCAGTCATCGCCCCCGCCCAGCCAATCCCACCGGCGCCGACGTCTCCGGCAACCGCGGCGGAGCTGCCCGACCCGGCCCCCTGGGCAGGAACACTGGTGCGCAACACGGTGGAGGTGCTGCAGGGCCTGAGGCCGGCCGGCCAGCTGATGCGCTGGCTCACGCCACCGCTCTACGATCGCGTGGCCCACCAGGCCGCCCCACCGGAACGCAGGCCCCGGCACCGGCTACCGCGGCGCGCGACGGTGCGACGCGTCCGGGTCTGCGAGGTGAGCCCCGGGGTGGTCGAGGCCGCCGTCATCCTGCACGACGGCGCCCACCTCCGCGCGGCAGCCGTGCGTCTGGAGGCGCGCCGCACCCGATGGTGCGTGACCGCCTTGCAGATCGGCTGAGCTCAATGCCCGAGCTGGCCCAGCATCTGACCGAAATCGGGCGTCCCGTCGAAAAGGTCACCCGACTGGCGCACGGGGTTCGCCGCAACCCTGTCCGCCAGTTCGCGACCGGCACGGTGGATTCGCCGCGGCAACCCTTCGGTCTGGGCCGCATCGTGGTGGGACTTCGGCGAGGGGCCGGCGTCCGTACCGGCCCAGTCCTCGGTGGCAGCAAAAACCGAGGTCGTCACCACCTCGGCCCGCAGATAGGTCAGCAGCGGCCGCAGGGAGTACTCCAGTGCCAGCGAGTGGCGGGCCGTACCACCGGTGGCGCCGAGCACCACGGGCACGCCCCGGAGTGCGTCGTGATCGAGGATGTCCAGGAAGGACTTGAACAGGCCGGAGTAGGTGGTGGTGAACACCGGGGTGACCAGAATCAGACCGTCAGCCGCGGTGACGCGCCCGAGCACCTCGTCCAGCTCACCGGAGGCGAAGCCCGTGAGCATCGCATCCACGATGGCGTGGGCATGCCCGCGCAGCTCCACGATCTCGGTGTCGACGCCCACCCCCTGCTCTGCCAGAGCATCGCTGGTGCCACCGAGCAGCCGCTCAGCCAGCATCCGCGTGCTGGACGGCTGCCCGAGACCGGCTGACACGGCCACTAGCGAGCGGCGCGTGGCACCCGACTCTCCAGCGACCATCAGGACTCATCCCGATTGACCGGCGCGGCCCCCACCGTGGCCAGATCCCGACCAGCGGCGACCCGCTCGGTATGGCTCGGCGGATTCGCCGGCACCCCTTCAGGCCGCTTGGCGTCGAACTCCTGCCGGAGGGCGGGGACGATCTCCCCGGCCAGGATGTCGATCTGCTCCAGCACGGTCTTCAGCGGCAGGCCGGCGTGGTCGATCAGGAACAGCTGGCGCTGGTAGTCGCCGACGTGCTCCCGCATGGCCGCGTACCGGTCGATCACCTGCTGGGGGGATCCCACGGTGAGCGGGGTCTGAGAGGTGAAGTCCTCCATCGAGGGCCCGTGACCGTACACCGGCGCGTTGTCGAAGTACGGGCGGAACTCGTCCCAGGCCTGCTGAGAGTTCTTCCGCGCGAAGAACTGTCCGCCCAGGCCCACAATGGCCTGGTCCGCACGGCCGTGCCCGTAGTGCTCGAAGCGTTCGCGGTAGTACTGCACCATCCGGCTGGTGTGAGTGGTGGGCCAGAAGATGTTGTTGTGGAAGAAACCGTCGCCGTAGAAGGCAGCCTGCTCGGCGATCTCCGGCGAGCGGATCGAGCCGTGCCAGACGAAGGGCGCCACCCCGTCGAGAGGGCGGGGCGTCGCCGTGAAGCCCTGCAGCGGGGTACGGAAACGGCCCTCCCAGTCCACGACGTCCTCGGTCCACAACCGGCGCAGCAGCGCATAGTTCTCGATCGCGAGGTTGATGCCCTGCCGGATGTCCTGACCGAACCAGGGATAGACCGGGCCGGTGTTCCCGCGGCCCATCATCAGATCCATGCGGCCCTTCGCGAGCACCTGGAGCATCGCGTAATCCTCGGCGATCTTCACCGGGTCGTTGGTGGTGATCAGCGTGGTGGAGGTCGAGAGCAGGATGTTCTCGGTCGTCCCGGCGAGGTAGCCCAGCAAGGTGGTCGGCGAAGAGGCGACGAATGGCGGGTTGTGGTGCTCCCCCGTGGCGAACACATCGAGCCCGGCCTGGTCGGCGTGCTGAGCGATGGTGACCATCGAGCGCACCCGCTCGGTGTCATCGGGGGCGCGCCCGGTACGGGGATCCGGGGTGATGTCACTGACGGAGAAGATGCCGAATTGCACGAGGGCTCCAGACGAAGGTTGCTCAGTGATCGATGCGTTTGCATCGATCATGCTATCGCAGTCAACGCGGTGCCCCCTCAGGCTATTCCCGCTCGAGCTCACGCGCGCGGGCCCGGGGCTGGTTGCCCCGGGCCCGCGCGCCCCGTGGTCATGGGCGGTTCAGCGGTTCTTCTTCGCTGCCTTGGCTGCGGCCCGGCGCTGTTCGCGGTTCCCCCCGGCCGCGCCCCCGGCCTCGTCGTCCCCACCCGAGGCGGAGGCGGAGTAGCTGAGCTTGGTGGGCTTGACAGGAGCTTCCAGGCCGAGCAGCGCGTCGATCTCCTCGGGAGTGCGCTCCTTCTTGGCCGGGCTCTGCGCGCCTTCTCCCGTGCCGGCCTCGGCTGCACCGCCCGCGCCCGCTTGGGCGGCACCAGCCGCGACTGCTGTGGCTGCGGCCGAGGCCGCGGTCACCTGGGGGCCATCGGCGCTCTCCGCGGTCTGCTTCTTGAGTTCCACCTTGAAGAGCCGCTGGACGGCGTCTTCCTTGATGGCTCCGCTCATGGCCTTGAACAGCTCGTAGCCTTCGCGCTGGTACTCCACAAGCGGGTCACGCTGCGCCATGGCACGCAGGCCGATGCCGTTCTTGAGGTAGTCCATTTCATAGAGGTGGTCACGCCACTTGCGGTCCACCACCGAGAGCAGCACCCGCCGTTCGAGCTGGCGCATCACCTCGGGGCTCAGCTCCTCCTCGCGACTCTCGAAGGCGACCTTCACGTCCGAGGTGAGCTCCCGCTCGAGCATCTCCACACTGAGCCGGGTCACTGAGCCTGCCTCTTCCACCAGATCCTCGATGGTCACCGACACCGGGTAGGTGTCCTCCAGGTCTCGCCAGAGCGCGTCGAGGTCCCATTCCTCGGGAGCCCCGGTGGCGTAGGAGGACACCAAGCCGGTGACGACCTCGCGGCCGAAGCGCTGGAAGGTCTCGGAGATGTCCGCACCCTCGAGTACGCGGCGCCGCTCGGCGTAGACCGTCAGCCGCTGCTTGTTGAGCACGTCGTCGTACTTGAGCACGTTCTTGCGCGACTCCTGGTTGCGCGCCTCGATCTGCGCCTGCGCGTTCGCGATGGTGCGGCTGACCACCTTGAACTCCAGCGGAGTGTCATCGGGGGCCGAATCCATGACCCGGGCGGCCATGCCGGAGTTGAAGACCCGCATCAAGTCGTCCTCGAAGGACAGGTAGAAGCGGGACTCACCGGGGTCGCCCTGACGCCCGGAACGACCACGCAACTGGTTGTCGATCCGCCGCGACTCGTGACGCTCGGTGCCCAGCACGTAGAGGCCGCCGAGCTCGACGACCTCCTCGTGCTCGGCGGCCACCGCCTGCTGGGCCTTCTCCAGCACCCCGTCCCAGTGCGCCTCGTATTCCTCGGGCGCCTCCACCGGGTCAAAACCACGCTCACGCATCTCGGCGATGGCGAGGTGCTCGGCGTTGCCACCGAGCATGATGTCGGTACCGCGGCCGGCCATGTTGGTGGCCACGGTGACCGCGCCCTTGCGCCCTGCCATCGCCACGATCGCCGCCTCGCGCTCGTGCTGCTTGGCGTTGAGCACCTCGTGGGGCACTCCCTTCTTGCGCAGCAGCTTGGAGAGCGTCTCGGACTTCTCGACGCTGGTGGTGCCCACCAGCACCGGCTGGCCCGCGGCATGACGCTCGGCGATGTCCTCGACGATGGCGTTGAACTTCTGGCTCACGCCCTTGTAGATCACATCGGACTGGTCGACGCGCGCCATGGGCTTGTTGGTGGGTATGGGCACCACGCCCATCTTGTAGGTGTTCTGGAACTCCGCAGCCTCGGTCTCCGCGGTGCCGGTCATGCCGCCGAGCTTGTCGTAGAGCCGGAAGTAGTTCTGCAGGGTCACGGTGGCCAGGGTCTGGTTCTCGGCCTTGATGGCCACACCCTCCTTGGCCTCGATGGCCTGGTGCAGCCCCTCGGAGTAGCGCCGGCCGGAAAGCACACGCCCGGTGTGCTCGTCCACGATGAGGACCTCGCCGTTCTTGACGATGTAGTCCTTGTCGCGCCGGTAGAGCTCCTTGACCTTGATGGCATTGTTCAGGAAGCCGATCAAGGGGGTGTTGAGCGACTCGTAGAGGTTGTCGATGCCGAGGTGGTCCTCGACCTTCTCGATGCCGGCTTCGAGCACGCCCACGGTCCGCTTCTTCTCGTCGACCTCGTAGTCGACATCGCGTTCCATCCGCAGCACGAGCTTGGCGAACTCGGGGTACCACTTGTTCTGGTCGCCCTGCGCGGGCCCGGAGATGATCAGCGGCGTCCTGGCCTCGTCGATGAGGATCGAGTCCACCTCGTCGACGATCGCGAAGTGATGGCCGCGCTGGACCAGGTCTTCCATGGCCGAGGCCATGTTGTCGCGCAGGTAGTCGAAGCCGAACTCGTTGTTCGTGCCGTAGGTGATGTCGGCGGCGTACTGCTCGCGTCGCTCGGCCGGCTTCTGGCCGTTGAGCACGGTGCCGGTACTCATGCCGAGGAAGCGGAAGACACGGCCCATCAGCTCGCTCTGATAGCTGGCGAGATAGTCGTTGACGGTCACGACGTGAACGCCCTTGCCGGTCAGGGCGTTGAGGTAGGCCGGCAGAGTGGCCACCAGGGTCTTTCCCTCACCGGTCTTCATCTCGGCGATGTTGCCCAGATGCAGCGCGGCCCCACCCATGACCTGCACGCGGTAGTGGCGCTGGCCCAGCGTGCGCGAGGCGGCTTCCCGGACGACGGCGAAGGCCTCCGGGAGGAGGTCGTCGAGCGACTCCCCGTCCGCGTGGCGCCCCTTGAGGATGTCGGTCTGCTCGCGCAGCTCCTCGTCGGTCAGGTCCGCGACCGTCTCCTCGAGTTGGTCGACCTGGTCAGCGATGGCAGTGAGCTTCTTGAGCACCCGCCCCTCACCCATCCGGAGGATCTTGCTGAGGATGGACACTCGGACTCCTTGCGTCTTGGGCAACTGGGCCTGCGGCATCGCACATGCGGTGCCCGACCCATGGTAGGCCGCACTCCGGCGCCTCGTGGTACGGAGGTGCTGCGCTGAGCGCGAACCGCTGCGGTCGGCCGGCTCACTGCGGAGTGACAGCACACGGCCGGGCGCTGATGCCGCGCCCGGCCGTGTGGCGGCCGCTTCGGGCCGCTCGAGGTGGAGACCCCGCGATCGTTGTTCAGCCGAGAATCGAGGCCGGGTCGCGTTCCACGGTGGAATGGGCCTGGCTGTCCTGGGACAGCAACCCTTCACTGCCGGCCACCACGGTATTGAGGCGGATAACGCCGTAGGTATAGCCGCGGCGGTGATAGACCGCGCAGGGCTGGCCGGTGTCGGCGTCGATGAAGAGGAAGAAGGGATGCCCGACCAGCTCCATCTCATACAGGGCCTGATCGACCGTCATCGGTTCGGCGTCATGGAGCTTGTGCCGCACCAGGACGGGCGAGTCGCCCAGCTGCGTCTCGATGGCCTCCCCGGGCTGAGTGGGCGCGGACCGTACATCCGGGGCGATGGCGTCACCGGCGGCCTCGGGCACGCCATTGCTCTGCGGCAACGGCACGATCGCCTCGGCGGGCACGGGCTCCATCTGTCGGCGGCCGCGGGAGCGGGGGCGGTGACGGTCCTTCTGACGGTCACGCACGCGACGTAGTCGCTCGAGGAGCTTTCCAGTGGCCAGGTCCAGCGCTCCGTAGCGATCGGAGCTCCGCGCCTCAGCGCGCACCACCGGCCCACGATCCCGGACGGTGATCTCCACCCGGTCGGAGGTCTCGGACTGGCGTGGATTGGGCTCGTGGGTCAACTCGACCTCGATGCGCTGGGCCTTCGGGGCGAGCTGCTCGACCTTGGACAACTTCGTCTCGACGGTCTCAGTGAAGCGTTCACTGATCTCGGCATTGCGGCCGGTGACGACGATCTCCATGGATGTCCTCCTCATTGCGGACGGGGAAGCGGCTTCCCCGCGGTTAGTGTTCCCGGCTCGCCTCTGCACGGCGAGCGAGCGGCGTAACAAACCACCTCCTTCTCGAGGACAACAAAGCCCGGCTCACTCTCGCGCGAGCCGGGCTTACTGGGTCATTGCCCTCCATGACGTCACGCTACAGCGTGTGCTGCGACACAACCAACTCAGGGCGACAGGCCGGCTCCCGAGGCCGGGGTGGCGACCAGAGTGAAGGCGCCCATCGCCTGGACGCCGGCCTCCTGGAGCGCTGCAGCACTGGCGGCAAGGGTGGCTCCGGTGGTGACGACGTCGTCGATCAGGAGTGCCGCGGTGCCCGCCGGGAGGAGGTGGGTGAGGTGCATCCGGCCTGCGCGTTGCGCGGCACGCTCGCGCCGGCCGGCGCCGGCAAGGTGGTGCCGACCGCCGGTACGCCGCAGCACATCGGCCGTCAGGATCTCGCCCACGTCCGTCAGTCCGGCCTCGCGCAGACCGGTGGCCAATCCGCTGGCCACCGCATCGGCCAGGTCGGCCACCACCAGTCGGCGCGCCCAGCGTCGGCGCCATCCCGAGGGGGCGGGCAGCACCAGCAGAGGTCCCGTGACTCCGTGGAGCAGGGCACGCAGATCGAGGTCCTCGGCCCAGTGCTCGGCGCTCACCTCCGCAGCCTGCAGCAGAGGCGCCGCACAGTCGCGGCGGTGGTTCTTCCATGCCAGCACCGCGGCCCGGCGCGCGCCGCGGTACGGGCCTGCCGACCAGGTGGGCAGCGACGGGTTCGGTAGGTCCAGGCAGCGACGCGGCGGGCCGGCAAACAGCGCAGCGCAGTCCTCACAGAGTGTCTGGTCCCATCGGCCACAACCCACGCACTCCCGCGGCAACACCAGGTCCAGCAGCGCCTGAACCCGCCCCCCGGTGCCGTTCACCCTCCGAGCGTGGCTCATCTCGCCACCCCACCGGCCGGCACCACGGCCCGGATGGGGACGGGGCGGAGACTCACAGCCTCTGTGGGGGCGGCGAGGCTACCCGGGAAGTGCCGGGTCTTCCAGGCCCACGTGGGCCGCGCGCCAGGTGGCGCCATTGCGCTCGAAGATCGTGCCCTCCTCGGTGGTCACGAGCAGGGAGGTGTCCCCGCGGCCCGCGGTGATCCGCACGGCACCCTCGACCACCGGCAGCGCCGCGTGGGGCGCTCCCAGGGGCACGGTGTGCACGGCACGAGAGGGCTCAAGATCGGAGGTGGCGAGCACGGCCAGCGTGGTGGGCCCGACCCAGGCGAGATCGCTGGGATCCTCGAGCCGTTGTGCGACCGCGACCGGGTCGGCCAGCTGGCTCGGGCGGCCCTCGGTGTCACGCTGCACGGCGGCCACCTCGACCACGGCTTCGCCGGCCACCTCACGGATGAGGCCGGCCCGCGAGCCATCACGAGAAATCCGCAAGGCCAGCACCTCTCCCTCGGCGAGCCACGGCGCGGTGATGTCGACCCGCTCCCCGGTGGCCTGGATCGCGATCATCTGCGGATCCTGGTCCTCCTCCTGGCTGATCGTCCAGATCCACCCGAAGCGATCGATCGAGGGCGCCAGGAGGTCTCGTCCTTCCACCAGGACCGAGGGCGGGGATTGGAAGTCCGGCACGGTCACCAGATTGTCTCCGCCATCGATCACCACCGAGGGGGGATCCTCGCCATAACCGGTCGCCGGCGAGCTCAGCTCGTCGCCGAGCAGGTCGGCTCCGGGGTGCATGGTGGCCTCGCCCTCGCTGACCTGCATCAACTCGCCATCGGCGATGGCGAGCCAGCTCGACGGCGTGCTGTAGGGATACACGGAGAGTTCGGGCAGGCTGCTGCCGGTGTCGAAGGCCTGCTGCCCGACTGCCAGACGCACCTCTCGCACATCACCGGCCGTGGCGAGGGTGGCCTCGATCTGGGCCCGCAGCAGAGCGCGATCATTGACCTCGGCTTCCAGGACGGCGCTGGTGAGATCCACCGTGGCCACTCCGTCGGTCCCCACCGGCACCGAATCGACCCGCAGGCGGGTGCCACTGGGCGCGGCCGTGCGTACGCCCGGTTCGAGCCACTCGGAGGGGCCGGCGAGCAGGGCGTTCGTCGCGGCAGTCGCCAGGTTCTCCCGGGGGAACCAGCGCGTCTCGAGCACGAAGTACTGGTCGTCGGGCGTCAGGAAGTGCAGGTAAGTGGAGGAATAGGCCAAGGAGAAGCTGGCCTCGGGCAACAGGATGCCGTTCGGGAGATCCACGATGCGCCACTCCCCGGCCGCATTGCGGGCCAGCGACATCTCGGCATCGAAAACGGCATCGACTGGTGCCTGGATGTAGCGGCCCCTCTCGTCGACGGTCGCCACGGCGTCCACCGAGACCTCCACGGCGCCCGTGGCGGTGCGCTCAACCCGCGGGGCGCTGCTGACGTGGATCTGGGTACTCTCGCCCGGGCGCCAGTCCTCGACCGCCGGGCCCGCGAGGAAATCACGCGCTACCCCGAAGTCATCGCCGAAACCTGCCGTGACCGCGTCGAGGAAGCCCTGCACGATTTCTTCCGGCTCGGCTCCTGGGCTGGGGCCCGGGACGAAGAGCGAGACCTCACTGCCGGCGGGGAGCTCGGTATCGGCCGAAGTGACCGGCCCCGATTGCGGCAGCCCGGCACAGGCACCGACCGCTACGGCAAGGGCCAGGAGCAGGGCCAGGGCACCGAGCACGCGGCGCGGCTGCGGCCGGTGCGGCACGGACGCGGTCATGAGCCCTCCGAGGTGACCAGGATCGGTGCACCCGCGTCGTCGGGTTCGAGCGGCAGTGGCCCGTCCTCAGCACTGACCACGCCGCCGGCTCTGCGCGGCACGGTCACGAGGAAGGAGGCGCCCTCACCCGGCCGAGACCAGGCTGCCAGGATCCCTCCGTGCAAGCGCACGTCTTCCATGGAGATCGCCAGGCCCAATCCGGTCCCGCCCGTGGTCCGGGCGCGGGCGGGGTCAGCTCGCCAGAAACGGTCGAAGACCCGCTCGGCTGAGGCTGCGTCCATGCCCACGCCGTGATCGCGGACCCGGACGGCGAGGGCTTCCTCGTTCACAGCCACAGCGATGTCGATGGGTCGCCCGTCCGAGTGCTCGATGGCGTTGGAGATGAGATTGCGCAGCACCCGTTCGATCCGGCGGGAGTCCACGTCGGCGGTGGCCGGCTCCTCGGGCAGGTGCATCCGCACCGCAGAGCCCTTGGCATCGGCCAGCAGGGCGGTCAGTTCCACCACGTAGCTCACCAGATCACGGATATCGCGCTTCTCCACCTCAAGTACGGCGGCACCGGCGTCGAAACGCGAGATTTCCAGCAGGTCGGCGAGCATCTGCTCGAAGCGGTCGAGCTGGGTCTGCAGCAGCTCGGCGGACCTGCGGGTGGCCGGGTCGAAGTCGTCCTTGGCGTCGTGCAGCACCTCGCCGGCCATGCGAATGGTCGTCAGGGGGGTGCGTAGCTCGTGGGAGACGTCGGAGACGAAGCGCTGCTGCAAGCGTGAGAGCTCCTCCATGCGTTCGATCTGCTGCTGGAGGGAGGCAGCCATCTCGTTGAACGACTGGGCCAGCACCGCGAGCTCGTCCTTGCCACGTACGTCCATGCGCTGCTCAAGGTGGCCGGTGGCCAGTTGCTCGGCCGCCCGCACTGCCTCGGTGACCGGGCGCAGCACCCAACCGGTGATGGCACCGGCCAGCACACCAAGCAGGATCACCACAGCCAGGGCAGCCACGATGAGGATGCCCATGACCATTGAGATCGTGTTCTGTTCCGAGCCGAGGGAGTAGAAGATGTAGAGCTCGTACGAACCGGCCACTGGCAAGGTGATCGGCGAACCCACCACCACGCCGGGCACCTCACCCTCGCCGCTGGGCAGGGCCACAGGCTGCCAGTGCTGCCCGCCCTCGCTCGCCACGGCGTCGCGCATCTCATCGGTGACGAGGTCACGGAGCTCCTCATTGATCAAGGGCTCGATGATGGACAGGCCATCCGGGTCCGGTGACCGCCGCACCACGACGCCCTCGGAGTCCGGAGAGCGGGACTGGTGATCCTCCATCCACTGGATCAGGACGTTCCTGGCTTCCTCCGCGGTGGTGGCGGTAGAGGCATCGAAGACCTCCTGAGCGTAGGTGGTCTGCACCAGGGCGTCCCCGAGGGCTTGCTCGACGCGCTCGTCGTACAGACTGTCGCGGATCTCGCTGGAGACGAAGGTCCCCACCACCACGATGGCCGCCAACCCACCGAACACCGTGATCACCACCACCCGGAACGTCAGCGAGGTGCGCCAGCTGCGCACCAGACCGACGAGCCTGCGCCGAGCGCGACGGCGCAGGCGCCGCGGCGGGGGCGCCTCCATGCTCGGCCCCGCCGTCTCGCCTGGGACCATCACCTGCGCAGGCGGCTCGGAGCTCTTCTCAGCCGTCGGGCTGCCGGCACCCGAGCCCGGAGCCGGGGCCGGAGTCGGCACCCTGATCACGTCTGCGGGGCCCCCGCGCGATAACCCACGCCACGAACCGTCACGACAACCTCGGGATTCTCCGGGTCCTTCTCCACCTTGGCGCGTAGGCGCTGCACGTGGACGTTGACCAAGCGGGTGTCGGCGGAGTGGCGGTAACCCCAGACGTGCTCGAGCAGGATCTCGCGGCTGAAGACCTGCCAGGGCTTCCGGGCGAGGGCCACGAGGAGATCGAACTCCAGCGGGGTGAGGGCGATGAGGTGCCCCTCGCGCCACACCTGGTGCCCGGCGACGTCGATCTCGAGGTCGGCGACCTGGAGGCGCTCGGGCTCGGGCTCGTCCTGACGGCGCAGGCGTGCCCGCACCCGGGCCACAAGCTCCTTGGGCTTGAAGGGCTTGGGGATGTAGTCGTCGGCGCCGGCTTCCAGACCGGTGACCACATCCAGGGTGTCGGACTTGGCGGTGAGCATCACGATGGGCACGTCGGACTCGGCTCGGATGATGCGGCAGATCTCCACTCCGTCGAGCCCAGGGAGCATCAGGTCCAAGAGCACCAGATCGGGCTGCACGGCGCGGAAAACGTCCGGGGCCTCGGCACCGTCGGCGCAGAAGGCCGCCTCGAAGCCTTCAGCTTCGAGCACGATGCCGATCATCTCGGCCAGGGCGGTGTCGTCGTCGATCACGAGCAGCTTGGCACTCATAGAGCACATGATCCCATTAGTGGCCGTTCTCTGGGTGCTTCCGCGCCCACGCACCGCCACAATTGCCGGGCTACGGGGCGACCGTGACACGATAGGAAGCCACAGCGGCCCGCGGCGGGCGGCCGAGGAGTCCTCACGCGTCTGAAAGGGTGTGCGGTGAAAGCGATCCGGTCAGGGGGTAGTGGCGTATGAGTGAGCAGCAGGGCCAGTACGGGCAGTACGGCAGCTCCCGGCCTACGCCGGGGCAACCGGGCCAGTACGGGCAGTACGGCAACCCGCCGTCGCAGCCGCAGCCCGGAGCCCCCTCGGGCGGTCAACCCGGCTGGAGCCAAGGTCAGAACTCCTGGGGCCAGTCCCAGTGGGCACCCGCACCCGGTGCCCCGGGCGGCTCCGGTTACGGTCAGTACGGCCCCGCCCAGGGCAGTGGAGCGCCCGCGGGCTTCGGCGGCCCGCCCAAGCCCGGCATCATCCCGCTGCGCCCCTTGAGCGTCGGTGAAGTGCTCGACGGCGCCTTCCGGGCCATTCGTGCCAATCCGAAGGCCACTTTCGGCCTCTCACTGCTCATCATGGGTGTCGCTGCCCTGCTGACCACCGTGGTCACAGCTGCGATGACCTACGCCTTCGCGCTACCGGCCATTGATCCCCTTCTCACTGGTGGCCCCTTCGCCGATCCCTTCGGAGACCCGGCAGCCTCCGCGAGCCAGGTGGGCCCGGCACTCCTGGCACTGGGCCTGACGCTGCTGATCTCCCTGCTCTTCACGTGGATCGCCTCGACGATCCTGACCGGCCTGCTCATGCACTCCACGAGCCAGGCGGTCATCGGGCGCACCGCCAGCATCTCCGAGATCTGGCGCCTCGCCCGCGGCCAGCTCCTGCGGCTCTTCGCCCTGACCATCGTCGAGGCAGTGATCCTCTTCACCGTCTACGTGGTGGTGATCGCAGCGGCAGCGGGCGCGATCGGAGGCGCGGCGGTGGTGCTGGGCGACGGGCCCTGGAGCATCGTGGCGATCCTGCTGCTGGTCTTCGTGGCGATCCTGGCCGTGGTGGTGGTGCTGGGCTTCTTCGTCATCCGGCTCGCACTGGCCACCCCCTCGCTGATGCTGGAGCGCCTCGGCCCCCTCGCGGCGATCAAGCGCGGATGGCAGGTCTCGCGCAAGCACTTCTGGCGCCTGCTCGGCATCCTGCTCCTCGCCGGGATCATCGTGGCGATCATCAGCTACGCGGTGGCCATCCCGTTCTCGGCGGCGTTCATGTTCGTCGAATCCGCCGAGGCTCTCACCATTCTGCTACTGGTCCAGACGGCGTTCTCCGTGCTCGCCATGGCGCTGACCACGCCCTACTTCGCCGCCGTGACGGCGTTGGCCTACATCGATTTGCGGATGCGCAAGGAGGGCCTGGACGTCACCTTGGCCCAGAGCGCGGAAGCACAGGCAGGCGAGTAGGTGCACGCGCTGCTGCCCGCCTGGCGTTCCGGATCGCTACCGCTCTCCGTGCCGGTCGAGCCGGATGCCGAGACGGCCCGAGAGTGGGCCGAGGACGAGCTCTCCCGTTCGGTGTACCAGGAGGGCACGTCCTTCTTCGACATGATCCTGAACTGGCTGTCCGAGCTCTGGGACTACCTGGCGGGCTTGGGCACCGGTGTCAGCGCACCGATCGTGCCCATCATCGTGGCGGTCATCCTCGCCGGGGTTGTGGCCCTGTCGCTGTTGCTGGCCGGCCGGGTGCAACGCCAGGCCCAACGGGCCGCCGGTGGCTCTCACGAACTCTTCGAGGACTCCCGGAACTCCGATGCCCTCTTCGCTGCGGCCGGGGCCGCCGCGGATACCGGTGACTGGCCGCTGGCTGTCCTGGAACAGTTCCGGGCCATCATCAGGTCGCTCGACGAGCGCACCATCGTGGACGACCGCGCCGGCCTGACCGCGCACGAAGCGGCCACCGAGGCCTCCGCCGCCCTGCCGCCGCTCAGCTCCGATCTGACCGGGGCTGCATCGCTCTTCGACGACGTCGCGTACGGCGAGGCCGTACCGGGGAGCGAGGAGTACGCGCAACTCCGGCAGCTCGCCGCGGCCGTGGGCGAGGCCACGCCGGTGCCACCTGACCAGCGTGGCCACGCCCCCGTCGCAGGATGGGCCCGGGTGCGATGACGGCACCACCGATTCCCGCCCAGGCGGCGGACAGCGCGGCGCCTGCGGCTCCGGTCAGCAGGCGCCGCCGACGCCTGATGCTGACGCTCTTCATCGTGGTGGTCGTTACGCTCTTCGCTCTCACTGCCCTGCTGGAGCCGCGCACCTCGACTCGACCCCTGGCCCCGGACAACCCCGGGGGCAACGGCGCGATGGCTACGGCGCGCATCCTGGAAGAGCAGGGCGTGGACGTCCGCGAGGTCCGCGCCTGGAGCGAACTGCAGCGCCAGGCCGAGAGCGGCAGCACCGTCTTCGTCCCGCACGCCCGGATGCTGCGATCCGGCCAGGTGGAGCAACTGCTGGGCACCGGCGCGGATGTGGTGCTGGCCGGGCAGCTGCGCGTCGGGGATCCGCTGATGGAGGAGCTCCCACTGAGCACGAGCAGGGTGAGCACCCAGACGGCGAGCGCATCCTGCCCCGAACGGCACGCGGCCGCTGCCGGCGAGATCGAGGTCTCGCAGGTGGTGGTGCCCGACGGTGCTCCGGACGAGCTGGAACTCTGCTTCCCCGCGGGCGACGGCGGGGCCTGGGCCACCTGGCCTCAGGATGGCGGCACAGTCACCTACCTGGCCTCGCCCGAGGTGGTCTCGAACGGCATGCTCGCGGAGTACGGCCACGCCGCTCTGACGTTCCGCACTCTCGGAGCCCACGAGACCCTGCTGTGGTACCTCCCGCCCGATCTCGAGGCTGCCGGGGCCGTGGATGACTCCGTTCCCATGGTTCCCCCGGCGCTGTGGACGATCGGCGCCGTGCTCGCCGCCGCCGTGGCACTGCTCGGTCTGGCCCAGGGGCGGGGCATGGGCCCAGTGGTGGTCGAGGTGATGCCGGTGACGGTGCCCTCGGCGGAGACCACCTTCGGGAGGGGGCGCCTCTACCGGCGCAGTGGCGCTCGGGACCACTCTGCCGCCGCCTTGCGTGCCGGGAGCATCTCCCGGATGGCCACGTCCCTCGGCCTGCCCCGCTCAGCCGGGCGGGACAGCATCATCGACGCCGTCGTGCGCGCCTCGGGGCACCCCCGTGAGGATGTCGCCGGCACGCTGTACGGGCCGCCGCCGCCGGACGACGGCAGCCTGCTTCATCTGTCCACCACGCTCGATGCCCTGGAGAAAGAGGTCCGACGCCCATGAGCCAGTACCCCCACACGCCCGCCGGCCCGCCTGCGGGGGGCCAGCCGAGCGGCGACGAGCGCTTCCAGCCCCACGGTCCGCACCAGCAGCAGCCAGGAGTGCCGCACCAGTCGCAGCCTGAGCCGCACCAGCCCGAGCACCAGGGCGCGCCGCTCGGCCCTCCCGCGGAGCACGATCCGGTAGCGCCGTCAGCCCCCTCAGGGCCGGCAGCGGAAGAGTCCCCCGCGCGGGCCAAGCTCGCAGCGCTGCGAACCGAGATCGGCAAGGCGGTGGTGGGCCAGGATGCCGCCGTGACCGGTCTGGTCATCGGGCTGCTCTGCCAGGGACATGTGCTGCTCGAAGGGGTACCCGGGGTGGCCAAAACCCTCCTGGTGCGCACCCTCGCGGCCACCCTCAAGCTCGGCACGAAGCGCGTGCAGTTCACCCCCGACCTCATGCCGGGCGATGTCACCGGCTCCCTGGTCTACGACGCGCGGACCGCCGAGTTCCACTTCCGGGAGGGCCCGGTCTTCACCAACCTGATGCTCGCCGATGAGATCAACCGCACCCCTCCCAAGACCCAGGCGGCGCTGTTGGAGGCCATGGAGGAACGCCAGGTCTCGGTCGAGGGCGACCCCAAGCCGGTGCCGGACCCCTTCATGGTGATCGCCACCCAGAACCCCATCGAGTACGAGGGCACCTATCCACTGCCTGAGGCGCAGCTGGACCGCTTCTTGCTGAAGGTCTTGCTCCCGATCCCCGAGCGCGAGCAGGAGATCGAGGTGCTGAACCGGCACACGCACGGTTTCGACCCTCGGGATCTCCAGGCCGCCGGGGTGTCCGTGGTCGCGGGGCCGGAGGACTTGGCCGACGCCCGAGCGGAGATCGCCCAGGTGCAGATCTCCCGCGAGGTGATCGGCTACGCGGTGGACATCGTTCGCGCCACCCGCACGTCTCCGTCACTGGCTCAGGGCGTCTCGCCGCGAGGTGCCACGGCCCTGCTGCGCACGGCACGGGCCTGGGCCTGGCTCTCCGGGCGTAGCTACGTGACTCCGGACGACGTCAAGGCACTGACCCACACCACGTTGCGCCACCGGGTCCAGCTCCAGGCCGAGGCGGAGTTGGAGGGCGTGACCGCCGAGTCCGTGCTGGATGGCATCCTCGCCACCGTGCCGGTGCCTCGCTGATGCTCCCCACGGTCCGCGCCGCGGCCGTGATGGCCGCAGGGGCCCTCCCGGCGCTGCTGTGGCCGCGCCCGGCCACCGTGCTGAGCTGGATCCTGCTGGTGGTGCTGGCCGTGCTCGTCGACGCGCTCCTGGCGGCCTCACCCCGGCGCATCGAACTGGACCGCACTCCTCCGCTCTCGGTGCGCCCGGGCGAGCCGACCTCGAGTGCCCTCCTGCTCACGAATGCCGGCACTCGCACCCTGCGCGGCCTGGTGCGCGATGCCTGGCCTCCCTCGGCGGGCGCTGCCACCAATCGCCACCGGGTGCAGGTCCCGGCCGGGGAACGCCGCCGCGTGCGCACCGGTCTGCTCGCGACCCGGCGCGGGCGGCTGGAGGCCGATCTGGTCACCATCCGGTCAGTGGGCCCGCTCGGATTGGGGTTCCGGCAGCGCTCCCTCGAGGCGCCGGCCTCGATCGTGGTGCTGCCGCCGTTCCGGTCGCGCCGCCACCTCCCCTCGAAGCTCGCACGATTGCGCGAGATCGACGGCCAGACCACCCTGCTCTCGCGCGGCCAGGGCACGGAGTTCGACTCGCTGCGCGAGTACGTCGACGGCGATGACGTCCGCTCCATCGACTGGCGTGCCTCGGCTCGTGGCGCCGACGTCGTGGTGCGCACCTGGAGGCCCGAGCGCGACCGCCGCGTGCTGATCGTGATCGACGTGGCGCGCCTGTCCGCGGCGCGGCTGGGTGAAGCCCCGCGCCTGGACGCCCAGATCGAGGCGGCCCTCCTGCTCGCGGCCCTGGCCACCAAGGCCGGCGATCGGGTGGATCTGGTGGCGGTGGACACGCGGCTGCGTGCCCGCGTCAGTGGGCAGGCCGGCCCACAGCTCATGAGCGCCCTGGCCCACTCCCTGGCCACGGTGGAGCCTTCACTCGTCGCCCTGGACACGGTGACCGTGACCCAGGCGGCGCGCGACATGCTCTCTCAGCGTTCCCTGGTGGTGCTGATGACGGCCCTGGATCCCTCCAGTACCGTCTCGGGCTTACTTCCCGCAGCAGCTGCGCTCGCCCGGGATCACACCGTGGTCCTCGCCTCAGCCTCGGACCCCGAGACAGCGGCGCTGCGCGCCGACCGCACCTCACCTGAGCGGATCTACGATGCCGCGGCCGCCGAGCGTGAGGCTCTGGAGCGCCGCGCCACCGCCGAGCGGCTCCGCCGCCGCCGGGTGGAGGTCGTCGAGGCCGAACCTGAGGATCTCGCGCCCGCACTGGCGGACAAGTACCTGGCGCTCAAGGCGGCCGGCCGGCTCTGAACGGCTCTACAGCTGGGTCATGGGATCGATCGCGGTCCCGTTCCGCCAGATCTCCAGGTGCACGTGGCAGCCGGTGACCATGCCGGTGGCGCCGGTGTAGCCGACCACCTGCCCCTGGGAGACGCGCTGGCCTGCCCGGACCGCGAAGCCCGAGAGGTGGTTGGTCACCGAGATGTAGGAGTTCCCATCCGACATCACGCCGTGGTTGATGAGCACCTGGTTCCCGGAGGTGGGCGTGGATCCCACCGGGCGCACCTCGGCGACCACGCCGTCGGCGATCGCCACCTGCTCCTGACCGCAGGCTGAACGTAGGTCGACTCCGGCGTGCAGGGCCCGCTGACCGGTGATGGGGTAGATGCGCCAGCCGAAGCCGGAGGTGATGGTGACCGGTCGTGGCACCGGGGTGATGAACCGGGAGCCGTTCGGTGCCGAACTCGCCGGCGGCGGGGGCGGAGGCGGGGCCGGTGGAGCCGCGGTGCCACTGGAGCCGGACTGCCGTTGTGCTTGCTCTGCCTGACGCGCCCGCTCTGCCTCGCGTTCGCGCTCCCGTTCACGTTGCCGCTCGCGCTCGCGGCGGTTCTCTTCGTCGATCTGGGCGATCCGTTCGGAGAGGTCGGCCTGGTCGGACTCGATCCGGGCGATCTGATCCTGGTACTCGCCCTGCTGGTTCTCCAGCTGCTCGGCCAATGCCGTGGCATCGGCCTGGGCTGTTTCGATGGCGGTCTTCGCGGCCTCGGCGTCGTCGCGGGCCTGGTCAGCGGCCGCCACGGCCGTGTCGGCATCGGCACGGGCCTGGTCAGCGTCGGCGACGGCGGCGTCGGCTGCATCGCGCAGTTCCCCGACGCGGTCGGTCACCGCATCGAGGCGCTCCTGCTGGTTGCGCTGGACCGCCTCGGCCTCTTCGAGGTCACGCAGCACCTGGGTCTGGGAGCTCACGGCGGTGTTGGTGACCGAGTAGCTGCGCAGGAAGTCGGCCGAGCTGGCTGAGCCGAGCACGACGTCGAGGGTGGAGGTGGTGTGGTCGCCGCGGTAGACCGAGCGGGCAAGATCCCCCAGGGCGGCCTGGGTGCCGCCGATCATGTCTGCGGTCTCCGCGATCTGTTCTCTCATGCCTGCGGCCTCGCTCTCGGCGAGCTCCAGGCGGCTTGCGACCTGCTCTTGGCGGCTCTCGGCCGCGGCGAGGTCACGTTCGGCCTCGATCAGCGCTGCCTCGGCCGCGGCGAGGTCGTCCTCGGCGTCGGCGAGTTCCTGCTGCGCGATCGGGAGGCGCTGGCGGGCGGCCTCCAGATCGAGGTACGTCTCGGCCAGCTCAGTCTCGACGCCTTCGAGAGAGGATTGCAGCTCCGCCTGGCGGCGCTCGTTCTCCTCCTGCTCGCGCACCAGTTCACTACGGTCATCGGCGGTGGCGAAGGGGACGGTGAGCGCCAGCGCGAGGAGTGCGACCAGGGTGGCGAGTGTGCCGCGCCTGGCCGGTGTCCGGCTGCGCTGGGTGGAAGGGCGTGTGCGGCGGGGGGAAGAGCTGCGCACGAGTTCACCTCAGACTTTCGTATATCGGCCGAGCGTGACCATGGACGTGAGACCCGCCACGAGGATCGCGGCGAGCAGGAGGAAGGGGGCGACGAGCAGGACGTCGCCGCCGGAAATGAACTGCACCCAGGGGGTGTCGGAGGCCAGCCAGCCGCCCACAAGATGCTCCACACCGAGGTAGAGCCCGCCGACGGCCAGGCCAGCGCCCACCAGGGCGGCGATGGCACCTTCGAGCATGAAGGGCAGTTGGATGAAGATGTTCGAGGCCCCCACCAGGCGCATGATGCCGGTCTCGCGGCGCCGGGACATGGCCGAGAGCCGGATGGTGGTGGTGATCAGCAGCACCGCGGTGAGGATCATGACGCCGGCCAGGCCCGCGGAAAGCAAGGTCGCGCGGTTGAGGATGAGGAAGAGCGGTTCCAGTTGCTCCCGCTGGTCACGCACGTCCTCCACTCCGGGGCGGCCGGAGAGCTCGTCGGCGACGATCTGGTACTGCTCGGGGTCGACCAGGGAGATGCGGAAGGAGACCTGCATCTGCTCCACGCTGACGGTCTGTGCCCAGACGGTGCCCTCCATCTGCTGCTGGAAGGCGGCGAAGGCCTCCTCCTTGGTCTCGAAGAAGACTTCGTCCACGTAAGGAGCCAGCGCCTCGGATTCGAGCAGTTCCTCGATCTCCTCGATCTGCTCCTCGGTGGCCTCACCGCCGGCACAGTTGAGAGTGGCTGATTCGTCCGCGCACATGAAGGCCGAGACCTCCACGCGGTCGTACCAGTCGTCCTTGAGCTTCTCGACCTGGATCTGCAGCAGGGCTGCGGCGCCGACGAACATCAGGGACACGAAGGTCACCAGAGCGACGGAGACGCTCATGGCGAAGTTGCGAGAGATGCCCTGGAAGGTCTGGCTGAGGACGAATCGCAGTCTCATACCGGCCCTTATCGCTTCGCGCCGTAGACGCCGCGGGACTGGTCACGCACGAGCGCACCGTCGGCGAGTTCGACCACGCGCTTGCGCATCTGGTCGACGATCTCGTCGTCGTGGGTGGCCATGACCACGGTGGTTCCGGTGCGGTTGATCCGGTCGAGGAGGCGCATGATGCCGATCGAGGTGGTGGGGTCGAGGTTGCCGGTCGGTTCGTCCGCCAGGAGGACAGCGGGGCGGTTGACCATGGCGCGGGCGATCGCCACGCGCTGCTGCTCACCGCCGGAGAGTTCATGCGGGAGGCGCTTCTCCTTGCCGTCGAGCCCCACGAGCTCGAGCACTTCGGGCACGGCCGTATGCACGTAGTGCCTGGGCCTGCCGGTCACCTGCGGGGCGATGGCCACGTTCTCGAAGACGTTCTTGGAGCTCAGAAGGCGGAAGTCCTGGAAGACCGTGCCGATACGACGCCGGTAGTGGGGAACCTTCCAGCGGGAGAGCTGGCCGAGATCCTTGCCCAGGGCGTGGATCTGCCCGGCAGTGGGGCGCTCCTCGCGCATGATCAGCCGGATGAAGGTCGACTTCCCCGAGCCGGAGGAGCCGACGAGAAAGACGAACTCGCCTCGCTCGACCTCGAGAGAGACCTCATCCAAAGCGGGCCTGGCGCCGCGCGCGTAGACCTTCGTGACGTTCTCGAACCTGATCACAACAACCACCGGCCGGCACTCGACGATGGGGGAAGATGCAACGCCGGCCTGGCGGCGAGGCTATCCGTGACCGTGCTGTGACCCGGCGCGACACGCCGAGGCGCGCCCTGCGTGGCGGCTCACTCGGCTGCGGCAGCCGCCTGCTCGTACTTGCGCCAGCGGATCCCGGCATCGATGAAGCCGTCGATCTCACCGTCGAAGATCGCCTGGGTGTTCCCGGACTCGAACTCGGTGCGCAGGTCCTTGACCATCTGGTACGGCTGGAGCACGTAGGAGCGCATCTGATCGCCCCAGGAGGCCTTGACGTCGCCGGCCATCTCCTTCTTCATCGCCTTCTCCTCCTGCTGGCGCTGCAACAGCAGCCGTGACTGGAGGACTCGCATGGCGGCGGCCCGGTTCTGGATCTGCGATTTCTCGTTCTGCATGGAGACCACGATGCCGGTGGGGATGTGGGTCATGCGCACCGCCGAGTCGGTGGTGTTGACCGACTGCCCGCCCGGGCCCGAGGAGCGGAAGACATCCACCTTGATCTCGTTCTCCGGGATCTCGACATGATCGGTCTGCTCGATGAGCGGGATGACCTCGACGGCGGCGAAGGAGGTCTGGCGCCGGCCCTGGTTGTCGAAGGGCGAGATGCGCACCAGGCGGTGCGTTCCGGCCTCTACGGAGAGGTTGCCGAAGGCGTAGGGCACGTTCACCTCGAAGGTCGCGGACTTCAGCCCGGCCTCCTCGGCGTAGGAGGTGTCCAGCACCTTGATGGGGTAGTCGTGGCGCTCGGCCCAGCGGGAGTACATGCGCAACAGCATTTCTGCGAAGTCGGCGGCGTCCACTCCCCCGGCCCCGGCGCGGATGGTGACCACCGCTTCGCGCTCGTCGTACTCGCCGTCCAGCAGGGTGCGGACCTCGAGCTGACCGAGGGCTTGGCGCACAGAGGCGAGTTCGGCGCTGGCGTCCTCCATGAAGGCGTCGGCATCGTCGCCGGTTTCTTCCTGCCCGAGCTCGACGAGCGCCTCGAGATCCGCGATCCGCTCCCCCATCTGCTCCACGCGCTTGAGATCGGACTGGGCGTGGGAGAGGCGGGTGTTCAGCTTCTGGGCGGCCTCGGGGTCATCCCAGAGGCCCGGATCGGCCGCCTGCTCGGAGAGCTCGGCGACGGTGGCTTTCAGCGCCTCGGGGTCGGTGACGGCCCGGATCGATTCGTAGGTGCTGCGGAGCTGGGAGATCTCAGCGGAGAAGTCAATGGCCACAAGGATCGAGACTACCTGCTGGATGCGAGGCGCTGCCGAGGAGTGGCCACTCCGTGGCGTGGCGGGCTGCCGCGGAGCCCGGCGGCTGAGGCTAGACCCGCCTGCGGCGGTAGGCGGGGGTGGCGATCGCCAGGATGACCAGGGCGACCACGGAGGAGCCCAGCATCACCACGGCCATGTCAGCGGCGCCAGCATGCCCGCCCCCGACGGCGCCGACCAGCAGCGCGATGCCGCCGGCAAGCCCGGCCTGCAAGGAACCGACCACCGATGCGGCCGATCCGGCCCGCTCTCCGTAGCGCGAGAGAGCGAGCGCCACGGTGTTGGGCATGAGCATCGAGGCCGAGGAGAGCATCAGGAACAGCGGCACCATGAGGGTGAGCATGGCGCCGAGATCGAACTCCCCGGGCGCTTCGGCACCGGCCGCGATCAGCAGCCAGATGCCCAGGGCCACGGTCAGCGGTGCGGTCACGCGGATGATGGCGAGTGGGCTGACCCGGTTGGCCAGGGAGGCGTTGAGCTGCGAGGCGATGATCAGCCCGGCACCGTTGGCGGCGAAGGCCAGGGCGAACTGGGTCTCACTCAGCCCGAAGTCCTGCTGCATCACGAAGGGCGAGGCGGCCACGTAGGCAATGATCACGGCCATACCCAGGCCCGGCATCACCGCGAGGGCCATGAACCGGCCGTCGGTGACCAGCCGCTTGTATCCGCCCAGGGCGGGGCGGAGCCCTCCGGGTTGGCGGCGTTCGGGCGGGAGGGATTCGCGCAGCCCGAAGAAGATGAAGACCATGAGCAGGACGCCCATGATTGCCAGGGCCACGAAAGTGGCGCGCCAGTGCCAGATGTCGGCGATGAGCCCGCCGGCAGTGGGGGCCAGCAGGGGGGCGACGCCGATGACCAGCATCAGCCGGGACATCAACACCGAGGCTCCGGCGCCGGTGTAGCGGTCACGGATGACGGCCATGGCGGTCACGGTGGCCGTGGCGTTGCCGATGCCCTGAATGACCCGCAGCGCCAGCAGGGAGAAGATTTCGGGGGCGAAGACGCACAGCAGGGAGGCCACGCAGTGAATGGCCACGCCGACCATCACCGGCCGGCGACGGCCGTAGCGGTCCGAGATCGGGCCGGTGATGAGCTGCCCGATGGCCCCGCCGATGAGCACGCCGGTGATGGTGGCGTGCACGAGGGTCTCGGTGGTCTCGAGCTCGCGGACCACCTCGGGCATCGAGGGCAGGTAGAGGTCGGTGGTCACCGCCGGGAGGGCGGCCATGGAACCGAGGATGAGGATCAGGCCGATGGGTGGCCGTACCCGCGCAGGGAAGCTCATGCGGTCACTCGCACCGGAGTGAGAGGGCCGAGTGCGGCGGCCACGGCGATCATCTGTTCCAGCACGGCGGAGGTGGCCACGCGCGGTTCGGTCCGGGTCACGCGGTGACTGACCACGAGGCGGCGCTGCCCGAGCCCGGGGAGCGCGGCCCACTGCACGCCTGCGGGCAGGATGCGTCGGACGGCCAGGGCCGGGAGCAAAGCGATGCCGAGCCCAGCCTCCACCATCGAGAGCGCGACGTCGAAGTCGTGGTAGGTGTGCCGGGCCTTCCCGCGCAGCGGAACCTCGCGAGTGAGCCGGGCCAGGGCGTCAGCGGTGGCGCCGCGGTGCTCGGGGAAGATCCAGGTGCGCTCGGCGAAGTCCTCCAGCACGGTGGGGGCGGCATCACCGGCCGGCAGGGCCACCACCCACGGTTCGTCGAGGAAGGGCACGTCTTTGACTCCGGCGGGTGGGGAATCGGGCGGAGAGACGTCGTGGTCGGTCACGAGCAGATCGAGCTCACCGCGGCGCAGCCCGCGCAGCCCGGCTTCTGAGCCCACCTCGTGCACCACGAGTTCGATGCCGGGCAGCGTCTGGTCCAGTTCGGCGAGCAGAGGCACCAGCACCGCGCGAATAACGGTCTGGAAGGCGCCGACGGTGACCACACCGGAGACGTCGCCCTCGAGTTCGGCGAGGCTGCGGCGAGCGTCGCCGAGATCGTTCTCGATGCGTTCTGCGGTCTCGGCGAGGACCCGCCCCGCCGGGGTGAGAATCGCGCCGGCGGGCTGCCGGTCGAGAACCTTCACGCCCGTCTCGAGTTCGAGGCGGGCGATCTGCTGAGAGACGGCTGAGGGACTGACGGCGAGCGCCTCGGCTGCGGCCAGCACGCCTCCGGAACGGCTGACGGCCAGGAGGAAGGCCAGTCGCCGGGGGTCGATATCCATACACCTCTACTGTATACGGAAGGCGGGACCCCTTCGTGTTGACTACATGCTGACCGAGCGGGCCGACCGCTAGCCGCCTCCTGACCCGCCCTTGACCTCCGGTATGGCCACACTATGCCGACGTGACACAAGACGCACGTCTATGTGCCGCTGGCCGCCCGATGGACCGTCGGCACGTCCTACCGTGAGGAATGGTCCGCCTCGGACCGCCTCACATTCGTGCGTCGCCGAACCAGGCGAACGTCGACCTCAGGAGCCCAACCCACCATGCCTCTCTCCATCACCCGTTTCACTGCCCCGGCTGTGCTGGCCACCGCCTCACTCCTTCTCGCCGCGTGCGGGGACGACGCCGAGGGCCCCGAGTCGGCTGAGGACGACGCCCCTGCGGTCGAGGAGACCGACGACGCCGAGGATGCCCCGGACGAGACCGAGCCCGAGGAGGAAACCGAGGATGCGGAGGACGAGGCCGAGGTCGACGAGGCCGGAGACGACGGCGCCTCCGCAGACGGCGAACCGGACTGGGCCAACCCGGTCACCACGGTCGGGGAGTCGATCGGCACCGCCGAACTTGGTGACGTGACCGTCGAGGTCTTCCAGGTGGCCGTGGACCAGGCCACGCGCTCGAGCATCTGGGCCGACCCGGAGACCGATGAGCCGATCGTGTCCGAAGGCGATGACGTGGTGGTACTGAACTACGTCGTCACCAACCACGGAGAGCCGGTCAACCTCTCCTATGGACTGGTGGAGGCGAGCCTGCGCTATGACAGCTGGCCCTACATGCAGCAGCCTTCGGTGGCGGATTCATCGCTGATGGAGACGCACGAGGTGAACACCAATGCGGTCAACACCGACTCGCTCAGCCAGGAAGTCTTCGAGCTGGGCACCGGTGAGCAGTACTCGTTCGGCGAGGTCGTGTTGCACCAGCCCGGTGAGGCCTACACCGTGGTGGCACGGTTCACCGCGCGCGACGAGGACGGCGAACGGGTGGGCGAGGAACTGGCCGGCGAGTTCACCGGAACCATGGAGTGATCGCTCAGCACTGAGACTGCGCTGAATGATGCCGACCGTGGGCGGGCCCGTCACTGGCGGGCGCCGCCCACGCCCGGTGCCACCGGATGGGCAGACGGCTGCGGGCGGAACTCGCGAATCACAGGAGGGCGTGCCCTAGAGTCGGAACCACTAGCGGATCGACGGCGGAGGCACCATGCTCTTCACGTTCTTCTTCCAGCCCGTGGAAGACCTGGTCGCAGCGGTGCAGCACTACCGCAATCTCGGATGGGACGAGGCCTGGCGGGAGGGTGAGCACACCGTCGCCCTGCAGATGCCGGGCGTGGCGTCGCAGCTGATGCTCGATAGCACGGTGGGTTTCGGCAGCGCGGGCCCGATGTACCTCGTGGAGGATCTGGGCCAGTGGCTGGGGGCGCACCCGGACCTGCGTGCGGGCTCTCCGGTGCCGATCCCGGGAGGCCGGGTGGCCGAAGTCTCCGCGCCGGGCCACACCTACTACGTGTTCGCCATGGACGACGTTCCTGAGTAGCATCCCGCCAGCTCCTCGGCCCCCGAGCGTTCAGGCGCGTGGCCGCAGCCTGATGTTTGGCAAGGGCGGGGCCGGCAGCGGGGCGGGTTGGCCGTCGGGGAAGTCTCCGAACAGGGCGGGCAAGCCGGCGTCTGCCGGGTCGGGAGCCTCGAAGCCGAGCTCGGCCTGATAGCGGCGGCGGAAGGCGGCGATCTCGTCATGGTCGCGGCCGACGAAGTTCCACCACATCACGATCTGCTCCCCCAGCGGCACGCCGCCGATCAGGATGACGCGCGCCCGAGCGCCACGTGAGGCAATCACCAGGGTGGTGGAGCCGGGAGGGATGTACGCCAGTGAGCGGTGCTCGACGGTGGCCGCATTGACCTCGACCTCATCGTTCTCCGCCAGCACCGCGTACTCGAAATCGGCACGGACGTCCAGCACTACGGAGGCGCCGGGTTCGAGGATGAGCTCCGCGCCGAGCAGGTCGGGGGTGCGGGTGCGGACCGGGGATGCCGAGCCGAGGAGTTCACCGAGGAAGATCCGCGCCGTGGCCCCGGGCAGGTGCACCGGCTCGGGCCGGTAGTGCACGAACTCGTTCTCACCGAAGCGTGCCTCGTCCGGCAGGGCGTACCAGAGCTGGACGCCGTGCAGGCGAGTGCTGCCGGTGTCGCTGATTTCCTGGTGGGTGATGCCGCGGCCGGCGATCATGAGGTTGAGCTCCCCGGGCACCACCGTGGCCGCATGGTCGCCGGAGTCGAGATGCTCGATGCGCCCGTCGAAGAGCCAGGACACCGTGGCCAGGCCCGTATGCGGATGCCGCGGCACCTGCATCCCGCCGGTGGTCGCGACGTCGTCGGGGCCGTAGTGGTCCAGGAAGCACCAGGCCCCCACCAGCGACCGTCCTCGCTGGGGCAGCGTGCGGTAGACCGTCATCGCACGCGGGCCGCCGAGCGGGACCAGGCGCGGTTCAAGCGCTTGCACGGCGGCGCCAGCCCGGCCCGACTCCAGGACGTCCACCTCGGGGTCTTTCTCCAGGTTCGTCATCGCAGAATCCTCCGTCGGGCACGCTCAGGCACGGCCGGTCACCTGCTTGAGGAGGGCGATGTCCGCTGCGGTCGGCTCGCGGTAGTTTCCACCCGCTTCGAGGAACTCCGCGCCGTGCTGCTCCAGATATCGGGCGAACAGCGCGCACACGGGCACGACCGGGACGCCGTCACGAATGCTGTCTGCGAGGGCCTGGCGCACGAGGATCGCCCCCAGCCCGCGACCGCGGGAGGCCGGGTCAACCTCGGTGTGGAAGAAGATCCGGGCCTGGCCTGGCATACCGGATTCGAGGAACTCGGCCCTGCCCTCCTGCTCTCCGCCGGCAGTGCTCACGATGTAGGCGCTGATGGGCTCGGCGCTATCGAGGCTCACCGTCACGGGTGTGCCGGGGGTGTCCTGGTGTTCTTCGCTCATGTACGTCGTCCTCCTCTGTGCTCCTGGGTTGCGGCCGGGCGGTTCAGGCTCGTGAAGTGTCGCGAGATGCTGCGGCCGAGAGCAGCTCGCGGAGCTGGTCGGCCTCGAGGTTCGCGCCGAAGGCCGGGTTGCCGGGCTCGAGGTGGGCTCCCGCGGCGAGATCACCGATGGGCAGTGGATCAAAGCCGAGTGCGTCCACCAGCTCGGCCACGGCGGCGAGATCCTCGGGGAGGTCACCGGCCACGGCGATCGCCTTGCGCCCTGCGCTGCCGGCGGGCCGAGCCCCGTCTTCGAAGTCGTGGTAGCCCACGTGATTGAGGGCTTTGACCACTCGCGCGCCCAGGAATTCCTGCACCGCCTCGCTCGAGGAGAGCCCCGGAGCGAGGATCGTCTCGCGCGGGCCGTCGACCTCCCACCAGTGGTTCATGGCGTCGACCACGAGCTTCCCCGCCAGTTCCTGGGCCGGGAGCGTGCGGTACTTGCCCAGCGGCAACGCAAGAATGACCACGTCGGCAGCTTGGGCGGCCTCGGCGGGCCAGGCGGCGGTGGCTCCGGGGGTGAGTACCTCGGTGGTCAGTTCGATCCGGGCAGGATCGCCGGACCCGGCAATGAGCACCCGGTAGCCGGCCGCCACGGCCAGCCGTGCCAGGACGGTGCCGAACTTCCCCGCGCCGAGGATGCCGAGGGTGGCGGTCATCGCGCGCCGGCCGCCGGGGCCACGAGCTCCTCGGCCAGGAGCTCGCGCACTCGCGGGATGACCTGGGTGCCGTACAGCTCGACCGAGCGCATCCGGGCGGTGGCGGAGATCGCGCCGGCGGTGGAGTAGATCATGTCGAAGCGTCCCACGCCGAGCGCCCGGATGGCACGCGCGATCTTTGCCGCGACTGTCTCCACCGAGCCCACGTACAGCGAGCCGTGCTTGACCTCGGCCTCGAAGGTGCTGCGCTGGACCGGCGGCCAGCCGCGTTCGGCGCCGATGCGGTCGTGCAGCTCCTTGTAGCCGGGATAGTAGACCTCTTTGGCTTCCTCGTCGGTGGCGGCGATCAAGCCGGGTGAGTGCATGCCTACCGGCTGGGCTGCGGTGCCGAGCTGCTCGTGCGCCCGGCGGTACAGATCCACGTAGGGGGCGAAGCGGTCGGGTGTGCCGCCGATGATCGCGAGCATGAGCCGGAAGCCGTACTTCGCGGTCCGGATAACCGACTGCGGCGATCCACCCACGCCCACCCAGGTGTTCAGCCGCCCCGATTCGGTCTTGGGGAACACGTCCGCCTCGTGCAGGGGTGCGCGGGTGGTGCCGGACCACGTCACGGGCTTCTCGTCCAGCAGGTGATGGAAGAGGTCGATCTTCTCGTCGAAGAGCAGCTCGTAGTCCTTGAGGTCATATCCGAACAGCGGGAACGACTCGGTGAAGGACCCCCGGCCGAGGATGACCTCGGCACGACCGTGGGAGAGCGCGTCCACGGTGGCGAACCGCTGGAAAACCCGCACCGGATCGTCGGAGGACAGCACCGTCACGCCCGAGGCGAGACGAATGCGCTCGGTGGCCGTGGCGATGCCGGCCAGCACGGTTTCCGGGCTGGAGATGGCGAACTCCGATCGGTGGTGCTCCCCCAGGGCCACCACATCGATCCCGATCTGATCGGCGAGCACGGCCTCGGCGACCACGGCGCGGATCGCCTCCGCGTGCGAGTACAGCTCCCCGCGATCGTCGCGCGGCAGATCCCCGAAGCTGTCGATCCCGAACTCGATCTGCGAAACGTCCATGTGCGTTGCTCCCGCCTTCGATAACACCGGTGTCATGTGATTGACACGTGAATCATCCCGCCATATGGTTCACATGTCAACTACCATGGAGGCGTGATGGGAACAACCCGACGTCGGCAGCTCCCCACCAGCGAGGAACTCGCGGTCTGGCGGGCACACCTGGAGGCCTTCGAGGCCGTGCGCGCACGCATCGAGACGCGGCTGCAGCAGAGCTCGCAGCTCTCGAGCGGGGACTACAAGGTGCTCCTCGCACTCGCCGAGACCGAGGGGGGTGCGCTGCGCTCGTCGGAGCTCGCGGCGCACATCGAGTGGGAGCGCAGCCGCCTCTCCGGCCAGCTCGGCCGGATGGAGAAGCGCGGGCTAGTGCGCCGGGAGGCCTGCGCAGAGGACGCCCGCGGCTCGCGGGTGGTGCTCACCGAGGAGGGCTCCCGGGCCTTCCACGCCAGCACCCGCCCCCACCTGGAGGCGGTCAAGGAGCTGTTCCTCGACGCTTTCACCCCCCAGCAGCTCGCCAGCCTGGGCGAGGCCGCCGCAGCGATGCGGGCGCATCTGAACGAGCAGGCCGCCGAGCGTCCGCAGCGAAACACCTGAACCCAGAGGACGATGAACATACCCATGAGCACGACACTCGCCGCCAGCACCACGATGGGCGCGGTCACGCTCAACGTCGCGGACCTGGACGGCATGACCGCCTACTACCGCGACGGGGTGGGACTGACCGTGTTGGAGCAGCGCGGACCGGTGGTGACCCTCGGACGGCCCGGCCGCCCGGTGGTGGTGCTCGTTAACACTCCGAGCCTGCGGCATGCCTCGCCCAGTGACGCAGGCCTGTTCCACAACGCGATTGTCTTCGACACGGAGGCCGACCTGGCTGCCGCGGTGGCTTCCGTGGCGCAACTGCGCCCGGGATCCTTCACCGGTTCCGCCGACCACCTGGTCAGCAAAGCCTTCTACTTCGATGACCCCGAGGGCAACGGCGTGGAGTTGTACTGGGACCGCGACCGCACACAATGGAGCTGGACGCACGGTCAGCTAGAGATGGGCACACTCTTCCTCGACCCCCACGAGTTCCTGCGCCAGCATTGGGATCAGGGAGCGCAGCCAGGAACGGGAGATGCGCGTGTGGGCCACATTCATCTCTCGGTGGGCGATGTGACCACGGCGCGTGACTTCTATGCCACGAAGCTGGGCTTCGACGTCACCCTCGCGCTGGGCGACCAAGCCGTGTTCGTCAGTGCCGGCGGTTACCACCACCACATGGCGATGAACGTCTGGCGCAGCCGCGGGGCGGGCCCGCGGGCCCAGACACTGGGCCTGGGCCGCGTCGATATCGAGGTGCCCAGCGACGACGACGCCGGAGCGCTGGCCGAGCGGCTGGAGCACTACCGCGTGCCGGTGCGCGACGACGGCCGGGCGGTGAGTTTCGAGGACCCGTGGGCCAATGCGGTGAGTGTGCGGGTGCGCGCGGGCTGATCGGGCCGGGATCGGCCGCTCACCTCACGGGGCGGCGCGCGCGGTGGCAGTGACCTCGAGGGCGAAGCCCTCACGCCCCGGGACCAGGCCGAAGGGGAGAAAGGCCGGCGAGGTGACCGCGCCCAGGCTCACCTGGGCGCTGGAGCCGTCCGGGCTCCCCGTGGGGCTGACGATGGTCAGGTGGTCGAAGCGCTCGAGCAGGGCCGGCGGTTGCGCGGCGAGGTGCTCTTCCACGGCGGCGAGCACACTCGCATCGGACAGGGGCAGCTCGGCACCGCGCACCTCGAAGTAGGACTCATCGAGCGCGTCGGCGGCCGCAACAGCGGCACTGTCAGCCAGGGCCAGAAGCCGTTTGTGTTCGATATGTAGTGCCGAGACGGAAGCGACCACCAGAATCAGACCGGCGGCGATCGCCATGAGTCCCATGGTGAGGACCAGGATCCCGCCGTCCTCGCCCGAGCCCGGCCGCCGGGAGCGGCGGGCATTCATCGGGCACCGCGCAGCTCAGGTACCGCGACGACATGGCTGGCGTTGACGGGCACCGCTACCGGCACTGCTCCGCTCAGGAAGTCAGGCACGGGCAGCGGCACCTCAATGCCGACGTCGATACCCAGATGCGCCCCTGGCTCCAAGCAGGGGTCTGCCAGGCAGTGCACGTCAAGTGCGTGGGAGGCGTCGACGACTAAACCATGATCGGCGAAGGCTGTCACGACGGCGATCTGCGCCGAGCGTAGTCCTTGCTCCATGCTGGGCGCCGTGGCGAGATGGCGGCCGGCTTCGCGAGCGGCCCCTTCAGCGGCGAAGGCCGCCGCCTGCACCTGACTGAGCGTGAGCACCAGATACACCAGCGGGACAAGAAGCACGACCATGCCGCCCAGGAACTCGACCAGTGCGCCGCCCTGCTCGCCATGGGTGGTGCGCGTGCCGCCCTGAGGATCAGTCGGGTGGCGAAACGCGCCGCGCGCGCCGATCTGCCGGTGAGACACACCCATCCTTTCGGTCATGTCGTCCCTTCCACGACCGCGTGACCGCGCACCTCCAGCACGCCGGCCGGGCCGACGAGTCCCACGAGAGGCAGCGGGGCGCTGACCTCCACGCGGCGCAGTTCGACGCCCTCGCTGATGATGGTCGACGTCCGGATGTTCTCCGCGTAGCTGACGGTCAGTGTCGCCGTGATGAGATCGCGGGTGCGTTGAGTGCCCGCGTCCTCCGCGGCCCCTTCGAGCGCGGCATGGCGAGCCCCCTCAGCTGCGGCATCGGTGAGCACATTGCGTACGTGCAGGGCCAGAGCAAGCTGCATGACGGTCAGAGCCACCAGCACGAGCAGCCCGGCAACGAGGGTGAACTCTGCGACCGCCGAGCCCCGCTCACCGTCCGTACGAGCGCCCGTCACCGGGAAAGCACGGTCTCCATGGCACTGGAGAACAGATCGGTCAGGGCCCCCTCCGCGAGGACCCAGAGCACGGCCACCAGTCCGGCGGACATCAGGGTGATCAGCACCCAGCCGGGGACGTCGCCACGCTCGTCCCTCGATCGTTCTCGAGTTATCGCAGCGAGCGTGCTCAGGGTGTTCATCAGAAGCAGGACGAGTCGAAGCATGGAGCTTTCCCTTTCTTGCGGTGGCGGGGTGGTCGAGCGCGGACGGAGCGAGAGGGGTGCACCCACAGAGGCGTGCTGCTGCGGGAGGGTTCATAGGCCGAGCTCCAGCACTGCGAGGCCGGGGAAGAGAGCGAAGACGATCGTGGTGGGCAGGACGAGGAAGACGATCGGGATCATCATGGTGACCTCCTTGCGTCCCCCGGATTCGAGCAAGGCCCGACGGCCGGCATCTCGCGCATCCTGAGCCTGAGCACGCAGCACGTCGGCGAGCGGGGTGCCTCGCTCCAAGGCGGTGGACACTCCCTCGGCGAACCGCGCCACAGAGGGCTCATCGGTGCGGGCGGCCATCCGCTCCAGTGCTTCGGACAAGGGAATACCGGAGCGAGCATCAGCCAGCGCGGCGCGCACATCCGCTGTGAGTTCGCCTCGCGCGGTGCGGGAGACGCGCTCGAGTGCGCCGATCGGTCCTTCGCCCGCAGCCACGGCCAGTGAGAGCAGTTCGGCGACGTCGGGCAGTTCGGTGGCCATGCGGCTCTGGCGGCTTCGCGCCTGCTCCCCTAGCCGCCAATCGCGGGCGAGAGCTCCGGCAGCGCCAAAGAGTAGGACGAGCGCGATCGCCGGCACGAGCGCGAGTGAGCGCACCGACCCGAGGACGACGGTCAACACGAGGCCAATGGCCAAGCCGAGCACGGCCCACATGAGCTGCTCGATGCGGAACTGCTCCACGCTCATCGGCGAACCGAGCAGCTGCAGCCTACGACGTACGCTCGCAGAGGTGGACCCGAGCCGCTCCAGGACACCCGCGGCGTCACGGGCAACCGGAACGAGCAGTCGCTCCACTGTGGGGAAGGGAGTGTGCGCGGCGCGTTCGGTCAGCAGTCGGGAGGTGCGGGGGCGTTCTCGCACATACGGGGCGACCCGGTCCACCAGGCTCGGCCGACGGTGGGCCAACAGATGCAGGATGAGGCACAGGCCTGTGCCCAGTAGCAGACCGGCGGTGACGCCTGCGGCGAGGTTCATCGCAAGATCCGCCCTTCCTCCGGCAGCCGGCCCAGTCGCACCATGAGCGCGTAGGCGAGCAGGCAGCTCAGCCCACCACCGGCGAGAACCATCAATCCCCGGGCACTGCCATATGCGCTCGCGCCGTCGGAACGCATCGAGACCAGCAGCAGCACCGCCCAGGGCGCGGCAACAGCCAGGCGCGCTCCGGCAACGGTCCAGGATTGGCGGGCTTCGACCTCGCCCCGAGTGCGAAGGTCCTCACGGAGCATGCGCGCCAGCGTGCGCAGCAGCACTCCGAGATCCGTACCGCCGACCTCCCGGGCCAGGCGTAAGGCTTCGCAAATCCGGTCAGCGACGGGATCGGCCAACCGACCCTTGAGCGCATCGAGAGATTCCACGAAGCGGCCGGTTGCTCGGTAGTCCTCGGTGAAGCGCTGGAACTCGCCGCGCACTTCCTCGGGGCCGCGTTCCCCGATGGCGATCAAGGCCTCCGGCAACGACAGGCCCGCACGGATGGCCGAGACGATGTCATCGATGACGTCCGGCCAGACGGCGCGGAGTCGCATGCGTCGCTTGCGGGCGCGAGCCCGGACCAGGACCAACGGCGCTCCCGTCGCGATGATGGTGAAGCACAGTGCGACAGTAGAGATTCCGGTGACGGCGAGAGTCACGACCCCGGCGGCCAAGCCGACGCCCATGCTGGCAAGAACCAGACCCATCGGCGTCACCGTGGGAGCTCCCGCATGAACCAAGAGGTCCTGCGTCCGCTCGATCCAACCAGCCCGCACCCGACGCCGGGGCGGACCCGGTTCGAAGAACGAGAACCAGATGCTCAGGAGGCCGGCGCCCAGGACTAGCCCCGCTACTACCCCCATGCGGCGACCTCCGGATGGAGCAGGCTGGACAACTCGAAGCCCGCGCGACGAAAAGCCTCGCCCTTGGGCGGATACCCATCAGCGCGCTGCAGCGCACCCTCACGGTGGTGGAAGATCTCGGCGGTCTCAACCACGGCCCCCTCGACACGACCGGTGACCGCCACGATCTCGCGCACCGAGCGGCGGCCATCACGCTCGAGGTCGAGGTGGACGACGAGATCAATCGCCGAGGCAACAGTGGGCACGACAAAGGACGCGGTCACGTTCTCACCCGCGAGCAGCGGCAGCGTGCATAGCTTGGTCACCGCTTCGCGGGCCGAGTTGGCATGCAGGGTGCACATCCCGGGGAGGCCGGAGTTCAAGGCGATCAACATGTCGAAGGCTTCAGCCTCGCGAACCTCACCGATGATCAGGCGGTCGGGGCGCATGCGCAGCGCCTCCTTGACCAAGCGGCGCAACGGGACCTCGCCCGCCCCCTCCAGGTTCGCCTGTCGAGTCTGCAACGCGACGGTGTCGCGTGCTGGGAGGTTGAGTTCGAAGACCTCTTCGCAGCTGATGATGCGCTCGGTGGCCGGTATCGAACCGGCGAGCGCGCGGATCATCGTGGTCTTGCCTGCTTGGGTAGCGCCGGAGACCAGCACGTTCAAGCCCGATACGACAGCCGCGTGCAGGAAGTCGGCAGCCTGCGGTGTGAGCGACCCGAGCGTGACCATGTCGGGAAGGCTGCGGGCTCGAGCGACGAACTTACGGATGTTGACCGCCCATCCGGTCGTGATGTCCGGGATGACAACGTGGACACGCTCCCCGCCGCTCAAGGTGGCATCCACGAAGGGAGTGGACAGGTCGAGCCGGCGACCAGAGGTCCGCAGCATGCGCTCGACCAGCTCACGCACCTGCCGGTCATCGAGGATGGTGGTGGTCAGTTCGGGGCGGCCACGCCGCGCGACAAACACCTTCCCCGGCTCATTGATCCAGATCTCCTCGATCTCGTCGTCCTCGAGATAGCGCTGGAGCGGGCCCAGACCGGCGACGGCGTCCATGACGTCCTTGATCGCGGCCTCGGGATCCACCAGCGGGGGCACCAGTCCGGCAAGCGAACGATCGTCATAGTCAGCCAACGCAGCGGCAACGAGGACCTGCATGCCCTCAGCATCACGAGCCGGATCCACTCCACGCCGGCGCACGAGCTCGCGCACTTCGCTCTCCAGTAGCGCGACGCCGTCATCCATCCGGCACTCCCCCCGTGCAGATCGCGATCCCCCGACCACGATGTGGCAGAAATGTAGTGGAAGGCCTCGTTTCCGGCCAAGGGCTCGGGCGCATCTGTGGACAACGGCTGGCTGATCGAATCATCGATCTTTGCCGAACCGGCAAAACCGCAACCAGAATCGGGATGCCCGGTGCACGATGAGCGCATGGATGATCTGCACGCCTCGCCGGCCGAATCGCCCGCCAGCTTCTGGGAGTCGAGGTACTCGAACGCTCCGCGGGTCTGGTCCGGCCGGGTCAATCAGGTGCTGGCTGACGTGGCCGCTCCTCTCCCGCCGGGCCGGGCGCTGGACCTGGGGTGCGGGGAAGGGGCGGACGCGATCTGGCTGGCACAGCAGGGGTGGAACGCCACCGGGATGGACATCTCTGCCACCGCCATCGCGCGCGCACGAGCGGCGGCAGCCCACGCGGCCGCGGGAGGCGCGCACTACCTCGTCTCCGACCTCTCCCAGCTCCCCTCCGGCGTCTACGACCTGGTTTCCGCGAGCTATTTCCACTCCCCCGTGGAACTCGCGCGCGTCGAGATCCTGCGGCGCGCCAGTGCGCTCGTCGCACCCGGAGGTCATCTCCTCGTCACCTCCCACGCCGATTTCCCGCCCTGGGCCGAGAAGCCGCATCACGACCACCACTTCCTCAATCCACAGGAGGAGATCGACCAGCTCGAGCTCGAGCCCGGCCAGTGGGAGATCGAGCTGGCCGAGACCCGGCCGCGCCAGGCCACCGGACCACAGGGCGAGCGCGCGACTCTGGACGACGTCGTGGTGCTGATCCGCCGCCGCTGAACCGGGCCTCGCCCTCCCCTCGGCGCGTGCACCGGGCAGCGCGGGGCACTCAGGCCTACCGTGACCCTGTGCCACGTTCGATGCTCGCTCTCGCCGCCCTCGCCACCTCAGCAGTGCCCGGCCTGGACGTGGTGGCCACGCGCCCGCCCCAGCTGACCACGAGCGAGTTCCAGAGCACCGGAGTACTAGACGGCAATGGCCGCGCCTGGGTGGTGCGCGCTCCGCTGACCGATGCTGCCGGTGCCGCGCTGGAGGCCGAGGCCGCGTTGCTGGTCCGCCTGGCTGAGGAGGTCTCCTCCGGGCGGCTGCCGTTCGCGGTGCCGCAACCGGCCGGTTTCGCCCAGCTGCCTGAGGGCGGGCGCGCCATGGTCCACCGCGCGCTCGTGGGCCGCGAGGTGCTGCTCGATGAACTGGACGGCGGCCCCCTGGCCGTGGATCTTGCCCGCGCCATCGCCGCGATCCATGAGCTCGACATCGCTCTGGTGGCCGAGCTCGGCCTGCCCGTCTACGACGCCGAGGCCTTCCGCAAACGCCGTCTGGCCGAGGTGGATGAGGCCTCACGCACTGGGCACGTGCCCGCGGCGTTGATCAACCGTTGGGAACGGGCGCTGGAGGACCTGCGGCTGTGGACCTTCGAACCGGTGGTGGTCCATGGCGATCTCGCTCCCGAACACGTGCTGGTCCACGACGGCGAAGTGAGCGCCATCCACTCCTTCTCGGCCGCACATGCCAGCGATCCGGCGGAGGACCTGGCCTGGTTGCAAGCCTCCGCCCCGGAGGACGCCCTGCCGATCATCGCTGAGGCCTATGCGGCCGCGCGCAGCGGCGCCGAGGATCCAGCCCTGATGGACCGTGCGCTGCTCGCCTCCGAACTCGCCCTGGCGCGTTGGTTGCTGCACGGCGTGCGCACCGAGGACGCCACGATCGTGGACGACGCCACGGCCATGCTGCGCACGCTGGAAGAGGACGTGGCCGACGCTCCGGAGATCGGCCGCAGCGAGCCGGCCGTGCACTGGGAGGTCGCTCCCGAGGAGGATGAACCGGCCGGTGACACGGACTCCGACGACGATCGCGTCGAGCACGCGGATCCCGACGAGGACCACGAAGCCGACCAGGCCACTGACCTGGAGGGCACCGCCCCGCACCGCATCGCCGGCCCAGCGGAAGAGACCGAGCAACTCCACCTCGGCGAACGGCTCGAGGATCGCTGAGGCCCGCGCTCAGTCCGGGCGCCCAGCCGCTACGGCCAGGCGCTCGACGATCTCATCCTCGGTGAGCATCCCGGCGTAGATCGGCTCGTCATGGCCGATGTACTGGAAGGCGGCCCGCACCTGCTCCAGCGGCACCTGACGCTCGCGCGCCCATGCGAGGCGGTACAGCGCCAGCTGCATCTCCTTGACCGCGAGCTCCTGCGCGTCCACGGGCGGGCGTCCGGTCTTCCAGTCCACCACGATGAAGCCGCCGGGATGTTCGTGGTCGGGGAAGACGGCATCGATCCGGCAGCGCACGATGGTGCCGCCCACCGGCGTGAGCAGGTCGGTCTCAATGGCCACCGGGGTGCGCTGCGCCCACGGGGAGGCCGCGAAGTGCTCGCGCAACTGCACCAGGTCCGCATCGGAGGGGACGGCCTCCTCCACGCCGCTGATGATGTCCTCGGCATCGATGAGCGCGGCGCGGTGGTAGTACTCCTGGATCCAGGCGTGGAAGCGGGTGCCGCGGCGCGCGCCCACAGTGGGCTTGGCGGGCACCGGGCGGCGGCGCTGCAGAGCGAAGCCCGCCGGATCAGACATCAGCGACATCATGGCCGAAGCGGAGAGCCGGCCCGCGATGGCGACCTCCTCGGGCTCGCGGGTGTCGCGCTCAGCCAGGAGTAGCCGCGCCTCGGCCCGCCAGCGATCGACCACCGGGTCGCGCGAGTCCTCGGAGAGTTCCGCCGGCTCTGCGCTCAGCACGGCACGGGCGGCCTTCTCCACCGCCGGACGGCGCGCGCCAAGCACATCCGGTACCCACTCGGCCCGTTCGGATTCCAGGGCAGGGTTCTCCGCCCCGTCCTCGGGCGCCTCGGCCCAGGGCCGGCACTCGTCAGCGAGACGGCTCGCGGCGAGGAGGAACCGAGACGGCGGAAGCGGGGTCTTGCCGGCGCGGAAGTGCGATGCGGACACCAGCATCGCCCGCTTGGCCCGGGTGAGGGCCACGTACGCCAGGCGGGTCTCCTCGCTCAGGCGGTGCGCACCGGCGGCCTGCCGGAACTCCTCCCGGGCCGCTGCGACGTCCTGGTGCGTGGCGGCGCCCGCCACGTCCAAGGAGGGCAGGTCGGCGGCGTCCTGCCGCAGCGGGTAGGGAAGCTCGCCGATCGAGGTCAACCAGGCGTTGTCGGTGACGGAGAGGTCGTCCTGGGGTTTCGAGGCGTAGTTCGGAAACTGCTTCTCCACCAGCCCGGGCACGGCCACGACGTCCCACTCCAGGCCTTTGGCGGCGTGGATGGTCAGGAGCTGAACCACATCGGTCTCCGGCTCGTCCTCGGCGATGTCCGCGCCCTCCAGGCCGCGCTCATGCTCAGTGGCGGCGTCGAGCCAATCCAGGAAGGCCCCGAGCGTGGGGCGCAACGCCCCGGCTGCGGCGTCCTGGGCGTAGCCGGCGGCGACCTCGGCGAAGGCGTCGAGCCGGCTGCGCCCCGCAGGGCCGTAGCGCGCGGTGAGTTCGAGATCCACGCCGAGGATCTGCTCGGCTGCCCGCACCAGCTCAGGGAGCGCCAGCTGCGTAAGACCTCGGAGCCGGCGCAGCTGCCCGGCGAGCCGGAGCACACGCTCGGTCGCTGCGGCGGACAGGCCGCCGGCTTCGGCCTCGGCGCTGGTGAGCGCATCGAGGGCCTCTACCAGGGGCACCTCCCGGCCCAGCGAGCGGGCGAATCCGGCCAGGGCGTGCAGGTCGGCCGCGCCCAGGTTCAGCGAGGTGAGCAAGCGCACGAGCTGGTCCCCGCGCCCGGCGTCGTCGATGACGCGCAGGGCTGCGCGCAGGTCGAGGACCTCCGGGCAGGTGAGCAGGCCGCCCAGGCCCAGCACCCGGTAGGGCACGCCGCGGGCTTCGAAGACCTCGATCAGGGGGCGAAACTGGGCTCGGTTGCGGCACAGCACCGCGGCGGTGTCTTGGCCGCGCCGCCAATGCTGCTCCAGAAAGGCAGCGACCTCCTCGGCCTCCTCGGGCTGGGTGGAGGCCAGCGCAGCACGCACGTGACCGGGCCCGGCGCCGGGGCGCGCCGTCAGCTCCCGCACCGCGAAAGGGCTGGTGGCGCGCAGCGGTGCGGCCACGGCATTGGCCAGGCGGAGGATCCCGTGGTCGTTGCGCCAGGCGGTGGTCAGGTCGAGCGTGGGCGCCGGGGCGCCGTCGGCGGTGGTGAACTGCTCCCGGAAGCGCTTGAGTGAGGCCGCTGAGGCGCCGCGCCACCCGTAGATGGCCTGGTTCGGGTCCCCCACCGCCGTCACCGAGTGCCCGGACTCACCCGAGGCGGTGCCGAAGAGGTGGGAGAGGAAGTCCAGCTGGGCCACGGAGGTGTCCTGGAACTCGTCCAGCAACACCACCCGGTAGGCGTGACGCAGCTGCGCACCGGCCTCGGGCACCTGGCGGGCCACGCGTGCGGCGAGCGCCACCTGGTCGGCGAAGGTCACCAGCCCCAGTTCCCGCTTGCGCTGCTCCACCGCCTCGACCAGATCGAGCAGCTCGCGACGCTCGGCCAGGGCGCTGATCGCGGCGGCGACGTCCTTGGCCGGCCCTTTGCTCCGAGACCCCGGCGCCGGGGACTTGGCGCTCAGGTCGGTGAGCAGATCCTCAAGGAGCTCGCGGGCGTCGGCGATGCTCAGCACGTTCTCGGTGACTCCGGCTGCCAGGCCCAGCAGCGCCGTGGTCAGGGCCGGGGCCTTGCGGGTGGTGGCGAGGTCGTCCTGCCAGGACCGCAAGGCCCGGTCAGCCAGCTGCCAGGCCCCGGCGTCGGTAAGCAGGGCGGCGTCCGGGTCACCGCCCACCCGCAAGGCATGCTCGGCGGCAACCGCCGCAGCAAAGGAGTTGTAGGTGGAGATCTCCGGTTGGTGGGCCAGCGCGTCCTGGTCGGCCTCGCCGCCCTCGATCTCGGCGATGCGCTGCTGGAACCGGCTCAGCCGGGCACGGATGCGCTGGGACAGCTCCGCAGCCGCCTTGCGGGTGAAGGTCAGCCCCAGCACCTCCTCGGGCCGGACCACGCCGTTGGCCACCAGGTAGACCACCCGTGCCGCCATGGTCTCGGTCTTGCCCGAGCCGGCCCCGGCCACGACGAGCACAGGGCCGTGGCCGGCGCGGATGACCTCCTCCTGCTCAGCGGTGGGGGGGTGCTGGCCCAGGATCTCCGCGATCCGTCTAGGGCTGTAGGTCTCGGGCACAGCGCTCGTCGAGGCCGCTCCGGTAGGGCTGCTGGTCATGACGTCACCCGCGCCCCGTCGGCCTTGGCCGGGCACAGCGTCACGAAAGGGCAGGTGCGGCAGTGTTTGCCGGGCGTGGCCGCGAAGTGGGCGCCGCCCATCGTCTCCGCGGTCTGCGCGATGAGCTGGTGGGCCCAGGAATCCGGGCCGTCCAAAGCCGGCTGGCCGCGCTCGGGTGCCTTCCTCTGGCCGGTGCCGAGATAGACCAGGCGTGCCCCGCCGGCACGTAACCCCGGGAAGGCGCCGGCCTCCGCCGCCACCTGGTAGGCGCCGAGCTGGGGGTGCTCGGGGGCCTCGGTTTGGGAGATGGCCGTGCCGGAGGTCTTCAGGTCCACCACGCGCACCAAGCCGGCCTCCAGATGCTCGACCCGGTCCACGGATCCGCTCAGGTGCGCGCGGCCGACGTCCACGCGGAACCGTTTCTCCGTCTCGACTTCGCCGGGCACCTGGGCGATGTACCCGGCGTAGTGCTCGAGCATGGCCTCGGCCCGGGCCCGTTCGGCGCGGGCGAGCCAGCCGTGCCCGAGAGCAGGAGCCATGCGCGGCCACTTCTCCTCGAGCGCCACACGCAGCTGCTCGATGGGTGAGTGCGGGTGTTCTTCGGCGATCTCGTGGATGAGCGTGCCGAGATCCTGGTGCACCGAGCCCTCCTCGTGCCCCGCGGCCTCGGTGAGCATCCAGCGCAACGAGCAGTCCCGCACCCGCTCCACCGCCGAGGGGCGGATGCGCACGCGCTCGCCCGGTTGGGCCAGCGGCGCGACCGAGCTCGGCGCGGGCAGCCCGGCCCAGCTCCCCGGATCCGCTCCCGGCACCCCCTCAGCACGCAAGCGGGCCAGGAGGGCCGCGGCCTCGGTGCGGCGGGTGCGCGAGGTGCCCGGTTCGGTCAGGGCGTGCCGGAGTTCAGCCACCAGGGACCGCAGATCCAGGGAGGTCACCGGCGGTTCGGGCCGCTGCTCCGGCGCAGCGAGCTCGAAGAAGACCGAGGGGCGGGTCTCGTCATCGAGGACGGCCGTCAGCACCAGCTGGCGGCGCGCCCGGGAGGTGGCGACCGCGAACATGCGCAGCTCGTCGTCCAGCACCGCGCGGCGGGCCGCGGCGTAGTCCCGGCTACCCCGACCGGAGACCAGGTCCATGAGCAGGCCCGACGCCAGCGCGGTGTCCCGCAACCGCAGATCGGGCCAGACGTCTTCCTGCAGACCGGCGACCACCACCAGATCCCACTCCCGCCCGGCGGCGCCGGCGGCGGTGAGGATCTCCACGCTCTCGGCGCGCACGCCCTGGGCCGCGAGCGAGTCGGCGGGTAGTTCCTGACTGCGCAGGTGCTCCAGGAAGTCCGCGGCCCGCGCCCCGGGAGCGCGCTCGGTCCACTGCTCCGCCGCCTGGAAGAGCGCCATGACGGCGTCCAGGTCCGCGTCGGCGCGCTGCCCGGCGGCGCCACCTCCAAGGGCCTGGCGACGCCAGTGCTCGGCCAGCGACAGTGCCTGCGGCGGCTCAGCCGACGATTCCTCCGGCGCCGGCGGACCACTGCGAGCCTGGCGCGGGGCCTGGGCGGCATCCCACAGCGCCCACAGCGCCGTCTCCGCGCCAGCGCCGGGGCGTTCCAGCTCGGTGCGCGCGGCGCGCAGGAGCCTCGAGATCTGCTGCATGGGCCGGGCCGCCTCGCGCAGCGCCTCAGCAGCATCGTCCTCGCTCACTGCCGCGCCCTCCAGTGCGCGCGCTTGCAGCAGCTCGTCCAGCGGATCCGCGCTGCTCAGTAAGGCGGCCAGTACCTCGTCGATGGCGCGCCCCTCGGCCAGTGGGGTGAGCCGCACCTGACGGCGCAGCCGGCGCAACCCGATGGCATCGGCGCCCCCCAGTGGCGAGACCAGCAGCTCGGCGGCGTCCTCGCCGGAGACCTCCCGTCCGCCGAGCTGGGCGAGGGCGACGTCGAGCGCCAGCAGCAGCGGACGCACGGCGGGTTCCTCATGTAGCACTCGCGGCAGGGTCTGACCGCTGGCGGGGATTCCCCAGGAACGCAAGAGCCGCTGCACGCGCCGGGCATGGCCGGCGGATCGCGTGATCACGGCCATCTGTGCCCAGGTGCGGCCTCCCGCCAGGTACTCCGACCGCAGCCGCCGAGCGATCCACGCCCCCTCCTGAGCTGCGGACCCCACCACCGCGGTGGTGAGCGCACCGGAGTACCCAGCGCCCTGCGGGCCGGCGGCATCCGTCTCGGGCTGGACCTCGGCGGCGCCGGCCGACCGGTGGCGCGCCACCGCGCGGGTGGAGATCGCGCGGGTGATGCGCTGGCTGAACTCGCGCAGCTGCGCGCCCTGACGGTGCACCTGCTCCAGATCGATGCGCGCGGCCGAGAAGCCGCCCAGCTCGGCGGCGGTCTCCGCCCGGCCGATCAGGTCGGGCATCCCGCCGCGGAAGCCCTGCACGCCGGCGTCCGGGTCGCCGAGCAACACCAGTTGCGCGCCATCGGCTGCCAGGATGCGCAACAGGCGAGCGGTGGCGACCGTGGCGTCCTGATAGTCATCCACGATCACGGTGGACCAGCGCGGGCGCGGGGCCCGGGGTACCTCGCTCTCCCAGGCGCCGAGCGCCTCGGCGGCCTCGGAGATCAGCCGGGAGCTGTCGAACATCTCCCCGCGATCGGCGGGCACGGCCTGCAAGGTGGTGTTGTCCAAGTATTCGCGCAGCACATGCGCCCCCGCCCGCCACTCCGGACGGTCGTGACGTGCTCCCAGCTCGTCGAGCTGCTCGGGGCTCAATCCCAGCTCGGCGGCGCGCATGAGTAGATCACGCAACTCGGCCCGGAAAGCCGGCAAGGCCAGGATCTCCGGGCCGATCCACTCCGGCCAGGGCACGTGCGCCCCCGCGCCGGCGCGGTGCCCCTCAAGCAGATCGGCGAGGATACGGTCCTGATCGGGGCCGGTGATCAGCAGCGGATCGGGTTCACCCCGTTCATGCGCGCGCAGGGTCAGCAGGGAGTGGGCGAAGGAGCCGGGCGTGCGCACCAGTAGCGCGCTCGAGGTCAGGCCCAGGCGGCGGGCTGCGGCTTCCTGCGCGGCATCGGCGGCGCGCCGGTTCTGCGCGAGCATGACCGCGCCGTACTCACCGCGCTCAGGATCAGGCTGAAGGGCGCGCGCCCGCTCGATGAGCAGGTGCAGCGCGGTGGTGGTCTTGCCGGTGCCGGGGGCGCCCACGATCAGCACGTGCCCGTCGTCCGCGCCCCAGGTGGCCGCACGCTGCTGTGCCGGATCGAGGGCAGGGGCAGCGGCCGGAGCAGGCGGAAGTACCGGTCGCAAGCTGGCCATGACCAGCACCCTGCCACAGGCCGGCGACATGGCCGGACGGCCCCGATCCGCTCATGGCATAACTCCCCTACCTGTGCCGCGCATGCGCGGACCGCCGCCTAGGATGGCGGTATGCAGATCACGATTGGCATCAAGCACTCTCAGCGCGAGCTGACCCTCGAGACCACCGAGACGATCGAGGCAGTGCGCGCCAAGGTCGACGAGGCCACCGCCGCCGAGACACCCCTGGTGCTCAGCGACGACAAGGACCGTCAACTCATCGTGGACCCGGAGTCCATCGCCTACATCGAGCTCGACCCGGCCAAGGAGCAGCGCCGCGTGGGCATCGGCCTGGCCTGAACCACACCCCCGCAGGCCGCGGGCGGTGACGCCATGACGCACCGCTCCTCGACGAGCGGGCGCTAGGCGTTACCCTGGGGGGACCAAACGGTTGCCCGGTCGTCTCGCAGCCCGATGCCGCTCACCGCGGCGCTTCTTCCACGATCGGCTGCCGACGCCTCGCGCGAGGCCGCCGCTCTGCCCAGTCGGAGCCGTGACGGCGCGCGCCCCAACCGGAGGTTCGCCCCCGAATGACCGATCAGAGCACCGAGACCGCCACCGGCGTCCTCGACACCACCAATGCCGCCATCCCCGTCTCCGACGACGTCGCTCCCGACGTCGCCGAGAAGCTCACCGTCGCCGAGCTCGAGGAGAAGACCTTCGCCGATTTCGGCGTCGTCGAGGACATCGCCGGCGCGCTGCGCGACGTGGGCATCACCCACCCCTTCCCCATCCAGGCCCTGACCTTGCCAGTGGCGCTGAGCCGCCAGGACATCATCGGCCAGGCCAAGACCGGCACGGGCAAGACCCTGGGCTTCGGCCTGCCGTTGCTGCAGAACGTCGTCTCCCCCGGCGAGGACGGGTGGGACGAACTCGCGAACCCGGGCAAGCCCCAGGGCCTGGTGGTCGTCCCCACCCGTGAACTCGCCAAGCAGGTGGCCGAGGACCTCGCCACCGCCTCGCGCCGCCGCTCCCTGCGCATCGTGCAGGTCTACGGAGGCCGCGCCTACGAGCCGCAGATGGAAGCCCTGGCCGCCGGCGCCGAGGTGGTCGTCGGCACCCCCGGGCGTCTGATCGACCTGATGAAGCAGCACGTCCTCGATCTGCGCTCGGTGCGCACCGTCGTGCTCGACGAGGCCGACGAAATGCTCGACCTCGGCTTCCTCCCTGACGTCGAGACCCTGCTCGCCGCCACCCCGGCCACGCGCCACACCATGCTTTTCTCCGCCACCATGCCGGGCGCCGTGGTCGCGATGGCCCGCCGTTACATGAGCCGGCCCACGCATATCCGCGCCCAGGACCCGGACGACCAGGGCGCCACGGTCAAGGACACCCGCCAGGTGGTCTACCGTGCGCACGCGCTGAACAAGGTGGAGATGCTCTCGCGCATCCTGCAGGCCGAGGGCCGCGGACTGACGATCGTCTTCACTCGCACCAAGCGCACCGCGGCAAAGGTCTCCGACGAGCTCGCCGAGCGGGGCTTCGCCTCGGCCGCGATCCACGGTGACCTGGGCCAGGGCGCCCGTGAGCAGGCCTTGCGCGCCTTCCGCACCGGCAAGGTCGACGTCCTTGTGGCCACCGACGTCGCGGCCCGCGGCATCGACGTCGACGACGTCACCCACGTGGTGAACTACCAGTGCCCCGAGGACGAGAAGACCTACCTCCACCGCATCGGCCGCACCGGCCGCGCCGGCAACACCGGCACGGCCGTGACCTTCGTGGACTGGGATGACCTCCCCCGGTGGGGCCTGATCGACAAGGCCCTCGGCCTCGGTAACCCCGCCCCCGTGGAGACCTACCACACCTCTCCCCACCTCTACTCAGACCTCAACATCCCCGAAGGCACCACCGGACGCTTGCCGCGCTCGGCTCGCACTCGTGCCGGCCTGGGTGCCGAGGAGGTCGAAGACCTCGGCGAGACCGGCGGGCGTGGCGGCTCGGGTGGCCGTAACGCCGGCGGACGCGGACGCGATGGTGGCCGCGGCGGCTCCGGCGGCCGCGGTGGGTCCGGCGGACGCGGCGGCTCCGGCGGACGCGGCCAGGGCCGCCGTGGCGGATCGAGCTCGAGCGCTCCGAGTAGTCAGAACGGCAACGCCGGTCGCTCCACTCCGAGCACCTCCGAGCCCACCGGCGACGGCCAGCGTCGCCGCCGCCGTCGTCGCCGCTCGGGTGGCTCAGGCGCGCAGAACCCCGGCGGTTCGTCCGAGGCCTGAGCTTCCGGCCGGACGACGTCGAGGCGTCTGACCGGATCGCGTATGAACACCGTCGAGAATCTGCTCAGTCGCCTCTCTGGCTCGATCACACTACTCAGCGTCGACGAAGAGGTTCAGGCGTACCGCTGGGCACTTCGCCCCGGGGTGCGCGTGAAGCTTCTACTCAGCGAGCAGGGCGTCAAAGAGCGTCACGCCCGGATCGTGGCTGGGAGTCCCACCGGGGCCTTCGGGCCGAGCGTCTCAGCTGAGGAGGCTGGCTGGCGCCTGTTGTCCGTACACCTCGAAGAGGACGCAGAGACCGGTGATGGGAGCCGGTCCGCGTGCTCCGCGAACGTTGATAGGCCGGCTCCGGACGGCATCGCGCCGTCCGGAGCCGCCCGCGCGGCCTAGAGCTCGGCGTCGATGAAGGCGAAAACGGCGTCGGCCATGAGCTGGACCGCGATGGCTGCGAGGAGCAGACCGGCCAGCCGGGTGACCAGGGTTGTGCCACCTTCGCCGAGCACCCGGTGCACGGTGTTCGCGAAGCGCAAGGCCAGGTAGATGCACAGGTGGACCGCCACCAGGGCGATACCGATCGCCACGCGGGGCGCCGCTGTGCCGTCGGATTCCTGCACGGCCAGCATGGCCGCGACGATGGCACCTGGGCCAGCCAGCAGCGGGGTGCCCAGCGGCACCAGCGCCACGTTCAGCGGCCCCTTTCCCTCGGCGATCTCCCCGGTGGGCTCCGGGCGGCTGCCCCAGCCCATCAGGAGTTCCAGGGCCACCAGCAGCAACAGCAGACCGCCCGAGAGCTGCAGCGCTGGCAGCGAGATGCCCAGGAATCCGAGGATGTACTGCCCGAAGAGGGTGAAGACCAGGATGACCGAAAACGCCACCAGCGTGGCGTGCAGCGCTGCGCGCCGCCGCTGCGCCGCGGTAGCGCGCGGGGTCAGCGCGAGGAAGACCGGCACAGTCCCGAGCGGGTCCATGATCACGAAGAGCGTGAGGAAGGTCGTGGCCAGCAGGGTGAGGTCGACGACGTCGTGGATGGTCATGGCCGCACCACCTTCAGACGACCTGCTGCTTCGATCTGCTCGAACACCGCGGGCTCGGTGAGATTCTCGCCGAGCCGGTTCGGCTTACCGGCGCCGTGGTAGTCGCTCGAGCCGGTGCAGGCCAATCCGAGCGCAGTGGCCAGCGCGGTGAGCTGAGCGCGCTCGGCTGCCGTGTGATCGCGGTGATGGACCTCCAAGCCCATCAGACCGGCCTCGGCCATCTCGGCGATGGCCGCATCCGAGACCACCCGGCCGCGCACCCCGGCACGGGGGTGGGCAATCACCGGCACGCCACCTGCTTCCAGGACCGCCTCGATGACCTCGGTGGCTTCGGGGGCGTAGTAGCGCACGTAGTAGGCGGTGCGTGGAGTGAGCACCGAGGCGAAGGCTTCGGCGCGGTCCTCGACCACACCGGCCACCACGAGAGCGTCGGCGATATGTGGGCGCCCGATGGTGGCGCCGTCGGCGGTCTGGGCGCGCACGTCCTCCCAGGTGATGGGGTAGTCCTCGGCGATCCGGTTGACCATCTCCTCGGCCCGGATCAGGCGCGAGGCGCGCGAGCGCTCAAGCTCCTGGGCGAGCGCCGGATGCGCGGGGTCGTGCAGGTAGGAGAGCAAGTGGACCGAGAGACCCTCGGCCTTGCATGAGATCTCCGTGCCCCGCACCAGGGCCACGCCGGTGCGCGGGACGGCCGCGGCCGCTTCGGCCCAACCACCGGTGGTGTCGTGATCGGTCAGGGCGACAACGTCCAGGCCGGCGATTGCTGCGGACGCCATCAGAGCGGACGGCCGCTGGGTGCCATCCGAGACGGATGAATGGGTGTGGAGATCGATCCGCCGGTCGGAGTCAGCTGCAGGCACCCGCTCATCGTAGAGCCCGGCGTGATGGCTGCTCGAGGAGCGGGGGCGTGGAGTGCCGCGCCCGCCCTCAGAAGCCTCCCGCCCCCCTCCGCGTTTGTGCTCAGCAGATGTCGGAATGGCGGGCCCGGCGGGAGCTGAGAGCGACGTCTACTGCGCACAATCGCGAGGTGGTGGCGCGCGCTGCGCCGGGAACCCTGGGAGGGTCCCCGGGGGCTCGCGCGGCGCCTGCGGGATGCGATCATGGCGGCATGACTGACCAGCACACCGCCGAGACCGCTGCCAGCACCGATTCCGAGGACCAGCCGCTGGAGGAACGCGGCTCCAACCGCTCCCAGCGGCCGAGTTCCCCGGCCTTCCGCGCCTTCATCGCCGAGGGGTGGGCTGAGCGGCCAGGCGGACTGCCCGAGCGCTCTGCCGCGGCTGACTTTGCCGCCGAGCGCCGGGCGGCGATCGGCCGGCTCTTCCCCGGCGAACGCCTGGTCATTCCCGCCGGGGAGTTCAAGACCCGCTCGAACGACACCGACTACCGCTTCCGCCCGCACACCGCCTTCGCGCACCTGACCGGCCTGGGCAAGGACGAGGAGCCCGACGCCGTCCTGGTGCTGCACCCGGTCGACGGCGCGGAGGCCGGTAGCGCCGACTCCGAGGCTCCCACGCACGACGCCGTGCTCTACTTCCGCCCCCGCGCCGGCAAGAACACCGAAGAGTTCTATGCCAACGCCCGCTACGGCGAGCTGTGGGTGGGTGAGCGCCCCTCGCTCGCCGAGGTCTCCGCCGTCACCGGGCTGCGTGCCGAGCACATCGAGACCCTGCCCGACGCGATCGCCAAGGACGTCGGCGCCGGGCATGTCTCGGTCCGCGTGGTCCCGCAGTCGGATGCGTCCGTCGAGGCGCAGGTGGCCGAGGTGCGCCAGCAGGCCGGCATGAGTGAGACCGCGGCCGAGGCCGACGCGGAGCTGGCCACTTCCCTGTCGGAGCTGCGGCTACGTAAGGACCCCTTCGAGATCGAGCAGATGCGCGCGGCCGTGAACGCCACCGGTCGCGGCTTCGCCGAGATCATCCGCAACCTGCCCCGTGCCGTCACTCACCCGCGCGGCGAGCGCGTGGTCGAGGGCGCCTTCGAGGCTCGTGCCCGCGAGGAAGGCAACGGCGTCGGTTACGACACCATTGCCGCCTCCGGCAATCACGCCAACACCTTGCACTGGATCCGCAACGACGGCCAGGTCCGGCCGGGCGAGCTGATCCTGGTGGACGCCGGCGTGGAGGTCGATTCGCTCTACACCGCCGACATCACCCGCACCATCCCGGTCGATGGCCGTTTCACCGAGCCGCAGCGCAAGGTCTACCAGGCTGTGCTCGACGCCGCCGACGCCGCCTTCGAGCGCGCCGGCCAGCCCGGCACCCGCTTCCGCGAGGTACACGCCGCCGCCATGGAGGTGATCGCCGCCCGCTTGGAGGAGTGGGGCATGCTGCCGGCCAGCGCCGCGGAATCCCTGACCCCCGAGGGCCAGTTCCACCGCCGCTGGATGGTCCACGGCACCAGCCACCACCTGGGCATGGACGTGCACGACTGCGCCCAGGCCCGCCGCGAGATGTACCTCGAGGCGCCGCTCGAGCCCGGTATGGTCTTCACCATCGAGCCGGGCCTGTACTTCCGGGCCGATGACCTCAAGGTGCCCGAGGAGTTGCGCGGTATCGGGGTGCGCATCGAGGACGACGTCCTCGTCCGCGAGGACGGCTCGATCGAGAACCTCTCAGCGCATATCCCCCGCCGGGTGGAGGACATCGAGGCGTGGATCGCGGATCTGCGCGCGGAGTGAGCCGCGGGCCAAGCGGATGCCCGGTCCGCGCTGTGTGCGAATCGGTTGCCGATCTCGCCCTCATAGGGGCGGGATCGGCAACGAATGTGGCTCGTCCCTCGCTGTCGTGCCGGCGAGGTCCTTGAAGTAGCGGGCCACTGGCCAGCGCTGGAACCCGGTGCCCTCGTATGCCCGGCGGGCGGGTGCGTGGCCGGGGTCGTCGCCCGTCTCGGCCATGATCATGCGCATCCCGGCGGCGCGCGCCGTGCTCTCTGCCTGCTGCAGGAGCGCGCGCCCGATTCCCTGGCCATGGAAGTCGGGGTCGGTGGCGAGCACGTAGACCTCGCCCATGGCGTCCTCGGCATGCAGACGTGTGCACACCCACCCGCGAGGTTCGCCGTCGACCAGCGCGACATGGATGTTGTCGGGCTCTCCATCAAGAAGCGCTCCAAGATCCTCCGCCTGACGCTGACGCCATCCGGCCGGGTAGAAGGATTCGTACACGAAGGCGGGGACTGCCGATTCCAACTGGGCGAAGACGGGCTCCCAGGTCCGCAGCGACAGTGACAGCAGGGCTTCGCGATGACTCGCACGGTAGGCGACGATGTCCATCCCGCGACGGTACGAGACCACGTGCGCCGGTGCACGGCCTTCCGGCGCCGTGGGTCAGGACCTTCGGACGCCGGGTCCTGAGCGGCCGTCTCCAATTGGGTCAAGAGAGCGGCGGCTCTTGGACCTGATCTCAGTGGGGCAGGGGATCCTCGGACCATAGCCATCTCAGCGCGTCGGGCAGGAGTACGCCGCCGTGGTTCGGGCTGGGCCCGCCGTCGCCGGTCACCAGCCTGGTGTCGTACCCGGCCCGAGCGAAGGCCGCGGCTGTCTCGAGATTCTCGGCGAACCAGTTGTCCCGGCGCGAGTTCCAGTTCAGGTCGCGGTGGGCCGCGTGCAGGAAGACCCGTATCGGCCGACGTGGCTCGCTCGCCAGGAGCGCGGGGTACGGATTCCCGCCGGGTATCTGGGCGAAGCTGGCGTTGAAGGCGATCACCCTGCCGATGCCATCGGGCCGGCACCACGCCGCGGTCACCGCCGCATTGCCTCCGCTGCTGCCCCCGCAGATCCCGCGCTGGCTGGGGTCCGCTGAGACCCGATGACGCGCCTCGACCAGGGGCAGAACCTCTTCCAGTAAGAAGCTGCCATAGTTCTCGTCGAAGGCGTCGTACTCCGCGTTGCGATGCTTCGTGGTGACGCCATCGACGTCCACGACTCCCGGGTCGACGAAGACACCGATCATCGGAGGCAGGTGGCCGGCCGCGGCGAGGTTGTCGAGCACGACGGCGCCGCGCACCTCTCCCTCCGGGTCCAGGTACCACCACCCGTCATTGAAGAACATCACCGCGCACTCCTCGTCTGGCGAGTTTCCGACCGGACGATGCACCCAGATGCGCCGCCGCGTGCCCGGGAAGCGATCACTGCCATCGATCCAGATCTCTTCAGTGAGGCCGGGCTCCACAGGCGCGCGCAGCAAGGAGTCCGGGCCGTGTTCGTAGGACACGTCGCTCTGAGACACGGGCAGGGCCTGAAAGGGCATGCGGGTCGTCATGACCCGACCCTAGGGCTCTCCGGCGGGCCGACGGCGAGGTATGGATGGCATCCCTGCGCGCGGAGTGAGCCGCGGGCCAGCCGGGTACCCGATCCCACCGTTCGAGCAGATCGGTTGCCGATATCGCCCCTATAGGGGCGTGATCGGCAACGAACCGGCCCGCGAGAGGCAACGAACCGGCTGGGGCGAGCGCCAGGTCAGCGCTCCAGGACCGACTGCCCGAGGTGCTCGCGAGCGAAGGCGAGCGAATCGGCCAGCGCCGTGCGCCGCGCCACCGAGGACCTCCCCCGGGTGTTCAGCTCCACCACCACGGAGCCGCCGAATCCCCGCTCGGCCAGGCGGCGCAGCACCTCGTCGCAGGGTTGATTGCCCTGCCCGGGGGGCCAGTGCTCGTCCTTGAAGTTCGGGCTGCCGTCGCACAGATGCAGGTGCGCTAGCCGGTCGCCGAGCTGATCGACCATCGCGAGGGTTTCCTCAGGGCTGTACCCGGCCGTGGCGGAATGCGAGAGGTCGAGGGTCACCGAGCCGTAGTCGTGCTCGAGCGGATCCCACCCCGGGGCGTAGGCCTGGATGCTTCGCTCACGCCATCGCCCCGTCTTGGCCCGCCAGGGAAACATGTTCTCCACGGCCAACCGCATGCCGTCGAGCCGCTCACGCTCGGCGATCGCTCCCACGAAGTTCTCCGCATAACGGCGTTGCCAGATGAAGGGCGGGTGGATGACGACCGTCTCCGCCCCCACGTGGTGGGCGAGTTCTGCGGCGCGGTCGACCTTGTCCCAGGGATCGGAGCCCCACACGTTCTGCGTGAGCAGCAGGGTGGGGGCGTGGATCGCGAAGATCGGCAGCTCGTAGCGCTCGGAGAGCTCGCACAGGCCGTCGCCGTCCCGCGAGAGCGGGTCAGCCAGCACCATGACCTCCACGCCGTCGTAGCCGAGGTCGCGTGCCGCCTGGAAGGTCGCTTCGATCCCGCCGGGATAGACCGAGGACGAGGACAGCCCCACCGGAATCCGCCGGACAGGTTCGGGCGCAGCGCTCATCGGGGGCTGTCGGTCCGGTCCTGGGGCGCTTCAGGCTCCGCGGCCGGGCTCGCGCCGGGTTCGAGATCCTCGTAGCGCAGGCCGTATCGGGGCCGTTCACGCTTCTCGCCCACCGCGCCGGGGCGGGGCGCTGGAGGCCGGCTCTCGGCGGGCTGCTCTGCCGGTGCGTCACTGGCTTCGGGGGTAGATCCGCTCGCCGGGGCCGTCTGTCCGTACGGACCAGGCTGACCCGGCGCAGCGGGCTGGGCACCTGCCGAGGGAGCCGGCACGGCGGTCTGGGCGGCCTTCTGACTCACGCGCCCGGCGTGGCCGCCCTGGGTGAGCAGCCTGCTTGCCTCGCCCGCGCTCTGCGGATCGCACAGAATCGCGTAGCGCGAGGCGACCACCTGACTGGCGGAGGTGAAGTCCCGCTTGCCGCCGGTCATGGCGTAAGAGACGACGGCGAAGAGGATGCCGAAGGCCGCGCCGATGAGCACACCGGCCAGGACCGGGAAACCGCCATCGGGAGTGAAGAGATACATGAGCAGCGAGATCAGCAGGCCGAACCACGCGCCGGTCATCGCGCCGGCCAGAGCCACGCGTGGATAGTTCAACCGGCCGGTGATGCGCTCGACCATGCGCAGGTCGGTGCCCACGATCGTGACCTGCTGGACGGCGAAGGACTCATCAGAGAGGTAGTCCACCGCCTTCTGTGCCTCGAGGTAGGTGCCGTAGGAGGCGATCTCCGACCCAGTGGGCAGGGTGGGGACCATGGTGGGCTGACGTTGACTTCCGGGCAGGGCCATACGCTGATCATCCTCTGCGCCGGGCTGTGACGCCAACGACTTCGCGCAGCGCGTAGTCCGTGGCCCGCCCCACCTTCCCGCGCCCGCATGGAAGGGCCGCTCGCGCCTACGATGGAGGGCATGAGTGCCCCCACTGTGGAACGCGTTGAGGCCGAGCTCGAGAAGGTCATCGACCCCGAGATCCGCCGCCCCATCACCGAGCTGAAGATGGTCCGCTCGGTCGAGGTCGCTGAGGGCGGCACCGTGGTGGTCGGCATCGACCTGACCACATCCGGATGCCCGCTGAAGGACACCATCACCAAGGACGTGAAGAACGCCGTCTCCCATCTTGAGGGCGTCAGCGCCGTCGAGGTGGAGATGGGCGTGATGAGCGAGGAGCAGCGCAAGGAACTGCGCTCGTTTCTGCGTGGCGGCGCCGCCGAGCCGGAGATCCCCTTCTCGAAGCCCGGGTCGCTCACCCGCATCTACGCGGTCACCTCCGGCAAGGGCGGGGTGGGCAAGTCCTCGGTGACCGCCAACCTCGCGGCCTCCATGGCCGCCGAAGGACTGAAGGTGGGTGTGGTCGACGCCGACATCTACGGCTTCTCCATCCCCCGCATGCTCGGGGTCACGCACTCCCCCACCAAGGTCGATGACATGATCCTGCCCCCGGTGGCCAAGGACGTGAAGGTCATCTCCATCGGGATGTTCACCCAGGGTGGGCGCCCCGTGGTCTGGCGCGGCCCCATGCTGCACCGCGCCCTCCAGCAGTTCCTCTCCGACGTGTTCTGGGGCGATCTGGACGTGCTGCTGCTGGACCTGCCCCCGGGCACCGGCGACATCGCCATCTCCGTGGCGCAGATGCTGCCGAACTCCGAGATCCTCGTGGTCACCACCCCGCAGGTGGCGGCGGCCGAAGTGGCTCAGCGCGCCGGCATCATCGCCGAGCAGACCAAGCAGCGGGTGGTCGGGGTGGTAGAGAACATGTCCTGGCTCGCCCAGCCCGACGGCTCGCGCGTGGAACTCTTCGGCTCCGGTGGCGGCCAGCGAGTCTCGGAGGAGCTCAGCAAGGAGCTCGGCTACGACGTACCGCTCCTGGCCCAGGTGCCACTGGAGATGGCGCTGCGCGAGGCCTCGGACACCGGCACGCCGCTTGTGCTGCGTGAGGAGGACTCTCCCGCCACCGAGTCGCTGCGCTCCCTCTCGCGCACCCTCTCGCACCGCTCCCGCGGCCTGGCGGGCCGCTCCCTGGGCATCTCCCCGGTCGGCTGAACGCCCACTACCAGGCGAGCGCTGGGCGCTCGCTTGGGTGGGCGCTGGGCTCGTCTACAGAGCGCTGGACTCAGCCGCAGGCTCAGGTCGCTTCGGCGTCGAAGGGCACGACATAGCCCGCCTCGCCGTGGCGCGGGCGCGCCGGTGCGGTCCGGTTCGAGGCTGTGGGCGAGCCCTTCGAGTTCCGCGCTGGACGCGATGCTGCACTCGCTGCCGTTCCGCCCGCGGCGGCTCCCGCCGCGCGTGCTGCGCGGCCAGCACTCGCACCGCCGGTAGCGCCCGCGGCCGAACCTGAGCCCGCGGCCGAACCTGAGCCCGCGGCCGCCCCGGTGGCGGTACCTGACTCCGTAGCCGAGGTCCGCGCGGCACGGCGGGCTGCTGCCCCGGCCGACGGCCGGCGCGGCTCGTCAGCCAGCGCTTCGCGCACGATGCGGCGCGGGTCGTACTGGCGCGGATCGAAGTTGGCGAGTTCCTCGTACTCCTCGCCCAGCTCCTCCTGGACCTTCTCGCGCGCGCCCACAGCGATCTGCTTGACCTCGCGGGTGACCCGGGCCAGCTGCTGGGCAAGTTCGGGCAGCTTCTCCGGGCCGATCACCAGGAGAGCAATCACGATGAGGATCAGCAGCTCTGACCCATTGATCCCGAACACAGCTACAGACTAGGCCCTGCGGGGAGGGCGGCGGAGACAGTCAGCGGACGCTTCGGCCCCGAGGAGGGCCGTCTACTCGCTGATCTGCTCGTCCAGGACGACGGTGACGTACTCGATTCCTGAGCCGGAGCGCACGCCGAGCACGACCTCATCACCCGGGGCGCGGGCGCGAATCGCCACGATCAGTTCGTCCGGTGCCGTCACCGGGCGGCGGTCGATCGAGATGATGATGTCTCCCGGCTCGATTCCGGCCCGTTCCGCCGGACCGTCCGGTACCAGCGGCGGTCCGCCCTTGGACTCCTCGGTGACCACCTGCACCCCCTCACCGGTGTAGGTGGGGTCCAGCATGACGCCGATGACCGGGAAGGTGGCGTGACCGTCCTCGATGATCTGCTCACTGGTCCGGCGCACCTGGCTCGCGGGAATGGCAAAACCCAGGCCGATACTGCCGGCGCTCGCCGCATTGCCACCGTGCGCAATCGCGGTGTTGATGCCGATGACCTCGCCGTCGGCATTGATCAGCGGGCCACCGGAGTTACCGGGGTTGATCGCGGCGTCTGTCTGGATCGCGTTGATGAACGTGGTCTGATCGCCGCCACCGGCCCGCACGGGCCGGTTGAGCGCGGAGATGATGCCTGAGGTCACGGTGCCTTGCAGACCCAGTGGTGCGCCCACGGCCACCACGGGATCGCCCACCTGCACAAGATCGGAATCGGCCAGGGCCAAGGGTTCGAGCCCGTCCACCTCAACCCGCAGGACGGCGAGGTCGTAGTCCACCGTGGAACCGACCACCTCAGCCTGCTCCTGGCTGCCGTCCGCGAAGGTGACCACGATGGAGCCGCCACCGGATGCCGGGGCGATCACGTGATGGTTGGTCACGATGTAGCCGTCCTCGCGCAGCACCATCCCGGTACCGGTGCCGCCTTCCCCGCCACCCAGTGCCTGGATGTACACGGTCGAGGCCAGCGAACTCTCGGCGATGTCTGCTACCGATCCGGCCGTCCCGCCCGGATTCGAGGACGGCAAGGTCTCGCTCTGCGCCGCCTCTGACTGGCTGAGGATGAGCTGCTGCGCGCCCGCGCCCAGCAGCAGACCGCCGAGCAGGCAGATCACCATGAGCAGCACCGCCACCGCGAGGGAGACGCTGCGCCGCCGACCGGGAGCGCGGTGACTGACCGGGGCGGATCCTGCCGGGTAGTCGCCTGGTGGCGGAGGGGCGTGGGGGTCAGCCGGGGCCGGTTGCAGTCGACCGGCGCCCGCCGGCTGGCCACCGGAATCGGCTCCGGCCGCGGGCTGGCCGCTGTGTTCCGTGCCGGCATCCTGCGGCTCGCCGCCACTGGGCGTTCCCCCGGGCAGCACGTACCCGCCAGGCGTGGGTGAGGCGGCGTAGTCCTGACGGGGCCGGGAGGTCAGCCACGGCGGCGGGGACGACGGTGGCCCACCCGTGGGCTGGTCGCTCATCGGCTCTGCACCAGCTGGTCGGTCCAGCGCAGCAAGGCCTGCCACCCTTCGATCAGCTTCCCGGTGACGGCGTGGGGGCGCTCCACCGGCATGCCCTCGGCGATCTCCGCCACGAGGTTGCGGTTCTCGGTGCTGGTGATCACGACCACCGTGTGCGAGCACTGCAGCACCAGCGTGAAGCCAGGCCCGGGCAGCTGATGCGCGACGCCGTCGCCGAGCTCGACCTCGGGGTAGCGGCTCAGCTCGGACTCCTCGACGATGCCGCGCTGCGCGATCAACGTGGCCGTCCGACCCCGATGGGTGACCTCGGCGAGCAGCACGTCCTCACCCTGCTCCACGATGGTGCCGAGCACGCGCAGCTCGGCTCCCTCGGGGAGACGGTCGGGCGCGGGCCAGTCGTTCTGTTCCAGCCAGCTGATGCCCGCCTGGGTCTGGGTGGCGGCGGGGAAGCCGAGCGCGGCCACTCCGGACTCCGGCGTCGGGAACTGCACGGGCAACAAGCTCGCTCCCGAGCTCTGGCTGAGCAAGGTGTCGGGGTCACCGGAGCGCTGGAATGCGGTACCGATCACCACGAGCAACACGATGAGGCTGGCCGCACCGGCCATGGCCGCGCCGCTGCGCGCCACCAGGCGGCGCCGGCTAGGCCGGTCGGACCAGGTGCGGGCGACCGCGTTGCCCAGGCCCACCTCCGGGGCCGGGATCGGCTGGGAAGCCACGCCCATCAGGCGGTGGGTGAGATCGGGGGGAAGGGGGAGGTCGCCGGTCTCCGTCAGTGTGCGACGCAGCGCTCGTTCGGCGGCGAGCGCCTCGCGGCATTGCGGGCAGACCGCCAGGTGCTCCGCCGCGCGCTCGGCGGCCTCAGGTCCGAGGCGGCCATCGGCCAGTGCGGTGATCTCCTCATGCAGATGCGCGCTCATCCCACCTCCGCCCGTGTCGATCCAGGCCCGCCGACAGCACCTGCTGCCGGTGCCGAGGGTGCCCCCGCCGCAGCGGGACGGCGATGCGCGAGCTGCTCGCGCAGCAGTGCCCGTGCGCGATGAATGCGGGAACGGACGGTGCCGAGCTTGACGCCCACCGTGGCCGCGATCTCCTCATAGCTCAGACCTTCGATGTCGCAGAGCACCACGGCCACGCGGTACTTCGGCGGCAACGCGGCGAGTGCGGCCTGGATGTCCAGATCGAGATTGCCGTGCTCAAAGCCGCGCTCCGGCTCGTGGGCGTCGTGCGCGGCGGGCAGACGCTCACCGGCTTCACCTAGCGGGTCGAAGCGCAGCCGGGAACGGCGCCGAGCCTGGTCGAGGAACAGATTGGTGGTAATCCGGTGCAGCCAGCCTTCGAAGTTCCCCGGCTGGTAGGAGTGCAGGGAGCGGAAGACGCGGACGAAGGTTTCCTGGGTGAGATCCTCGGCATCAGCGACCGAGCCAGTGAGGCGGTACGCCAGCCGGTACACCCGCGGCGAGTGCTCGCGGACAATGTCTTCCCAGTCGAGCACGCCCAAGCCTTCGTCCATTCTGGGCCCTCCTCGTTTCGCCCGGTGGATCCGGACTGCTTTCCACCATGCTACGTGCGTGGCTGCGCGCGTGCTGGCGCGGGCCTGCGAGCTGGCGCACGTCAGGGTGGCACAATCGAGGCAATCATCCACGGGTCCAGCAGCCCACCAGCTCAGGAGGCCGTCATCACTACGTCCAAGTCCCAATCATGGGCCTACGCCGAGGAGTTCGCCCACGAGGACGAAGCCACGGCCGCGGCGCGCTCACGCGCCCGTGAGCTGGGCGTACCTGCCGTCTCCGCAGGAGTGGGATCCGCCCTGCGGGCGATCGCGCGCATGGTCTCGGCCCGCACCGTGGCCGAGGTGGGCACCGGCGCCGGCGTCTCCGGCCTCTGGCTCCTGGCCGGCATGGGCACCGACGGAGTGCTGACCACCATTGATGCCGAGCCGGAGCATCAGCGCGCCGCCCGGGAGTCCTTCACCGCGGCAGGCCTCAAGCCGGCCCGCACGCGCCTGATCGGTGGCCGGGCCCGGGAGGTGCTTCCCCGCTTGGCTGACGGCGCCTACGACCTGGTCCACCTCGACGGCGATCCGGACTCCTCGCTGGACGACCTGGACCAGGCCGTCAAGCTCCTGCGCCCCGGCGGGGTGCTGGCGGTGCACGCAGCCCTGTGGCGCGACCGGGTGGCCGACCCGGCCCGCCGCGACGAGGACACCGTGGCGATGCGCGAAGTGGGCAAATCCATCCGCGCCGACGAGCGCCTGGTGAGCACGCTGATCCCGGCCGGTGACGGCCTGCTGGTGGGTGTGCGGGTCTAGCCGAGGCCGGCCCGGTAGAGGCACAGCGCCACCTGCACCCGGTTCTCCGCCTCCAGTTTGGCCATGACCCGCGCCACGTGCGTCTTCACGGTGGCCAGGCTGACGAAGAGCTTCGAGGCGATCTGCTGATTGCTCAGCCCCTCGGCCACCGCCAGCGCGATCTCGCGTTCCCGTTCGGTGAGCACACTGAGCCGGCGCAAGGCCTCCGCCTCCGGGTCGCCGGGCTGCGCGGCCGTGGCTTGCCGGATGAGCTGCCGGGTGACCGACGGCGAGAGCACGGGGCGCCCGGCGGCGCCCTGCAGCACGGCGGCCACCAGTTCCGCCGGCGGAGTGTCCTTCAGCAAGAACCCGCTCACGCCAATCTCCAGGGCGCGTAGCACGGTCTGATCGGCGTCGAAGGTGGTCAGGATCAGCACCGTGAGGGCCGGATCACGCTCCAGGAGCCGCTCGGCGCAGGTGAGGCCGTCCATGCCTGGCATCCGGATGTCGAGCAGCACCACATCGGGGCGGTGCACCGCGACCTGCGTGAGTGCCGTCGCGCCATCACCGGCCTCTCCGACGATCGCGATTCCTTCGGCGCCATCGAGCAGAAGCCGCAGCCCCGACCGGATGAGTGCCTCGTCGTCGACGAGGACCACCCTCACGCTGCCCATGGCAACCATGCTCTCACCACGAATGTCTCACCGGTGCTCACGCTCAGGTCTCCCCCCGCCAGCCGGACGCGCTCGGCCGCCCCGATCAAACCCACTCCGGCGCCGCCGTCGTGGGGGCGTGCGCCCACCGCTGTCGGGTTGGTGACCACGACGGTCACCTGATCTCCCGGTGCTCCGGTGATGCTCACGCGCACCGGTTGCCGCGGGGCGTGCCGCAACGCGTTCGTCAGCGCCTCCTGCACCACGCGGTAGGTGTGGCGCCCGGTTCCGGCGGGGAGCTGAGCGAGGTCTGCCTCCACCACCACTTCGACCGGGGATCCGGCGCGCCGGACCTCCGCGGCCAGCTCAGCGAGGCGCTCGGCGACATCGGGAGAGGGCTCGACCTCCTCCGCCGAGCCCGTCGCGCGGAGCTGCGGCTCGGGCGCGGCTGCCTTTCCGGCTGTGGTGGAGGTCTCGCCCGAGGATCGCAGGATCTGGAGGGTGGAGCGAACCTCGTGCAGCGCTTCGTGTGCATTGCGCCGGATCGCTCCCGCAGCCTCCTGGGTGCGGGCGAGATCGAGGTCGTCGCGGTACTCGAGCGCGCCGGCATGCAACGCGATCAGCGAGAGCCGGTGGCCGAGTTCATCATGGAACTCGCGGGCAATGCGGTTCCGTTCCTCGCTGCGTGCCCGGGCCTCGGCGGACTCTCGCCCGGCACGCTCCGCCGCCGCCTCCCGGCGAAGGCTCTCCACCAGCTCCCGGCGTGCTCCGATGCTCCATCCCAGGAGCCCGGGCAGGGCAACGCTGACGACCAACGAGATCCAGACCGCGAGCAGGCCCGTCACCGAGGACTGGAACAGAGCGTCCTCCTGACCAGGGAAGGGCAGCCAGTGGCGCAGCACGAACTCGACCACTGCCACGGAGAGGGTCACCGCGCCGAGCGCGGCCAGCAGCTCCCTGATCCGGCGGCGTGTGCCGAGCGACGTCACGGCCAGAAGAAAGGCTCCGATGGAGCAGGCGGATAGCCCGGAGATCAGGCAGAGCGCGATCGCGATCGCCAGGGGAGCCCGGCGCCGGAATCCCACGAGCACCATGGCCAGCACGCCCAGCACGACGTCGAGGAGCATCACGGCCAGGAGCGCCACGTTCTCCCCTTGCAGCGCGAGATCGCCGGAGGCGGTCGTCGGGACATCGCCCTCGAAGGCGGTGGTGGTCCCGATCCCCCAAACCCCCAGGCCGGCGAAAAACCCGATCATCGCCGCGAGGGCGAGCTTCCAGACCCTGTTCCACGTGCGGACGACGACACCTGCCATCTCGCCATCGTAGGGAGCCGCCTGGCGGCACCGCGTCGACCGAAAGGACGACCCGGGGCCGGCCACCCGACGTCCCACGCCGGTGCGGCGACTGGCCCGGCGTGGCCTCAGCTCTGAGCGAGATCCTCGAGGTAGCGCAACAGCAGGCGTGCGCCGAAGCCGGTGGGGGCCTGGGCGGGGAGCTCCATCGAGCCACTGCCGTTGCGGCCCACGCCGGCGATGTCCAGGTGTGCCCAGCGGCGCCCGGCCGCGAAGTGCTGCAGGAACAGCGCTGCGGTGATCGAGCCGGCTCCCACATTGGAGGTGGCGATGTGCGAGAGGTCAGCCACCGAGGAATCCAGCGAGGAGCGGTAGTCCTCCACCAGGGGCATGTGCCAGGCCTGCTCTCCACTGGCGCGGCCGGCTCCACTCAGTGCCTCGGCGAAGTCCTCGGCGGGCGAGTACAGCGCCGCGTGGTGACGACCGAGACCGAGAGTCGCGGCACCGGTGAGGGTGGCGATATCGATGATCTCATCCGGGTCGAGGGTGGCCGCCGCCCAGCTCATCGCGTCTGCCAGCACCATGCGCCCCTCGGCGTCGGTGTTGCCGATCTCCACGGTGGTGCCGTCGAAGACGGTCACGATGTCACCGGGCCGGTAGGCGGAGTCGCCGATGGCGTTCTCGGCCAGGGGCAGCACCGCGGTGACCGTGACCGGCAGGGAGAGCTCGGCGGCTGCGAGCACGGTGGCCAAGGCCGTGGCGGCGCCGGCCATGTCGGTCTTCATGGGAATCATCGGCTGCGGGGGCTTGAGGGAGAGGCCACCGGTGTCGAAGGTGATGCCCTTCCCCACCAGCGCCACCGACGGCGCGGATCCCGCACGAGGCTGCCAGGTGACGGTGACCAGCCGCGGCGGGGTCGCGGAGGCTTGCCCCACTGCCAGCGTGGCGTCGAAACCGTGCTTGGCCAGCCAGCGCTCGTCGTGAACCTCCACGGAGAGCTTGCCGCCCGGCCGCGAGCCGGCCGCAGCAACGAGGGCCTTGGCCTGCTCGGCCATCCAGGCAGGGTTCTTCAGGTTCGAGGGCGTGGCGGCCAGGTGCCGGGCGAGCCACGTGGCGCGGGCTGCAGCGCGGGCGCGGCGCACGGCGGTCTCGGACCCGTCGACCTTCCCGATGACCGTGAGCTTCTCGGCAGGCTGCTTGGTCTTGGCCGGGCTCTGCGCGTTCCGGGGGAGGCGGTAGGCGCCCAGGGCGAAGCCCTCCGCGAGGGAGCGCAGCCCGTCGGCGTCCAGATCGGTACCGGCGGTCAGCGCCGCGGTCTCCAGGCCTGCCACGGCCCGCGAGGCTGCCAGGCCGGCCTGCCGCCAGTGCTCGGGACGGCCTGCCCCGATACCAACCAGCACGATCGTGCCGGGGAGATCCACCCAGACCGGTTCCCAGGCATCCGGGAGCGTGCGCGGGAGCCGAACGGTGGCGGTCCACCCGGGCGAGCCCGCGCTGCCGTCGGCCCGTTCAGCCTCGGCGACGAGATCGATGTCGTACAAGGCCGCCACATCAGCACCCTGGCCGGCCAACACTGGCCGGGACTCGCCCACGCGGCCGGACTTCTCCTGCGGAGCCGGCCGGACCGGCACGATCATGGCGTCGTTACCATGCCACGGCTCGCGCGGCGTGATGGGCGCGTCGAGAAGCGTGACGGCAGGAAGGGTGAGCAGCGCTGCGGGGGAAAGCTGGTGACGATCAGCCGGCATATCAGCTGTCGACCGCGTCGAGTGCGCCGCCCAACTCCGCAGCCTCGGCCGGGGTCAACTCGACCACGAGACGGCCACCGCCCTCCAGCGGAACCCGCATGATGATGCCCCGGCCTTCCTTGGTCACCTCAAGCGGTCCGTCGCCAGTCCTCGGCTTCATCGCGGCCATCTGATGTACCCCTCTTCTCATAGATCCTCTGCTCACCCCGCGCCGGGGAAGCACCCGCCACGCGGCAGGGCGAATCACTGGCCCCATTCTATGACACACGCCGCACCCGTCACCGCCGGAGAGGTCTCAGACGTCTATGCGAACGGTGCGGAGCGGCTCCGGCGCGGTGCGAGATTACTCGGGGGCGCCGCCGGCCTCGTCGGCGGCCACAGCCTGGGCCTCCGCCTCGCGCGCCAACCGAGCCTGGCCCTTGCGGACCACGTCGACCGCCTCTTCGGCCGTGTCCACGATCGGCAGGAGGTCGACGTCGGCCTCGGAGATCATCCCGCGCTCGCGCATCGTGTTCCCCAGCCAGTCCACCAACCCGCGCCAGTAGGACTCCCCGACCAGCACGATCGGGAAAGAGGAGACCTTCTGGGTCTGGACCATGGTGAGGGCCTCGAAGAGCTCGTCCATAGTGCCGAAGCCGCCGGGCAGGACCACGAAGCCCTGGGAGTACTTCAAGAACATGGTCTTCCGCGCGAAGAAATACCGGAAGTTGACCCCGAGATCCACCCACTGGTTCATGCCCTGCTCGAAGGGCAGCTCGATCCCCAGGCCCACCGAGGTCCCATCGGCGTCGACGGCGCCCCGGTTGGCGGCCTCCATGATGCCGGGACCGCCCCCGGTGATGACCGCGTAGCCGGCCTTGACCAGCCGTTGCGCGACCTCCCGGGCCAGCGCGTACTCCGGCTCCTCAGGCTTGACGCGGGCGGAGCCGAAGACCGAGATCGCGGGGCCGAGATCGGCCAGTGCACCGAAGCCCTCGACGAACTCGGCCTGGATGCGCATCACGCGCCACGGGTCCTGGTGCAGCCACTCGATGTCCTGCTCGGAGGCGAGCAGCCGGGTGTCCGTGGTCTCCTCGGGGATCCGCCCCCGGCGCAGGAACACCGGGCCTCGCCGGTAGGTGCCGTCTTCTTCAGCCATCGGTCCTCATTCCTCGATTCCGGGTGTGCCGGCATCCGGGCCGGCGTCGTCGGTGAGCCAGCCACGCAAGGCGGCGGCGCAGCTACGGATCTGCCCGGTCGGGCAGTGCTCGTCGTCGGCGTGGGCGAGCTCAGGATTCCCGGGGCCGAAGTTCACGGCCGGGATCCCCAACTCAGCGAAGCGCGCCACGTCGGTCCAACCGTACTTCGGTCCCGCCACCCCTCCGGTCACGCTGGTCACCGCGGCGACGAACTCCTGCACCAGGAGCGCGTCGAGCCCAGGCCTGGCGCCGGGGGCGGAGTCGCTGACCTCGACGTCGAATCCCTCGAAGACCTCACGCACGTGGGCCGCGGCTTGCTCGGGCGTCGCCGAGGGTGCGAAGCGATAGTTGACCGAGACGGTGCAGCGGTCCGGGATGACATTGCCGGCGATGCCGCCGCTGATGCCGACGGCGTTCAGTCCCTCGCGGTAGACGAGTCCGTCGACCTCGACCTCCGCCGCGGTGTAGTGCGCGAGCCGGTCCAGGATGGGGGCGGCGGCATGGATGGCGTTGCTGCCTCGCCAGGAACGTGCCGAGTGCGCGGCGCGGCCGGTGGTGGAGATATCGGCGCGCAGGGTGCCGTTGCAGCCCCCCTCGATCCCGCCGTTGGTGGGTTCGCCCAGGATGGCGAGGTCGCCGTGCAGCCACTCGGGGTGGAGGCGTGCCAGGCGGCCGAGTCCGTTGAGCTCGGCTTCGACCTCTTCGTGGTCGTAGAAGACCCAGGTCACGTCCCAACGGGGTGCGGCGAGCGTGGCGGCCAGGTGCAGGGCGACGGCGACCCCGCCCTTCATGTCCACGGTGCCGCGGCCCCAGAGCGCCTCGGACTCGGTTCCTGCGTCGCGGAACGACGTGGGGAGATTCGCTGTCACGGGCACGGTGTCGATATGCCCGGCGATGACCACTCGCCTGCTGCGGCCCAGGTGGGTTCGGGCCACGATCGCATCGCCGTCGCGCAGCACTTCCAGCTGTGCCGAGCGGGCCAGCGCGGTTTCGATGGCGTCGGCCAGGGTGGTCTCGTCCCCGGAAACCGAGGGGATGTCGCAGATCGCTGCGGTGAGGGCGACGACGTCGCCGCTGAGGTCGAGAGTCTCAGGCACGGTGCAACCTCCGGGCTGCTTCGGAGATCGAGCCGGTCAGTGAGGGGTAGATGGTGAAGACCTTCGCGAGGTCGTCGACCGTCAGGCGCTGGGCGACCGCCAGGGAGATCGGGTAGATGAGTTCCGAGGCGCGCGGGGCGACCACCACTCCCCCGATGACCTCACCGCCCGGGCCGTTGGCGAAAAGCTTGATGAAGCCCTCGGTGATCCCGAGCATCTTCGCGCGGGCGTTGCGGGCCAGGGGCAGGTAGGTCTGCACCACCTGAGTGGTCTCGTCCTCACGCGGCACGGTCACGCCCACGGTGGCGATCTCGGGAGCGGTGAAGATGTTTGCGGTCACCTCCGAGAGGTCCAGCGGGGAGACGGCGTCACCGAGGGCGTGCCACATGGCGATGCGGCCCTGCATCGCCGCCACCGACGCCAGCGGCAGCACGCCGCTGCAGTCCCCGGCGGCGTAGACGCGCAAGGCCGTGGTGCGCGAGACGCGGTCGACCTCGATATGGCCGGCGGCAGAGATCTCGACGCCGGCCTCCTCGAGGCCGAGGCCGCCGGTGTTCGGCACCCCGCCCACCGCCACCAGGCAGTGCGAACCCGTCACGACCCGCCCATCCGTCAGCTCGACCTCCACGGCGTCGCCATCGTCCTTGCTGACGCGGCGCACCGCGGCGGCCCGGGAGCGCGAGAGCACGGTCATGCCACGACGGCGGAAGACGTTCTCGATGAGTTCGGCGGCGTCCTCATCCTCACCGGGCAGCACGTGCTCGCGGGAGGACACCAGAGTGACCGCAGTGCCGAGCGCGTTATAGGCGCCGGCGAACTCCGCGCCAGTCACACCCGAGCCGACGACGATGAGGTGTTCGGGTGCCTCATCCAGGTTGTACATCTGAGCCCAGGTGAGGATGCGTTCGCCGTCCGGCTCGGCGGTGGGCAGCACGCGGGGACTCGCTCCGGTGGCCACCAGCACGATGTCGGCCAGGAAGGTCTGCTCCTGGCCGTCGGCGAGGGTGGCGTGGACCTCACGCTGACCCAGGCGGGACAGGTCCGCTCCGATCCGCCCCGAGCCGGCCACGAGTTCGACCCCGGCGCGCTCCAGAGAACCGCGGATGTCCTCGGACTGGTTCCGGGCCAGCTCGACCACCCGGCGGTTGACCACGCCCAGGTCCGCCCGCAACCGGCCGACCTGCCCATCGCCTCCACCGGTGAAGGCGATCCCCAGCTCGGCAGCCTGCTCGGTCACGGTCAGGGCCTCGGCGGTCGCGATGAGCGTCTTGGAGGGGACGACGTCGGTCAGCACCGCTGACCCACCGATCCCGTGGCGCTCGATGAGGACCACGCGCGCCCCGAGCTGCCGGGCCACCAGGGCAGCCTCGTAGCCCCCGGGCCCGCCACCGAGGATGGCGACCGTGGAGCCTTCACGCACTGGCGACGCGCCCACGCCTTGGTCGCGACGGTTCTCTTCCGAGGTGGGGGCAGGGCGGGGATCAGGGGCCGAATGGGCCGGAGCGTCGGGGTTCACCCCTCGCATTCTGCCGAAGTCCCGCTGCTCTAGCGAGATCGGCTCAGGCGGGAAGGGCTGCGCCGGCGGGCTGCTGGGGTGCCAAAGGCCCCGAGGTGGCCGCCAACGGGCCGCCGGGCACCGGCGACCCGGCCGCCCCGGGGCCGGCAGGGAGCGCCATGGCGGAGGAGGCCGGGAAGAGCGAGCGCGCCTCGAGCCAACCGAGCAGTCGACCAGGACGGTCAGTGATGATGCCGTCCACACCGGCGGCTGTAGCTGCCGCCCAGTGCGGGGCCTCGTTGAGCGTCCAGGTCATCACCTGCAGGCCACGCGCGTGGCAGTCACGCACCAGGCCGGGGCGCTCCAGCAGCATCAGGCCGTGCGGGTTGCAGGCGCTGACCTCCAGCTCCTCGCAGAGGTCGAGCAGCTCCTCGGTGGCGTCCCACATGTGGCCGACGATCAAGCCGCGTGGGAGGTGGGGGGCGACCTCGCGCAGGTTGGCCACAGTCTCCACCGAGAAGGACTGCACCATCACCCGGTTGGCCAGCCCGGCCTCGTCGATGAGGGCGATCACCGGTGCGAGCAGCTCCGGGGACCAGGTGCCCTTGACCTCCATCAGCAGGTCACTGCCACGGTGGCGGGTGAGCAGGGCCAGGACCTCGGGCAGCAGCGGCAGCGCCGCGCCCCGGTAGGCCGGGTCGAACCAGCTTCCGGCGTCGAGGTGACGGACCTCATCGGCATCCAGGGCGCTGATCGGCCCGGCGCCATCGGTGGTGCGCTCCAGGGAGTCGTCGTGGATGACCACGGCGGCGCCGTCGGCGGTGGGCTGGACGTCGATCTCGATCATGTCCGCACCGTCCATCGCGGCGGCGACCATGGCGGGGATCGTGTTTTCCGGGGCGAGCGAACTCGCTCCGCGATGCGCGATGACTAGGGGCTGGTGCCGCTGCTCCGCGCCGCGGATGGGCCCTGCGTATGTGGAAGACATCTCTGGCACAGTACGACCGATCCAGTGCGTGATGGGGCGACTGCGGCGCCGCGCCATGAACTGTTCCCCGGCCGTTCAACTGCCTGCCGCCGCGGCGTTACGCACGGTCACCCAGGTAGCGTCTGTGCCATGACGACCCCCCTTCCCTCCCTGGACGACCCGGCCACCGACCCGCGCGAGATCGCCGCTGCTGCGGCCCGGGAGATCGCCGCCCGCAGTGGCGTGGACCGCCACGACCTCGCCCTGGTGCTGGGCTCGGGATGGGGCGGAGCCGCCGACCTGCTCGGCGAGACCGTGGCCGACCTGCCCGCCGAGGAGCTCCCGGGCTTCTCCGCACCGGTGGTGCCCGGCCACGGCGGACGGATCCGCTCCATCCGGCTGTCGTCGCAGCCCAGCGCTGAGCCATCGGAGGTGCGGCACGCCCTGGTGCTGGGTGCACGCACCCACTATTACGAGGGCAAGGGCGTGCGCCGGGTGGCCCACGCGGCGCGGGTGGCCTCGGCCTGCGGCGCGAGCACCCTGGTCCTGACGAACGGCTGCGGGAGCGTGCGGCGCGAGTGGGGGCCCGGTTCGGTGGTGCTGGTGTCCGACCACCTGAACCTCACCGGCACGTCCCCGCTGGAAGGCGCGACCTTCGTGGACCTGACCGATCTGTACTCCGCTCGCCTGCGTGGCGTGGCACGCGAGGTGGACGCCGACCTGCCCGAGGGGGTCTACGCCCAGTTCCGAGGGCCGCACTACGAGACCCCGGCCGAGGTGCGGATGGCCGGGGTCATGGGCGCCGACCTGGTGGGGATGTCCACCGCACTCGAGGCGATCGCGGCCCGCGAGGCCGGACTGGAAGTCCTCGGGCTCTCCCTGGTCACCAACCTGGCGGCCGGGGTCTCCGCGGAGGCCCTCTCCCACGAGGAGGTCCTCCAGGCCGGCAGCGACGCCGGTCCGCGCATCTCACGGCTGCTCGCCGAGATCGCGGGCCGGCTGTGAGCGAGGAGCTCGACCTGCACGAGCGCGCCCAGGAGTGGATGGCCGGCGATCCGGATCCAGAGACCCGGCACGAGCTCGCCACCCTGCTCGCGGCCGCCACCGACGTCTCCCCGGTGGCGCACGAAGCCATGGTCGGCGGCGCGCTGCCCGATGCCGCCGCAGCCACGGCCGAGCTGGCCGACAGCCTTTCCGGCCCCTTGGCCTTCGGCACCGCCGGGCTCCGTGGGCGGCTGGGCGCGGGCCCGAATCGCATGAACCTTGCGGTCACGCGCCGCGCCACGGCCGGGTTGTGCGCGCACCTGCGGGAACTGGTCGGTTCCGACTTCACCGTGGTGATCGGATACGACGCCCGCCATGGCTCCCGCCGCTTCGCCCGGGACGCGGCCGCCGTGGTGGGCGCAGCAGGCGGGCGGGCCCTGGTGCTCGACGAGCCCGGACCCACTCCTCTGCTCGCCTTCGCCGCCCGCCATCTCGGTGCCGATGGCGCGGTGATGGTCACCGCCTCGCACAACCCGCCCCAGGACAACGGCTACAAGGTCTACCTCGGCGGGCGCGCGGTGACCGGCGCTGCGCAGGGGACGCAGATCGTGCCCCCGCACGACGCCGCCATCGCGGCGGCGATCGAGGCCGCGGCCCCCGCTGCGCAGATCCCGGCCGACGGCCCGTGGGAAGTGGTCGATCCCGCCGTGCGCGCCGCCTACCTCGACCGCGTGGCGTCCCTGGCGCCCGGAGAGCCGGCCTCGGCGCTGCGCGTGGTGCTCACCTCGCTGCACGGCGTGGGCGGGCAGATGGCCACAGAGGCCTTGCAGCGCGCCGGCATCGAGGTGCTCCCGGTGCCCGAGCAGGCCGAGCCCGATCCCGACTTCCCCACCGTGGCCTTCCCGAACCCCGAAGAGCCTGGGGCGCTGGACCTCGCCCTGAACCTCGCCCGGGCGGAGAACGCCGACCTGGTGCTGGCGAACGACCCGGACGCGGATCGCTGCTCGGTGGCGATACCCGCCGCCGGTGCCCCTGGCGGATGGCGCCAGCTCACCGGCGACGAGATCGGCGCACTCCTGGGCGCTCGCGCGGCACGGGACCATCAGGGGCAGGCCGGTGCGCTGCTGGCCTCCTCGGTGGTCTCCTCCCAGCTGCTGGGGCGCATCGCCACCGCTCACGGCCTGGAGCACCGCGAGACGCTCACCGGCTTCAAGTGGATTGCGCGCGCCGATGCCACCGATGACGCAGTCACCGGTGGTGCAGGCGCGGGTGCTGCTCGGCTGGTCTTCGGCTACGAGGAGGCCATCGGATACTGCTGTGATCCGGAGGCGGTGCGGGACAAGGACGGCATCTCGGCGGCCGTAGTGATCGCCCGGCTCGCCGCGGAGCTGCGCGCTGAGGGCCGGAGCCTGCAGGACGGACTCGATGACCTGGCCCGGGACCACGGAGTGCACCTGACCGCGCAGGTCTCGCTGCGCGTGGCCGACCTCAGCCGGATGACCGAGATCATGGCGCGGTGGCGCGCCACGCCTCCCCACTCCCTGGCCGGCTCCGCGGTCGAGGGGGTGTCGGACCTGGCCCTGGGTGAGCGGCTTCCACCGACCGATGCACTCATCATCACCACGGCAGACGGTAGCCGCGTCATCGTGCGGCCCTCCGGCACGGAACCAAAGCTCAAGTGTTACCTCGAGGTGATCGAGGCCGGGGGTGATCGCGCCGAGGATGCGCTCCACGCGGCCCGCGAGCGGGCACAGTCACGACTCGAAGCCTTGCGCACCGCCGTCGAGGAGCTCCTGGAAGCCTAGGACTCCGGCTCCTCGTCCGCGGGATCGGCGAGGTCGGGAAGCTCGTCGAGCTGTTCGGCGACGTCGGCTGGATCGGCCTCCCGGGTGGCGGTGACGACCTCGGGGTCGGGCGCGTAGTCCTCCGGGGTGGCGGCACCGTCGGCGTGGTGCTCCTCGGCCAGGGACTGCGGATCGCTCTCGATACCCACGGGGTCAGGCAGCTGCGAAGTCATCACTAGGCCTCCTTCTCTCGGACACACTGGCCCGGCAGGCGTGACGCCCGGAGCCGGGCTACCAGCCTGCCCCTGAGCGCCCCAGCTCCGCAAACGCGCAGCGCTCCGGCGCCGGGCCGCTGCGCGTGGCGGAGCCTGCAGGCACCCGTCAGCCCACGCGGCCGAGGATGCGGCTGCCTGGCCCGACGCCACGGGCCTCGTCAACGGTCGCGTGCACCGTGACCGCCGCTTCGAAGGCCTCCTGAGCGCGCGGTATGCGCTCGGGAGTGTCGGTGTGCAGGGCCGCGATGGGCTGCCCCGCGCTCACCTGCTCCCCTGGGCCCACCAGCAGCTCAACACCGGCGGCTGCCTGCACGGCGTCCTCCTTACGGGCCCGCCCGGCCCCGAGCCGCCATGCGGTCACGCCCACCTGATAAGCCTCGAAGGTCACCGCGCCCGGCGCCGTGGCGCGGACTTCCTCCACGTGGCGGGCAGTCGGTAGCGCCGCCTCCGGGTCGCCACCCTGAGCTGCGATCATCCGCCGCCAGAGGTCCATGGCGCGGCCATCGGCGAGCGCCTCGGCCGGATCCGCCTCACCCCCGCCGCCGAGCTCCAGCATCTCCCGCGCCAATGCCACGGTCAGCTCCACCACGTCCGACGGGCCGCCACCGGCGAGCACCTCCAGGGACTCACGGACCTCCAGCGCATTGCCGGCCGTGCGGCCGAGCGGCTGATCCATGTCAGTCAGCACCGCGGTGGTGGGGAGCCCGGCGTCCGCGCCGAGGGCCACCATGGTCTCCGCGAGTTCCCGCGAGCGCTCCAGATCCTTCATGAAGGCCCCGGAACCGGTCTTCACATCGAGCACCAGGCCGCAGGCTCCCTCGGCGATCTTCTTGGACATGATCGAGGAGGCGATCAGCGGGATGGACTCCACGGTGCCGGTGGCATCGCGCAGGGCATAAAGCTTGCGGTCGGCCGGGGCGAGATCATCGCCCGGCGCGCAGACCACCGCGCCCACCTCGCGGAGCTGGGCCTCGATCTCGGCGTTGCTCAGTTGCGCGCGCCAGCCAGGGATGGCCTCGAGCTTGTCCAGGGTGCCGCCGGTGTGCCCGAGACCGCGGCCGGAGAGCTGCGGCACGCTCAGCCCGCAGGCGGCCACGAGCGGCGCGAGCGGCAGCGTGATCTTGTCGCCCACGCCCCCGGTCGAGTGCTTGTCCACGGCCGGTCGCGGCAGTCCCGAGAAGTCCAGCCGGCGCCCGGAGTCGATCATCGCGGTGGTCCAGGCGGAGATCTCCGCGCGGTCCATGCCGCGCAGCAGGATCGCCATGGCCAGGGCCGACATCTGCTCATCGGCCACCACACCACGGGTGTAGGCGTCCACCACCCAGGCAATCTGCGCGGGGCTCAAGGCCGCGCCATCACGCTTGGTGGCGATGATCTCGACGGCGTCGAAGAGCTCGGGCGCGTTCATGCCGGTCTCACGCCTCGAGGTGGCCCGGGCCGAACGCCTCGGGCAACAGCTCGCCGAGCTTCCACACGCCTGAGGCAAGAAGCACCTTGAGGTGGGCACCGCCGTGTTCGAAGAGCAGCTGCCGGCACCGGCCACACGGAGTGAGCAGTCGCCCCTCGCCGTCGACGCAGACGAAAGCGGCCAGCCGGCCCCCACCACTGCGCATCAGATCCGAGATCAGGCCGCATTCCGCGCACAGCCCGAGGCCGTAGGAAGCGTTCTCCACATTGCAGCCGCTGACGTAGCGCACATCGGTGGTCACGGCGGCCGCGCCCACCGGGTAGCCGGAATACGGCGCATACGCGTGGGTCATCGCGGTGTGGGCCAGTTCCTGCAGGTGTTCCCAGGCCACCGTGGCATCGGCAGCGTCATGCTCGCTCATCCACTCAACTCCTCACCGGTCAGCAGGGCGGTCCGGGCCAGGACGCGTGCGCCGATCCCGATCGCGCGCTCGTCGAAGACGGCGTCTCCGCGGTGCAGGTCGTGGTTGGGCCCGCCGGGTGTGCGGGTGCCGAGACGCACCATGGCTCCGGGCACCTCACGGAGGTACCAGGCGAAGTCCTCGCCGCCCAGCGACTGGTCGGTCAGTTCCACGGCACCGGGGCCGATCTGGTCCTTCACCGCAGCGTCCAGGCAGCGGACCGCGGACTCCTCGTTGTCCACCGGAGGGATGCCCTTGACGTGATCGATGCTCAGCTCCACGCCGAAGGGCGCCGCGAGGTGGTGCGCCGCGTGCTCCACGAGCTGTTCCAGCTCCGCCCACACCCCCGTGTGCAGGCAGCGAATGGTGCCGGTCAAGGTCCCGGACGCCGGCATGGCGTTGGCGGCGCTGCCAGCCTCGATCGCACCCCAGGTCAAGCTGACTGCGGCGCGCGGATCGGTGCGTCGGCCCAGCACGGCCGGCAGGCCGGTGGCCAGGTGGGAGAGGGCGGCGATCACATCGCCGGTGTGGTGGGGCCGGGAGGTGTGCCCGCCGTCGGCGGAGACGGTGAGTGTGAGGGTATCGCCGGCCGCAGTGATCGGGCCGATCCGCGAACCGATGGTGCCCAGGGTGACCCGCGGGGCGCAGTGCAGCGCGTAGATCCGGGCCACGCCGGCGACCCCGCCCTGCGCGATGACCGTCTTGGCGCCGCCGGGCTGGACCTCTTCTGCTGGCTGGAAGATGCAGCGCACGCCCACCGGAAGGTCACCAGCCCGCTCGAGTTCGGCCAGGGCCAGGGTCGCGCCGAACAGGGCGGCAGTGTGCAGGTCGTGGCCGCAGGCGTGGGCGCGGCCGGGGATCTGCGAGGCGAAGTCCAGCCCGGTCTCCTCGGGGATGGGCAGTGCGTCGATGTCCGCGCGCAGCGCGATCCGGCCCGGCTTCGCGGGGCGCGGCTCCGCCCCGATGTCGACGATGACGCCGGTGGGGTCGAGCCGGCGCGGTTCCAGCCCTGCGGCCCGGAGCCTCTCCATCAACAGATCGGTGGTCTCGTGCTCGCTCCAGCCCAGCTCGGGCCGGGAGTGGATACGGCGGCGAAGCGCCACCAGGTCGGGGTCGTGCTTGCGGATCAGTTCATCGACACGGCGCGCCACGGCCGAGGCGCGCTCGTGCACCGGCGGTACTGCGGGCTCTTCGTCGACGGCCTGCGTGGCAGCCTCAGGTGAGTGCGTGGTGGTCTCAGGCATGTCTGCCAGCCTATGCCGCAGAGCTCAGCGCAGGTGGTCCCGCTCCTCGCCCAGCGCGGTCACCACATCCTTGACCCGCTGCGCATGAGCCTGGGTGGTCACCAGGAGAGCGTCGCCGGTATCGACCACCACGGCGTCGGGGATGCCGAGCACGGCGATGGTGCGTCCGGTTCCGGGCAGGACCACCGCACCGGCGCTGTCGAGGGCGATCACATCACCCTCTCCGCGCACGTGCGCGCCGTCCGCCTGGCAGGGCACATGGGAGGTCAAGCGAGCGAAGTCGCCGATGTCATCCCAGCCCATGGCGGCGGGCACCACCGCGACCCCGCCCTCGAGGGCCACCGGCTCGGCGATGGCGTGGTCGATGGCGATCTTCTCCAGGCCCGCCCATCGCTCCTGCAGCACCTCGGCCTGTTGGGGGGTGTCCCAGGCAGCCGCGATGGCACGCACACCTGCGGCCAGCTCGGGGCGGCGGTGTTCGAGGTGGCCCAGCAGCACGGAGGTGCGCATGACGAACATCCCCGCGTTCCACCGGTACTCACCGGTGGCCAGGTAGGAGGAGGCGGTGGCCACATCCGGCTTCTCCGTGAAGGTGACCGCCGTGCGCGCGGAGTCGAACCCGTCGAGCAGCGCACCGGTGCGGATGTAGCCGAATCCGGTGGACGGCTCGAGCGGCTCGATGCCGATGGTGACCACGTAGCCGGCGCGGGCCACGGCCACGGCCTCGGTGACGGCCGACGTGAAGGCGTCCTCATCACGGACCACGTGATCTGCCGGGAAGGAGCCGACGACCACGTCACCGTGACGCTCGTGGATGACGGCGGCCGCCAGCGCGATCGCCGCCATCGAATCGCGTGGCGAGGGCTCAGCGAGCACCGAGTGGGGGTCGACCTGCGGGAGTTGCTCACGGACCGCGGCCGCGTGCGCGACGCCAGTGACCACGGTGGTCGAACCCTCCCGGGTGAGCGGGGCCAGTCGAGCCACGGTCTGCTGCAGCAGGGAGGATCCGGCGCCGGTGATGTCGAGGAGGAACTTGGGGCTGTCGCGGCGCGACAGGGGCCACAGGCGGCTGCCCGCGCCGCCGGCCGGGACAATGGCGTGGAGTGCTTCGTTCATGATCACCTTCTCGCGTCGTTTCGGGCGGCGGCCTTGCGCTTGCTCTCCTCGTAGGCCAGGCGTTTGGAGACCGCCTTGCGGTGGGCCTGCACGAGTGTCGCTTCGGCCTTGGCCACCCGGCGGCGCTGGAGCGCCCCCACCAGACCACCGCGCTCGGGGAGCGGCTCGGGCTCGGGTAGCGGTTCGGGTTCCTCCACCGGCTCTTCGGGGATGATCGTGCCCGTCAACGGCTGGTGGCTCCAGAACTTCGTCTCCGGAACGGACTCGGTGACATAGTTCGGGCGGCTGTAGAGGTGCACGGCCTCCGGGCTCACGGCACGCACGGGCGCGGGCGGGTTCGCGGTGAAAGCGGCGACGAACAGCGCGAGGCGGGCAGCCAGGTTCACCCAGAGCAGGATGGTGACCAGCGCGGCACCGGCGGCCAGCAAGGGATCATCCACGGCTCCGATCAGCGAGGTCCCACCCACCCGCAAGGCCCCGGAGGTCATCGCACCGAGCGCCGCGCCGAGCAGGAGATCCCGCCTGGGAGCCCGCACTCCCGCCGTGAAGCGGAAGAGCATGAGGAACACGCACCAGTCGACAGCGAAGGCAGCGAGGAGACCGACCACGCGCAGGGTCCAGCGCAGTGCCGGCCCGTCCAGGTCCACCAGGCCGAGCACCTCGCTCGCGGCCTGCGAGGCCACCGTGGCCAGCACAGCAGCCAGGACGACACCGAGAGCGAGAGCCAGGAAGCCCATGAGATCCCGGGACTTGCCCAGCGCAAAGTTCTCCGGCGGTGCCACGATCCCGAACATGGCGCGGATGGACATGCGCAGCGCAGTCATCACCGTGAGCGCCGTCCACAGCAGCACCACGGCGGCGATCCCCCCGGGAATGGTGAAGATGTTCTCCAGCACGAGGGAGTCAGGGCTGACCAGACCAGGCTCACCGGGGGTGTCCAGCAGGCCCGGGAGCACCTCATCAAGCTCCCCGAGCACCATCTCGCGCAGTTCCTGGTTGCCGCCGAGCACCGCCATGAAGACGGTCCACGCCAGCGTCAGGCTGGCAGCGATGGCAAAGAGCGCGGAGTAGGCGATACCGCCGGCGAGGAGGTTGCCCCGGGAGATCAGGTAACGGTCGATGCTGCGCCCGAGCCGGCTGGCCTGGAAGCGCTCGACCAGCCCGGTCACCGTGGCGACCAGGCCGTTCGACGGCTTCCCCGTTCTTGACATGGGGATGAGGCTATCTTGGGAAACCGCTCACACCTCAGCGCGCGCCGCGGACCAACCCAGCGAGGGTCTCGATCGGGAGCTTGGGGCGGCGCTGGGCATCGCAGAGGCCGTTGGTCTCCTGGTGGGTGTCGGTCAGCTGGGTGTAGCAGAAGCCCGAGAGGTGCTCGGAGGCGTGGACGGCCTGCAGGATCGCACCGAGGCGCGCCTCGAAGTCCGCGGCGTCGCTCGCGGTGGAGTATCCCCAGCTGTCCTCGGGCACCTCGCTGGTCACGAAGGAGACCCCGCCGAACTCGGTGAGCATGATCGGCTCGTCGCTGCCCAGGCTCTGCAGGGCCGGGGCGTCCTGCGCACCGAGCCACAGGCGCCGCCCGGCGGGACCGATGCCCCGGATCATCTCGGCCAGCGTCTCGCGGCTGCCATAGCGCTTGCGCAAGACCTCACCATCGGCCTCATAGTCGTGAATGGTCCAGACGTCGGAGTCGGTGTGCTCCCAGCCATCATTGGAGATGACGGGGCGGGAGGGGTCGAGCGCGCGGGTGAGGTTGGTCAGGCCCACGGCGTAGGCGCGCTGGGCCGGGTCGTGGCTGCCGTGCTGGATGCCCCAGGACTCGTTGAAGGGCACCCAGGTCACGATCGAGGGGTGGGAGCGATACTGCCGCACGATCTCGACCCATTCCGTGGTGAGTCGCTGCACAGCCAGGGCGTTGAACTCGTATGCCCCCGCCGTCTCACCCCACACCAGCAGGCCGAGGCGGTCACACCAGTAGAGGAAGCGCGGATCCTCCACCTTCTGGTGGATCCGCAAGGCGTTGAAGCCGAGGTCACGGATCAACTCGGCCTCCTCACGCAGGGCAGCCGGGGAGGGCGCGGTGAAGTGCGAGCCCGGCCAATACCCCTGCTCCAGCACCGAGCGGAGGTAGACCGGGTGCTCGTTGAGCAGGAACCGCCCGTGCGCCGTGCCCACCGAACGCAGACCGAGGTAGGAGGCGACGACGTCGCTCGCCTCGCCGTCGCCGCGGACGGTCACGGCGGCATCGATCAGTCGCGGGTGCTCCGGGGACCAGGAGTACTCGTGCTGCAGCTGGCCGTTGCGCAGGCTGTTGATCGGGATGTCGGCGATGACGGTCTGCTGCTCGGAGGGCACCTGCAGCCGTGCCAGCGGCTCACCCCGGTAGCTGAGCGCGACATCGACTTCGGCTCCGGGATGACGGTGGCTCAGCTCCAGCTCCATGCGCACGGAGTACTGCGCCAGGTCCGGCGTCCAGGCCAGCGAGGTCACGTGCAGCTGGGGCACCGCCTCCAGCCACACCGTGCGCCAGATGCCGGTGGTGCGGTAGTACCAGATGCCGTGGGGCTCCTCCTTCCAGTCCTGCTTGCCACGCGGGAGAGTCGCATCGAGGGGATCGTCCTCGGCTCGCACCACGATCACGTGCTCCCCGGCGCCCTCGGCGAGGGCCTCGGTGATGTCGACGCTGAACGCGGTCTGCCCGCCCTCATGCACACCGACATGGAGGCCGTCGACCCAGACCTCGGCGCGGTAGTCGACGGCGCCGAAGTGCAGCAGCAGGCGCGTGCCCTGCTCATCCCATCCGGCTTCCTGCAGGTCGCCAGTGCTCACCGGGATCCGGTACCAGACCACGGGGTGGTAGCCGGTCTCCCCGATCCCCGACTCGGCCGACTCCGGGGCGAAGGGCAGCTGAATGCTCCGGTCGAAGACCTCAGTGCGGCGGTGCCATCCCTCAGCGCGGCCACGATCGTCATCGTCGTAGGCGAAGCCGCAGCGGCGGTCGAGGCTGAGGTGCGCTCCGCGCACGAGTTGCGGACGAGGGTAGGTGCCGTCCTGGCTGCTGGCGGTGATCATGGGGCTCCTCCAGTGGTTCCAGATGGTGACAGGGGCAAGGCGGAGCGCGGCTACAGTGCCGCGCTCACCACGTACCAGGTGGCGGCGAGCAGCGCGGTGGCAGCGGCGCCAGCGGTGGCCATCAGCATGCCACCGCCGGGCATGGGCCGGGCGGTGGCCCTCTCGCTCGTCCGACTGCCGGGGCCATCGGGACCGGCGGCACGCAGGGCCGTATCGATGGCACGCACTCGTGAGCTGACCAGGCGCAGGGCCACCAGGCCGAGAGCGACCGCCAGGGCGGGCAGCACCATGGCGAGCACGGGCTGACTCGCCCCCGCGTAGCGCCCGGCAATGGCCAGGCCCGCGGTCGCGGCGAGGATGGTGCGGCGCCACGCGAGCTCGGTGCGCTCCGGCTGCAGTCCGGGATCCCAGGGCGGCATCAGTACTCCCCGAGGGCCAGGCCGCCACCGATCAGCACCGCGACCGCCACCAGGGCGAGGATCAGCGGCAGTGCGGAGAAAGGTGACGGCAGCGGCGATCGCTGGCGGATGGCGCGCTCGGTCCGCACCCACCCCCACCACGCTTGCGCAATGACCAACACGGCGGCGGCAATGAGCACGATCGCCGCCCCGTGACGGAGCAGGGGGTGTTCCGGCACGCCCAGCGCCTCTAGGGCCACCGCCCCGGCGAGCAGCGCCATCGTGGTGCGGATCCACGCCAGGAACGTCCGCTCATTGGCCAGTGTGAATCGTGGGTCGGGCTCTTCACCCACCCGGTACACACTGCGCGGGAACCGCCGATCCGCCATCTCAGCACTCCTCCCTCTCCCCCACGGCGCGGTAGGCGGCCTGGGGGCGTTGGGTGGCGAACTTGCCGCCACTGACGTCCAGCACCGTACCGGTGGTGTAGCGGGCGAGATCGGAGGCCAGGTAGCACACGGCGTCGGCTACCTCCTCGGCCGTGCCCCAGCGGCGCAGCGTGAGGGTGTCGAGCAGCTCCTCCTGTTCCGCCGCGGGCAGCGCGGCGAAGCCGTTCATGGCGGAGGGGATCATGCCGGGCGCGTAGCAGTTGGCGGTGACGTTCCACGGGCCGAGCTCCCCGGCCAGCACACGGGTGAACTGGACGACGGCGGCCTTGGAGGCGGCGTAGGCGGCGGCACCCACGCTCGGGATGGTGGCCGCGAAGGAGGCCGCGTTGATGATCCGCCCGCTGCGCTGGCTCTTCATCGTGGCGATGGCGGCCTGGCACATGACAAAGACCCCGCGGGTGTTCACCGCGAAGCACTGATCCCAGGCGCCGGGGTCGAGGTCCTCCACCGCGCCGGTGACATTGATACCTGCGTTGTTCACCAGGACGTCGAGGCGGCCGTGCTCGGCGACCACGGCGTTGATCGCCGCGCGTGCCTGCTCGGGATCGGAGACGTCGCAGGCGCGGATCGGCACCGCACCGGTGTCCGTGGCGGCGAGGTCAAGCCCGGCGACGATCGCACCCTGCTCGGCGAAGCGGCGGGCGATCACTGAGCCGATCGCACCACGTGCGCCCGTCACGACGACGACCGCGCCACGGAGATCAATCACGGTGACTCCTTGGGATAGCAGCCGTCACCGGAGCGACGGCCGGCAGCCAGCCTGCCTGCACCCCAATAGTATGATGATTTGATGACGACGTCACGAATCGCGTGGATCGCCGGGGCCAGCAGCGGGGTGGGCGCGGAGTGTGCGCGCCGGCTGGCCCGCGCCGGAATGGGCGTGGCGCTGTCCGCTCGCCGCGCGGAGCGACTGGAGGAGCTGGCGGAGGAACTGCGCGCCGAGGGGGCTGCGGTGTCCACCGTCCCGCTCGATGTCCAGCACAGCACCTCCATCGCCCAGGCGCACGAGCGGGTCGTGCGCGAACTGGGGCCGGTGACCGACCTGGTGGCCGCCGCCGGGCTGAATGCGCCGGAGCGGCACTGGCGCGACCAGAGCATGGCCATGTTCGAGTCGGTGATCGCCACGAACCTCACCGGCGTCGCCCAGCTCATCGACCAGGTGCTGCCCGGGATGCGCTCCGCGGGCACCGGGACGATCACCGCGGTCTCCTCCTTCGCCGCGTGGCGGCACTCCCCTCATGCCGGGGTTGCCTACAGCGCCTCCAAGAGCGCGCTGAAGCCGCTGGTGGAGATGCTGAACACGCACGAGCAGGCCCACGGCATCCGTGCCTGCCACCTCTGCCCGGGCGATATCGACACGGACTTCCTCGATCAGCGCCCCGAGGTTCCTGACGCCCACGCCCGCTCGCGGATGCTGCAGGCCGATGATGTCGCCCGGGCGGTGGAGTTCGTGCACACCGCGCCGGCCCGTGTGTGCGTGGACGAACTCGTGCTCAGTCCGGTCCAGGGCGCCGACCCCCTGGCCCCGTGAGCCAGCCGGCACGGCCGGGCCGCTTCCCCCGGGTGCTCGAAGAGCTCGGGGCGTCGATCTGCTCGGGAGCACTTCCCCCGGGCCAAGCGATCACCCTCGATCAGCTCGAGGTCCAGATGCGGGCCTCACGCACCGTGGTCCGCGAGGCAGTGCGTTCACTGGCGACCATGGGTCTGGTCGAGACCCGCCAGCGCGTGGGGGTGCGGGTGTTGCCACTCGAGTTCTGGAATCTCTTCGATTCACAGGTGATCCGCTGGCGTCTGGCCGGTCAGGACCGCGAACAGCAGGTACGGATGCTGCGCGAGATCCGCCTCGCCATCGAGCCGGAGGCCGCGCGCCTGGCTGCCCGCCACACCGGGCCGGGATTGGCCCGTGCCCTCGAACAGGCGGCCCGGCACATGCTCAGCATGTCCGGCCACGGCCCCGATCGCGCCGAGACCTTCGCCGCCGCCGATGACGCCTTCCATCGGCTGGTGCTCCAGGGCTCGGGCAACGCGATGTTCGTCCAGCTCGCCGATGTCGTTGCCGCCGCACTCCACGACCGCGCTGCTCACGTACAGGCCGCCGACGACGGCGCGATGCACCTGCACCTCAAGCTGGCCCAGCAGATCGGCGGCGGCGATCAGGACGCGGCCTGGCACACCAGTCGCGCCATCATCCTGCGCGGCTGAGGACCCTCGGTCTCAGTCGCTCTCCTCAGCCCGGCTGGCCGGGCTGGCCGCCACGGCGGGTAGGAAGCCAGGCCGAGCGAATCCGGCGTCTTCGAAGGCTCGGGCGATCTCAGCCCGCACTCGCGCGGCGTCTGCGGCGTCCACCACGGCGATCGCGGATCCACCGAAGCCCCCGCCGGTCATCCGGGCCCCATGCGCACCCGCTGACTGAGCGGCGCTGACCGCGAGGTCGAGTTCAGGGCAGGAGATCTCGTAGTCGTCGCGCATGGACACGTGGGAGTCGTCGAGCAGGGCGGCCATCTCGGCCAACGCGGCGCGGGCCGCCGGGCCGCCCGCGGTGAGCCCGCCGCTGCGCAGGAGGTCGGCGAGGTCGCGCACACGCTGGATCTCGGTGACCACGTGCCGCACGCGCTTGCGCTGCTCCTCGGTCTCCAGCCGCTCCAGCACTGCCTCCAGGGTGGCTCCAGCGGCGACGTCGTCGGCCACCTCGCGCAGGTCACGGACCTGCAGCACACCGACTGCCTCCTCGCAGGTGGCGCGGCGCTGGCCGTATCCGCCGTCGACGTGGCTGTGCTTGGCGCGGGTGTCGATGACGAGCAACTCCAGGCTGGCGGCGGCCAGATCGAAGGGCACGTGCTCGATGGCGCCGTCGCGGCAGTCCAGTAGCAATGCGCGGCCCGGGTGTGCGCGCAGGGAGGCGGCCTGGTCCATCCCGCCCGTGGGGGCGCCTGCCACCTCGTTCTCGGCACGCACGCACAAAGCGGCAAGAACCGCTCGGCCGGCATCGACCTCCGCAGGCGAGACCGCGCCGTCGGGGGCGTCCCGGATGAGCCCCAGGCCGGCGATCTCGTCCCAGGCGATCGCGGCCGCGCACTCCAGGGCGGCCGAGGAGCTCAGGCCTCCGCCGCTGGGCACGCAGGAGACCACGGCGATGTCCGCGCCCGGCAGGCGGCGGCGCTGCGCGGGACCGCCCGGTTGCTCCATGGCCCAGGCCACCCCGGCCACATACGCCGGCCAGCCGGTGACCTCGGCGGGGGAGCCGACCGGGCCCACCGCGTCAAGGTCGAGCTCGGCGGCACCGTGGGCGGAGGAGGAGACCAGGCGCAGCGTGCGGTCCTCGCGTGGCCGCACCGCCAGAAAGGTGCGATGCGGCAGAGCGATGGGCAGCGCCAGCCCGCCGTTGTAGTCGGTGTGCTCCCCGATGACGTTGACCCGGCCGGGTGCGGACCACACCCCGGCGGCCTCACCGCCGAAAGCCTCGGTGAAGAGCGCACGGGCGCGGGCGGCGCCCTCGCCGGGCTCCCAGGCGGGCAGGACGTCGGGCGCGCTCATTCAGCACCACCGCCGGTGCCCTGGACACCTGTGGCCGTGAGCTGGGCACCATCGGGCACAGTGGCGGGTTCTGTGGTGGCGGGCAGGTGGGCCTCACCGGTGGCGCTGACCCCGGAACCAAAGGTCCAGTCCCCCTCGACGGTCAGTGAGGTGGCCTCACGCAAGGAGGGAGCGCCAGCGGGGAAGCGGGCGTCGAAGGCACCGATCGTCTTGTAGGCCTTCGACAGTGAGACCAGCGGCGCCGGCACGGTGGCGCGCAGCCGGCCGGAATCGGTGAGCTCGTAGACGTCGGAGCGCAGCAGCAGCAGGTCATTGGTGGTCTTGACGGGCAGGAAGCGCTCCCGCCCGACCTCGATGACCTCCGCACCGGGGAAGACGGCCACGGCTGCGCCCATGGCGGACTCGATCTGGATCACCTCCGGGGAGGTGGCGTCCGTGGGATCGACGGTCTTGACGTTGCGGATCAGCGGCAGCTCCAGCACCCCGCCGGTGCGCTCCAGCTCGGCGTCGAGTGCCTCGAGGTTGAACCACAGGTTGTTGGTGTGGAAGTAGCGGTGGCGCTGCGGATCCAGGGAGGTCGCCATGTCGTCGGGGTGGGTCTGGGCGGTCTCGCGCTGGATGATCCGCCCGTCCGCCTTGCGGACCACGAGCTGGCCGCCCTTGACGTCCGCCGGGGTCTTCGGCGACATCTCTGCTGCGTAGGGGGCCCCGGAGGCCGCGAACCAGGCCGCGAGCGCACCGTCTGGCGCCGCTCCGAGGTTGTCGGAGTTCGAGACCGAGGCGTAACGGAAGCCGGCGGCCAGGAGCTTCTTGATCACGCCGGAGGCGTGCAGGGCCGGGTAGAGGTCGCCGTGCCCGGGCGGGCACCACTCGAGCGAGGGATCGGCCGGCCAGCTCACCGGCTCCAGGGTGTCGGCGGCGAGCTTGGGCTCACGGTTCTGCAGGAAGTCCAGCGGCAGTCCCTCCACGGCGAGATCCGGGTAGGGGGCCAGCGCTTCCAGGGTGTCGGCCTGGGTGCGGAAGGAGTTCATCAGGATCAGCGGGAGCGGCGCGCCGGTGGCTTCCCGGGCGGCGCGGATCTGGCCCACGATGACGTCGAGGAAGGACAGCGAGCGCCCCTGCCCGGTGCGCACCGGCAGCAGCGACTTGGCCTTGTCCATGCCCATGGAGGTGCCCAGGCCGCCATTGAGCTTGATGATGGCCGTCGCGCTCAGTGCCTCAGCGGCGTCGTCCGCACTGATCTCGAGGTCGGCGTGGCGGGTGATCTTTCCCAGCGGTTCGACGTCGTCCTCGCGAATCAGCCCGCTCTGCCCGGATTCGAGGATCCGGTAGAAGCGGCTGAAGGTCTCGATGGCGGCCTCCGGCACGTCGGCCTCGGCCATTTTGGTGCGGGCCAGTTCCAGTCCGCGCTCGCTCATGACTGGGACACCTTTCCTCGAGTGCTCACCGGACGATCCTAGGGGCAGCCGGCCAGCGCCGGCGCCGCCGGGCAGCGACCACCGGCGGGCCGTGTGCTACAGCGCGAAATGGACCACGAGCGGGGCATGGTCGGAGAAACGCGTGTCGTAGGACTCGGCGCGATCGACCTCGGCCGAGGTGGCGAGCGCCGCGAGCTCGGGGTTCACGATCTGGTAGTCGATGCGCCAGCCGGCATCGTTGTCGAAGGCCTTGCCCCGCTGGGACCACCAGGTGTACGGCCCCTGGACCTCCCCGGCCAGGCGGCGGCCGAGGTCGACGTAACCCAGTTCATCGAACCAGGTGTTCAGGTAGGCGATCTCCTCGTCGAGCACACCGGCGGTCTTGTTGTGGTTCGGCTTCCAGTTCTTGATGTCGGCCTCGGTGTGCACGATGTTCAGGTCACCACCGACGAGCACGTGACGCTTTCCCGCGCGCGCGTCCTCAGCGAGCTCGGCGAGCCGCGAGGTGGCCTTCTTCAGGTGCGCGTACTTGGCGTCCATGGACTCCGGCTTGGTCAAGGTACCTGAGTGGATGTACACCGAGACCACCGTGAGCGGGATGTCCAGGCCCGGGACGGCCAGGTCCATCTCCACCCAGCGGCCGGTGTCGATGGGTTCTTCACTCTCTCCGAGGCCCACGCGCACTGCGGTGGCCGGGTACCTGGCGGCCACCGCCACCCCGGCACGGCCCTTGATGTCGCAGGCCTGGTGTGCGAGCGTCCAGCGCCCGCCGTCGCGGTCGCCGTCGTTGGCGCCGAGGAGATCCTCGACGACGTCATCGGGGGCCCGGACCTCCTGGAGCAGGAGCACATCGGGCTGGCGGTGCTCCAACCAGCCGGCCATGTCCTTCTTGAAGGCGGCGCGGATGCCGTTGACGTTGACGGTGGCCACCTGCAACGAGGTACCCATCAGTAGTTTCCTTTCGTGGCGGGAGGGGCAGCATGCACCGGCGTGCCCGGCTCGGGCCGGGCACGCCGGGCGGTTCAAGCGCGACGGCGCTCTGCGGCTTCGACGGCGTTGCGGAAGAGCATGGCGATGGTCGTGGGGCCTACGCCGCCCACGCGCGGGGTGATGGCTCCGGCCACCTGCTCACAGGACTCATCGACGTCGGGCAGCAGCTTGCGGCCCTCGTAGCGCACCCCTCCGCCGACCACCGTGACCCCGGGGGTCAGGTGCTCGGGCTGGAGGATGCCGGGAACCCCGGCCGCGGCGATGACGATCTCGGCACGCCGGGTGTACGCCGGCCAGTCCGGCACGCCGGTGTGCACCACGGTGACCGCGGCATTCGCGGTGTCCCGCTTCTGCGAGAGCAGCAGAGCCAGCGGCCGGCCCAGGGTGGTACCGCGGCCCAGGATGCAGACCTCACGCCCGGCCACCGGGATCTCGTAGTGGGCCAGCAGCGTCTCGATCCCGGCCGGTGTGCACGGCACCGGTCCGGGCATACCGAGGGCAAGCCGGCCCATGTTGACCGGGTGCAGGCCGTCGACGTCCTTGTCCGGGTCCAGGGCCAGCAGCGCCGCGTCGAAGTCGATCTGCGGTGGCGTGGGGTGCTGCAGCAACACCGCGTCGACGTCGTCGGCGTCGTTCATGTCGGTGATGGCCGCGAGCACGTCGGCCTGGGTGGCGCTCTGGGGCAGGTGCACGTGCGGGGAGGTGAAGCCGAGCTCGGCGGCCCGGTCCATCTTCATCCGGATGTAGCCGGCCGAGGCGGAGTCCTCCCCCACCAGGATCGTGCCGAGGCCGGGGCGGTGCCCGGCGGCCACGAGTGCCTCGATACGGGGGGCGAGCTCGGCGAAGACGGCGTCGGCCACCGGCTTGCCCGGGAGCAGCCGGGCCTGGTGCTGCGTATTCTCGGAGCTCACGGCGTCCTCGTGGGGGGCGGTCACTGGGCCAGCCCGGAGTAGAGCGGGAAGTTCTCGGTCAGGGTGGCCACGCGGGCGCGAGCCGCCTCGACGTCAGCGGCCGCGCCCTCGCGCAGCACGGTGGCAATGATCTCGGCGACCTCAGCGAACTCGGCAGCGCCAAAGCCGCGCGTGGCGAGCGCCGGTGTCCCGATGCGCAGCCCGGAGGTGACCATCGGGGGACGGGGGTCGTTCGGGACGGCGTTGCGGTTCACGGTGATGCCCGCCGCGTGCAGGAGGTCCTCGGCCTGCTTGCCGTCGAGCTCGGAGTGGCGCAGGTCCACCAGCACCAGGTGAACGTCGGTGCCGCCGGTGAGCACCGAGACACCGGCCTGGGCGAGGTCCGGAGCGGTCAGTCGATCGGCCACGATGCGCGCGCCCTCCAGGGTCCGGGCCTGCCGGTCGGCGAACTCCTCACCGGCGGCGATCTTGAAAGCGATGGCCTTGGCCGCCACCGCGTGCATGAGCGGGCCACCCTGCTGACCGGGGAAGACGGCTGAGTCGAGCTTCTTGCCCCAGGTGGCCTTGTCGCGGGTGAGGATGAAGCCGGAGCGCGGGCCACCGATGGTCTTGTGCACGGTGGAGGAGACGACGTCGGAGACCGGCACCGGGCTGGGGTGCAGCCCAGCGGCCACCAGGCCGGCGAAGTGGGCCATGTCAGTCCACAGGTGCGCGCCCACCTCGTCAGCGATCTCGCGGAAGGCGGCGAAGTCCAGCTGACGGGGGTAGGCCGACCAGCCGGCGATGATCACCTTCGGCCGGTGCTCACGTGCCGCCTGGCGCACGAGCTCCATGTCGACCAGGTGGGTCTCGGGGTTCACTCCGTAGGCGGCGACGTCGTAGAGCTTGCCGGAGAAGTTGAGCTTCATTCCGTGCGTGAGGTGCCCGCCGTGGGCGAGGGAAAGGCCGAGGATCTTATCGCCCGGCTTGGCCAGGGCGTGCAGCACCGCGGCGTTGGCCTGGGCGCCGGAGTGGGGCTGGACATTGGCGTGCATGTCCGGGAGCTCGGGGCCGAAGACCGCCTTGGCGCGGGCGATCGCGAGTTCCTCGGCGATGTCGACCTGCTCGCATCCGCCGTAGTAGCGGCGGCCCGGGTACCCCTCGGCGTACTTGTTGGTCAGCACCGAACCTTGGGCCTGGAGCACCGCGCGAGGCACGAAGTTCTCGGAGGCGATCATCTCCAGCGTCTCGCGCTGGCGGGTCAGCTCGCCGTCGAGAACGGCGGCGATCTCCGGGTCGAGCTCGGCCAGGGAAGCGTTCATCACCTGGGCGGTGGTGCGGGCAGCGGCGTGGTCACTCATGGGGTCCCTTTCGGCAGTCACGGGGGCTAGCTTCCGGTGACCCTCGGCCCAGGCGTACGACCGTCAGGGGTCTGTCTGTGCGCCGCTCCCCGGTGGTCATCCACCCGCGCCAGTCGCGGCGGTTTCAGGCTACCAGCGCCGGGCTCCCCCAGGCACTGCGCGTCCCCCGGGGCCGGGACGTCAGCCGGCCGGCGTCGACTCGCGCAGCTGACGGAGAGTCAGTGCCGTAGCGATCGCCGCCTGAGCGGCCTCGGCGCCCTTGTCCTCCCGTGAGCCCGGCAATCCCGCGCGGTCGAGGGCCTGGGCTTCGTCGTCGGTGGTCAGGACGCCGAAACCGACCGGGACGCCGGTCTGCACCGAGACGTCGGTGAGGCCGGAGGTGGCCGCCTGGCAGACGTAATCAAAGTGCGGGGTCCCGCCGCGGATGATCACCCCGAGAGCCACGACGGCGTCCGCGCCGGAGCGTGCCGCCGCGGCGGCGGCAACCGGGAGTTCGAAGGAGCCGGGCACGCGAAGCAGTGTCACCTCGGCACCGGACTCCTCCGTGGCTCGCATGGCGCCGGCGATCAGGCCGTCCATGATCGCCGCGTGCCACTGCGAGGCCACGATCACCACCGACAGGCCGGTGCCGTCCGGGGTGATCCTGGGTGATCCTGCTCCGCTCATGGTGCGTCCTTTCGGTAGGTGAGGAGGTCCGCGATGGTCACGAGCGCGAGACCGTGGCGATCGGCCAGGGCCTGCGCCTGTGCGCGGGTGGTCATCGTGCCGTCGTCCTCGACGAGTTCGGCGATGGCGGCGACCTCTCCGGCGCCGGCGATTCGGCACAGGTCCACAGCGGCTTCGGTATGCCCCGGGCGTTGCCGGACCCCGTCTGCGGCGGCGCGCAAGGGCAGGACGTGGCCGGGCCGGATCAGATCACCCGGGCCGGAGTCCGGGTCGGCGAGCACCCGCAGCGTCCGGGCCCGATCAGCGGCGGAGATGCCGGTGCCCACGCCGGTGGCGGCGTCAACGGAGACGGCGTAGGCCGTGCCGCGGGGATCCTGGGAGCGCGGCACCATCAGTGGGAGCTCCAGAGCGTCGGCCCGGTCAGCGGGCATCGGGGCGCACAGGTATCCCGAGCTGTGCCGCACGGTCCACGCGATCCACTCGGTCGTGGCGGCCGCGGCGGGCAGGACGACGTCGACCTCGTCCTCCCGGTCGTGGTCATCGGCCACCAGTACCGGGCGCCCCTGGCGTAGGCAGCGCAGCGCAGCCTCCACCCGCTCCGTCCGCTCCGGGCTGAGGTCTCCGGTCGGCGTGAGTCGAGTCGACATACGCGCCGCGGTCATGCTTCGGCCTGGGCAGCGAGGAGGCGCTCGACGTACTTGGCGATGACGTCGACCTCCAGGTTGACCGGGTACCCGGGTGACAGAGCCCCGAGAGTGGTCCGGGTGAGAGTGGTGGGCACGAGCGCGACCCCGAAGGCCTCCGCGCCGGCCCAGGTCACGGTGAGAGAAACCCCCTCCACCGTGACTGACCCCTTCTCCGCCACGTAGCGGGCCAGCTCTCGGGGTATCGCGACATCGACCTCGTCCCAGCGCGCGCCGGGACGACGCTCCAGCACGGTGCCGACGCCGTCGACGTGCCCCTGCACGAGGTGGCCGTCCAGCCGGCCGTCGGCGCGCACTGCGCGCTCCAGGTTGACGGAGGCGCCTGCTTCGAGTCCGCCCAGGCTGGTCCGGCGCAGGGTCTCCGGCATGACATCGGCACGGAAGCCGTCATCATCGGCGGCCGTCACCGTGAGGCAGACACCGGCCACAGCCAGCGAGTCGCCCCTGCGAAGCCCTGGCAGCACGGTGCGCGCGGCCACGGTGAGGATGGCGGCGCCCTCGGCCTCGGCACAGCTGATGACGGTGCCGACCTCCTCGACGATTCCGGTGAACATCAGTGAGCTCCTTCGAGTCGGCGGGCGGTGATCAAGATGTCCTCGCCCAGGTGGTAGGTCTCGGTTCGTTGCCAGCGCAGCCCGTCCCGGAGTGTGCCGATGCCCAGGTCGGGTACGGCCGGTTGGCCGGCGCCCAGCAGCACGGGTGCGAGGTAGCTGTGCAGTTCATCGACCAGCCCGGCGCGCAGGGCTGCGCCGAGCACCGTGGGCCCGCCCTCGATGAGCACGCGCCGGGCGCCACGCTCCCAGAGGTGGTCCAGGGCGGCGGCGATGTCCTGGGTGGCGAGGTGCAGCCACGGTCCCGGGCCCTGGCGGACCGCGGCAGCCTCCGGGACGGCACGCCGGCCGAGCACCACGCGCAGCGGCTGGTCCACCACCGGAGTGCCGTCGGCTCCCCGAGCGGTCAGTGCCGGGTCGTCGGCGAGGAGGGTGCCGGTGCCCACCACGATGGCGTCGACGTCGGCGCGCACCGTGTGGCCATGGGCGCGGGCGGCCGCGCCGGTGATCCACATGGAGGTCCCGTCCGCTGCGGCCACGCGGCCGTCCAGGCTCGTTGCTGTCTTGCCCAGTACCCACGGGCGGCGGCGGCGCACGGCGGCGGACCATGACCGGGTGAGCTCGGCGGCAAGCCCCACGATCTCCGGCACCACGCCCGCCTCACGCGCCGTGCTGACGTCCACGCCCTGGGCAGCCAGCCAGGCCCTGCCGCCGGCAGCCCGGGGATCCGGATCGCCGGCGGCGTAGATCACCCGCCGCACCCCGGCGGCGAGCAGGGCACGCGAGCAGGGCGGTGTCCGCCCAGTGTGGTGGCACGGCTCCAGGGTGATGACGGCCGTGGACCCAGCCACACGCGCGGGGTCGCTCGCGGCGAGGGCCGCCGCTTCGGCGTGGGCGGTGCCGGCTCCGCGGTGCCAGCCGGCGCCGATCTCCTGGCCCGTGTCATCGAGAAGCACGCAGCCCACGCGAGGGTTCCCGCCGCGCTGCGGTCCGCGAGCAGCAAGCAGGGTCGCCCGCTCGAGCGCTCGCGCGATCGCGTCATCCGACATGTCGTCCCTCTCCACTCGGTGTGAACCGGGTGTGCGGGGACCACGCTGCAGGCGCCACCGGATGCACGGCGGCGCCACAGTGCTGCCTCCCATCCGGACTTTCACCGTCGGTCCTGGATTTTCACCAGGTCAACCGCACATCGTGAGACGTGCGGGTCGCGGACTGTCACCGCCGGCTCGGAATTTCACCGACCCCGGAGCACGTGTTGCTTGCCTCGGAGCATGGCACACGGCGCCGGGCAGCACAATCGCCCGGCCCTCCTAGCCGCCACGGGCCACCGCCGGATCAACCTCACACCCCTCCGATCTCGATGTGAGTTGGTCTTTTCATGCCATTAATCGCTCCACAACGGCGTGGAAACGACAGCACGCGAGTCTGTGATCACCCAACCGCGCATGCTGCGACACACCTCAACGGAAAGAGTCTTCACTCATGTCCTATGTCAAGCCCAAGGATCTGGCAGTCCGGATGATTGACGCCGGTGCGCAGAAAACCTTCATGGCCACGCGAGACACTCTGATCCGGGCCTTTATGGGCGGCGCCATTCTGGGCCTGGCGGCCGCGTTCGCGGTGACGGTCACCGCACAAACGGGAAGTGCCCTCGTGGGAGCGATGCTCTTCCCGGTCGGCTTCGTCCTGCTGTACCTCATGGGCTTCGACCTGCTCACCGGGGTGTTTACGCTGGTTCCGCTCGCGCTGCTGGACCGCCGCCGCGGTGTCACCGTGAGATCGATGTTGCGGAACTGGGGGTGGGTCTTCCTCGGCAACTTCGCCGGAGCCTTCACCGTGGCGGTCCTGATGGCCATCTACTTCACCACCGGGTTCGCCACGCCACCCAACGAGGTGGGCGTGGCTCTGATGGAGATCGGCCACGGCCGCACCGTCGGCTACGCCGAGTACGGCGGCGCCGGCATGCTGACGCTCTTCGTCCGCGCCGTGCTGTGCAACTGGATGGTCTCCACCGGCGTTGCGGCCGCTTTCATGTCCGACAGCCTCGCCGGAAAAGCCATCGCCATGTGGATGCCGATCATGCTGTTCTTCTACATGGGTTTCGAGCACAGCATCGTGAACATGTTCCTCTTCCCCATCGCCCTGCTGATGGGCGGGAACTTCACCGTGCTGGACTATTTGATCTGGAACGAGATTCCCACCGTGTTGGGCAACCTGGTGGGCGGACTGACCTTCGTCGGCCTGACCATCTACATGACGCACCGCCGCACCGCGCCGGAGCGGGGACTCGTGGAGCTGCCGAGAGTGCCCGCTCAGACCGCCAGCCGGTAACCGCGCTTGACCACCGTGAGCACCACATCGGTCACCGGGAGCGATTTCCGTAGCCGGGAGATGAGCATCTCCAGGGCGCGCTCAGAGTCACAGTGGGGCAGCACGGCAACGAGCTCGTCCCTGGAGAGCACCGAGCCCGACGCCGTGACCAGCTCACGGAGCAAGGCCAGCTGGCTGGGGGGAAGCTGCACGGGCCCGGCGCCGGATTCGGGGAACAGCACTTGCTTACCTCGAATCTCCACGGGCCCGTGGACGGTGGGGGCGCTGATGATGGAGGTCTCCAGGTGGTCACAGACCTTCTTGATCATCGCTCCCAGCCGCCAGCGATCCGGGATCACGGCGTCAATCCCGGTTTCGGTCAGGGGCCCTGCAGTGACTCCCCCGACGGCCGCGCAGACGACGTCGGTACGCAAGGCCTCGACCAGGGGCTCGAGCCGGCCGTACTGTTGCGCGACGCCGAGGAAGGCGTCGACGGCGGGCGCTGCGGTGAAGGTGACCATGTCGAGCTGACGATCGATGACGGCATCGATCATCCTCAGCAGTTTCGAGTCCTCGGCGGGTTTCGTCCAGGTGTAGGGCATCACCGTGTACACCTCTGCGCCAGCGGAGGTGAGCCGGTGGATCTGACGGTGGTTCAACAGGCCGTGCAGCTGGAACGCCACCCGCTTCCCGCGCACATCCTTCTGCAGCAACATGTCCAGCATCGTGTCGGTGCGCTCGTCCTCGGCCGCGCCGTCGTCGTCCAAGCCGGCAGCGCGGACCGCACCGCGGGCTTTCGGGCCACGCACCAGGATGCTGGCGTTCTGCAGGACATCGAACAACTGGGGCCACACGCCATAGGAATCGGCTGCCTCAGCCCACCGGCGCATCCCGTAGGCGGTCGTGATCACGGCGTAGTCCGGCGCCGCCCGGATCACCCGATTGGTGTCCTGCTGCAGGGTGACCGATTCGGTCAGTGAGGTGATCCGCAGTGCCGGGGCATGCATCGTCTCCGCGCCTCGCCGGCGCAACGCCGAGATCAGTTCCTCGCTGCGGCGGTCCGCGGTCACACCGATCCGGAAGCCGGCCAAGGTCTGGGGAAGGGACGTGCCGGCCGCAGCCTGGGCACTCGGGGTCTCTGGGGCGGCCGGCTCGTTCACGGCGCGCGGACTCCGGGGCGAGCGGGCGGTCGAGCGGCTGGAGCGGCCCCGAGGTTCATGGCCGATGAGGCGGCGCCGGCCACCGCCTGGGCGACGGCGGCCGATCCCGAGCTGGTCGCCTCGCCGGTGGCGGGATGCTCGGCCGCGAGGCGAACGACCTCTCCGATCACCATGACCGCAGGGGAGGTGACGCCCGTGCGGGCGGCCATGGCATGCACCCGGTCCAGCTGGGTCAGGCTGACCCGCTGCTCCTCGCAGTAGGCGCTCTCCACGATCCCGACCGGTGTCTGCTCGGGCAGACCGTGCCGGCGCAGCCCTTCGACGGTATGCCCCAGAGTGCCCACTCCCATGAGGATCACGATAGTGCCGCCGAGGCCGACGAGTGCGGCGAACTCCTCCTCGGAGAGGGGGTCATGGGCGGAGATCACCGTGAAGGCGCGGTTGATCCCCCGGGCGGTCACGGGAATCCCGGCCGCCGCGGGCGCCGCCACCGCCGAGGTGACCCCCGGGACCACGGTGACCGGTACGCCAGCCTCCCGGCAGGCCGCCACCTCCTCACATCCACGGCCGAAGACGAAGGGATCACCGCCCTTGAGCCGCACGGCGTGCCGTCCCTCACGGGCTGCGGAGATCAACATGTCGTGGATGCTCTCCTGCCGCACCCGATGGTGGCCGGGCCGCTTGCCCACGTCGAAGAGCTCGGCCGAGGGAGCCCAGCTGCGCAGTTCGTCGGTGGGCGCCAGGCGGTCATAGAGGACCACGTCGGCAGTCGCGAGGGCATCACGGCCCCGCACTGTCATGAGGTCCGCGGCTCCGGGGCCAGCTCCGATCAGGGTCACGCGTCCCAGGCTCATCACTGCCTCGCCTCCTCGGCGGTCAGCGCGCCATCCGGCGGCCGGACCGCGATCTCCGGTCCGAGCAGGACGAGGCTGCCCTCGCGGCGTTCCTGATCCGTGGCCGGGCGGACCTGGCCGCGTTCGAGCACGTACTGCAGATCCGTGTCGGGGGCCTGTGGGGCGTTGACGAAGCTGCGGAAGCGGCGGAGCTTCCCCGGATCCTTGAGCGTGGCGGCCCATTCGTCCTCGTAGCGGTCAACGTGCCGCGCGATGGCGGCCTCGAGGTCCTTGGCGATACCGAGGGAGTCCTCGACCACCACCTCACGGACATGGTCGAGACCGCCCGGCAGCTCCTCGATCCAGCGGGCGGTGCGCTGGAGCCGGTCCGCGGTGCGGACGTAGTACATGATGTACCGGTCGATGAACTGCACCAGGGTCTCGTCGTCCAGATCCTTGGCCAGCAGCTGGCCATGGGCGGGAGTGGCACCGCCATTACCCCCCACATACATGTTCCAGCCATCGGCGGTGGCGATGACTCCGACGTCCTTCGCCCGGGCCTCGGCGCACTCGCGCGCGCATCCCGAGACCCCGAACTTCATCTTGTGCGGTGAGCGCAGCCCTTTGTAGCGGTTCTCCAGGAAAATGCCCATGGCCACAGAATCCTGCACTCCGTACCGGCACCAGGTGGAGCCCACGCAGGACTTCACATTCCGCAGGGCCTTCCCGTAGGCCTGGCCGGACTCGAATCCGGCGTCCACCAGTCGCTTCCAGATCTGGGGAAGCTGCTCCAGCCGCGCGCCGAAGAGATCGATCCGCTGGGCTGCGGAGATCTTCGTGTAGAGACCGAAGTCCTGCGCCACCTGGGCAATGACCGCGAGCTTCTCGGGGCTGATCTCGCCGGCCGGAATCCGCGGCATGACCGAATAGGTGCCGTTCTTCTGCATATTGGCGAGGGCACGATCGTTGGTGTCCTGCAGCGAGCCGCGGCCGCTGTCCAGGATGTACTCGTCATGCATGGCCGCCAGGATGGAGGCGACCGCCGGTTTGCAGATGTCACAACCCATATGGCTAGAGGTCTCGGTCGGGGTGCCGAAGCGTTCGAGGATCTCCGTGAAGCTCCGCAGCCCCGCCGCGTGCACAGCCTCGAACAGCTGGGCCCGGGAGGACGAGAAGTGCTCGCACATGGCGGTGGAGACCTCCATGCCCTGGCTGGCCATCTCCTTCTCCATCACCTTCTTCGCCAGGGGCAGGCACGATCCGCACTGGGTCCCCACCGCGGTGCAGGCCTTGACGCCCGCCATGTCGGTGCAGCCGGGGGTGGTCTCGTCGCCGGCCACCGCATGCCGGATCTGCCCGGCGGAGACGTCCTTGCACGAGCAGACCTGCGCATCGTCGGGCAGGTCGAGTTCGACCTCGGAGCCGCCCGAGGCGGAGAGGAAGGAGGCGGGCTCGGCGGGCAGCTCACGTCCGAGCAGCGGACGAAGCGCCATATACGGGGCGGCATCTCCCACGAACACCCCGCCCAGCAGGATCCTCGCATCATCAGTGACCACCAGCTTCTGGTAGACCCCGGAAATGGCATCGGCGTAGACCACGTCCAAGGCACCGGGGGTCTCCCCGAAGGTGTCGCCGAAGCTCGCCACATCCATCCCTGCCAGCTTCAGCTTCGCGGCAGTGTCGAAACCGGTGAAGCTGGCCTCACCGTCGCAGAGTCGGTCGGCCACGACCTCTGCCATCGCGTTCGCCGGAGCGACCAAGCCCATGCAGGTGCCCTCGAAGCTGGCCACCTCTCCGATCGCCCACACTCCGGGAGCCGAGGTGGCGCACGTGGCATCGATCGCCACGCCGCCGCTCGGCCCGAGTTCCAGGCCAGCCGCCCGCGCCAGCTCATCCCGGGCGCTGATGCCGATGGCAGCCACCACCAGATCACACGGCAGATCGGCGTGCCGCTCGAAACCCAGGGTGAAGCCGTAGGTTCCCGCGCCATTGCGCCGCAGCTCGTGGGGCCGTTCGCCCATCTGCAGCTGGTACCCCTGCTGAGCCAGGAGCCGGTTCAGCGTGCGCCCGCCGCCCTCGTCCAGCTGCGCATTCATCAGGTACTCCTGCGAATGGACGATGGTGACGTCAGCGCCGAGCCCGGCCAGCCCGCCGGCGGCCTCCAGGCCCAGCAGTCCGCCGCCCACCACGACACAGTGCGGAGGGCGGCCCAGGTGCTCGGTGAGATCGGCCGTCTGTGCGGCGAGTCGGTCGACGTCCTCGAGCGTGCGGTACACCGCGATGTCCTCCGCGCCGGGGATCGGCGGCCGGGGTGCCCGCGAACCGGTGGCCAGCACGATGTCGTCGTACTCCGCGACATGCCCGGCGTCGGTGGTGATGCGCTTGCGCTGCGGATCCAGGTCGGTCACCCGGGTGCCGGTGAGGAGCTCGACACGCGGATCCTCCCAGAGGAGCGGATCTCCGAGCAGCAGGTCGTTGCCTGGCTCCTCGAAGCGCTTGGAGAGCCCGACCCGGTCGTAGGGCGCCAGCGGTTCCTCGCTGTAGACGCTGAGGTGCACGTCTCGCCGGTCCCTGGCGATCAGCGCCTCGGTGAGCCGATGCGCCGCCGGGCCTCCGCCGATCACTGCGATTCTGCGCGCAGAGGCAGTGGGTGCAGACATGTGAATTCGCCTTCCAACGAGGGGACGTGCCACGTGTCGAGAACCCTACGAAGGCGGGATTTCCTTGGTGTATCTGCCGTGTGAGGCGGGTGTGACGGCGTCCTCACTCTGCTGCCTGCGCCATGTGAGGCCATTGTCATCGGTCTTTTACACGCCCGTGCCGCTGGCGTTACGCACGGTTCTTAGGGTGGGTAGTGCCATGAATACTCACATGATTCTCGAAGCACCGGTCGCCTCCGCCGAGGGCGCCACCCGCCGCCAGGCTGCGTGGCACCCTGTCTGTGCCGTCAGCGAGTTGGAACCGATGTGGGGCGAGGCCGCGCTGATCGGCGAGACCCAGATCGCTCTGATCACCCTGCTCGACGGCCGGATCTTCGCCGTCGATCACCGGGATCCCGTGGCGGGAGCCAACGTCATGGCACGCGGCATCGTCGGCTCCCGGCAGGGTCGGCCCACCTTGGCCTCACCGCTGTACAAGCAGGTCTACGACCTGGCCACCGGGCACTGCCTCACCGAGGACGGTCCCGCGCTGCGCTGTTACCCAGTGCGCGTCGACGACGGCATCGTCCAGGTGCAGGTCTAGGTGGCGCTCTCGGTGGCCAATCGGGCTCCCGCCGCCGTCCGGGCCGCAGCACTGGCGGCCATCTCCCACGGCACCGGCTCCCTGGAGGGCCAGCAGCTCGTGCAGGCACTGGTGGAACACACCCGGGGCCGAGCCGCAGGCCATGCGGCCATCGCGGAGACCCGCCTGGGCCATGTCGATGTCCAGCAACCCGACGTCGCTGCCACCGTGGATGCCGTGGAGCCAGACCGGCCTGTGGTCCTCGTACCGCTTCTGCTCTCGGCGGGGTACCACGTGGCTGTGGACATGCGCCAGGCAGCGGACCAGGCCCCGCACCACACGGTGGTGGGCGAGGCGCTGGGGCCGGATCATCGGCTCGCGATGATCCTCCGGGAGCGGCTCCGGCAGGCCGGAGCAGTCCCCGGCGAGGATGTCATCGTCCTGGGAGCCGCGGGCTCCTCCACTCCCCGAGCAGTCACCGATGTCCAGGACACCGCCCAACTCCTGGCCAGCCTGCTGGACGTCGACGTGACGGACTCCTACCTCGCCTTCGCCCGGCCCACGGTGCGTGAGGCCGTGGACGAAGCCCGCCGGAGGCACCCGAAGCGCCGCGTTGTGATCGCCAGCTATCTGCTGGCCCCGGGGTACTTCCAGAAGCTGATGCATCAACAGGGCGCCGACCTCGTCACTCAGCCACTCCTGTGCACCCGCTACGGTGTGCCCGACGTGCCACCGGAGCTCCCCGAGATCGTGCTCGACCGTTTCCACGACGGGCTCGCACGGCTCTGAGCGCGAGGCGTGCGCGCGTCAGCTCCCGGCAGGCGGCTGTGCGGCTGCCGCGGCCCGGGCTGCGCCGGGCAGGGCATCCAGGATGGCGCCGACGGCGTCCTCGTCGTGCGCGGCGGTGAGGAACCAGGCCTCGTACACGCTCGGCGGCAGCGCGACACCGGACTCGAGCATGGCGTGGAAGAAGGCCGGGTAGCGCCACGACTCCTGCGCGGTGGCGCCCGCGTAGTCGTGCACGCCTGCCGTGGCGGCCTGCTCGCCGAAGAACACCGAGAACAGGTTGCCAGCGTGGTTGACCACGTGGGGCACGCCCGCCGCGGTGAGTGCCTCCCCGGTAGCACCGGCGATTGTGGCCGCCACCTGATCGATGTGCGCATAGACCCTCGCGTCGGCGAGGCGGAGCGTCGCGAGCCCAGCTGCGGTGGCCAGCGGGTTCCCGGAGAGGGTTCCGGCCTGGTAGACCGGCCCGGTCGGCGCGAGCAGCTCCATGAGCTCGGTGCGACCGGCCACCGCGGCGAGCGGCATGCCGCCACCGACAACCTTGCCGAAGGTCATCAGGTCCGGCATCCAGGACTCTGTTCCGCTCTCATGCCCCCACCAGCCCGAGGGGCCCACCCGGAAACCGGTGAGCACCTCGTCGAGGATCAGCAGCGCGCCGTGCTCGGAGGTGAGGCGGTGCAGGCCCGCGTTGAACCCTGCTGCGGGCGGGACGACGCCCATGTTCGCCGGCGCCGCCTCGGTGATCACGCAGGCGATCTCCTCACCGCGTTCGGCGAAGACCGCCTCCAGGGCTGCGAGGTCGTTGTAGGGCAGCACGATCGTCTGGGCGGCGCTCGCCGCGGGGACGCCGGCCGATCCGGGCAGACCAAAGGTGGCCACCCCGGAGCCGGCCTCGGCGAGCAGGGAGTCGACGTGGCCGTGGTAGCAGCCGGCGAACTTGACCACGAGGTCGCGGCCGGTGGCCCCACGCGCGAGCCGTACCGCGGTCATGGTGGCCTCGGTGCCGGTGGAGACCAGCCGCACCCGCTGCGCCGGCGGGACGCGGTCGCAGATCGCCTCGGCCAGTTCGACCTCACCGAGCGTCGGTGCGCCGAAGGACAGGCCGCGCGAGGCAGCCTCGCGGACTGCGGAGACCACCTCGGGGTGGGCGTGACCGAGCAGGGCCGGACCCCAGGAGGCCACCAGATCGACGTAGCTGCGCCCTTCGACATCGGTGATGCGTGCGCCGAAGGCTTCGGCGATGAAGCGGGGATCACCGCCGACGGAGCCGTAGGCCCGCACCGGCGAGTCCACGCCCCCGGGGATGACGCCGAGGGCACGGGTGAACAGATCGTGGTTGGTGGTCATGGTGCTGCTCTCCTCAGTGCTCGCCCTCAGCGAGCCAGCGGGCCACCTCAGTGGCCCAGTAGGTGGCGATGATGCTTGCTCCGGCGCGGCGGATCGAGGTCAGGGATTCGGTGATGGTGCGCCGGCGGTCCAGCCAGCCGTTCGCGGCGGCGGCCTCGACCATGGCCAGCTCACCGGAGACCTGGTATGCCGCCACCGGGATGTCCACGGACGCGGCGACGTCGGAGAGCACGTCCAGGTAGCCCAACGCGGGCTTGACCATGACGATGTCCGCGCCCTGCTCCACGTCCAGCAGGGCCTCGCGGGTGCCTTCGGCGCGGTTGGCCGGATCCATCTGGTAGGCGCGCCGGTCTCCGCGGAGCTGGGAGTCGACCGCCTCGCGGAAGGGGCCGTAGAAGGCGGAGGCGTACTTGGCCGAGTAGGACAGGATCGCGGTGCCGGTGGCGCCGGCGCCGTCGAGCGCCGCCCGGCAGGCCGCCACCTGGCCGTCCATCATCCCGGACAGGCCCAGTACGTGCGCGCCCGCCTCGTGCTGCACGAGCGCCATCTCGGCGTATCGCTCGAGCGTTGCATCGTTGTCCACCGTCCCATCGGCGGCCAGCAGGCCGCAGTGGCCGTGATCGGTGAACTCATCGAGACAGAGATCGGAGATGACCACGAGGTCCTCCCCCACCTCCTCACGCAGCAGCGCCAGGCCGCGGTTGGCGATCCCTGCCGGATCGGTGGCGGCCGATCCCACGGCATCCTTGGTGGCGGGCACCCCGAACAGCATGATGCCGCCCACCCCGGCCGCCGCCGCCTCCTGCGCCGCGGCGCGCAGCGAGTCTTCCGTGTGCTGCACCACCCCGGGCATCGAGGCGATCGGGCGTGGCTCGGTGGCCTCCTCGGCGAGGAAGACGGGCAGGATGAGGTCCGCGGCGGCCAGACGGTGCTCGGCGACGAGGCGCCGCAACGGCCCCGAGCCGCGCAAGCGGCGCGGGCGGTCGGTCGGCAGGGGCAGGGAAGTCATCAGCCGTGGGCTCCAAGGTCGAGGGGTCGGTGGCGCAGGGCGTGGGCGGCGGCGCTGATCAGGCCGGCCGGCGTGGCCTCGGCAGCCACGGCGTCGACCCGCATCCCGGCCTCCTGGGCGGCCTCGGCTGCGGAGGCGCCGATGGCGGCGAGGGCCACCTCCGCGGGGGGCGGGCCGAGCAGGGAGTGCAGAGCGCGCACGGTCGAGCCGGCGGTCAGCAGGACGACGTCGGGCCAGGGCTGGGTGAGCTGGGCGCGCTCGGCCTCCCCCAGCTGTGCGGTGCGGGTGCTGTACACCTCGGCGCGCTCGACGGCCCAGCCGAGTGCCCGCAGGCCGTCGGCGAGCTCGGGCGAGGCGAGCGCCGAGCAGGGCAACAGCACCCGCGCGTCCGCTGTGGCTGCCGGGAAGTCCTGCAGCAGCGTGGCCGCGCTCTCGGGAGCGCCGGCGCGCAGGTGCGGTTCCTGTCCGAACTCCGCGAGCGCCCGCGCCGTCGCCGGGCCGACGACGGCGATGCGCATCCCGGCGGCGACGGCGCGGGTGAGGCGCTCCTGCAGCGAGTCCGCCGTGCGCTGCGCTTGGGAGGCGAGCGCGGTGACGGTGCGAGCGGAGGTGAGCACCAGCCACGCCGCGCCGGTGAAGTCGAGCGCCCGGTTCACCACGGCATCGGCCGCGGGCACGCTTTCGGTGAGCGCGATGGTCAGCGCTTGCCCGCCGGCGTGCTCGACAGCGCGCGCGATGGGGTCGCTGGCGTCAGGGCGTGGCACCAGCACGCGCCGTCCGGCCAAGGGCCGGGCCGGGACCAGGTTCTGGGTGTGCGGCTCCTCACCGGTGGTGGTCATGGCCGGGCCCGGGCGAGTTCGCCGGCCCCCTGCCCGAGGAGCTCAAGGCCGAGGTCGCGGCCCAGGCGGCGGGCGGTGGCGATCGCGGCCTCGCGGTCACCGTCGAGGTCGATGGAGGTGCGCTGGGAGGAACGCAGCGCACGTCCGCCGTCGATGGCGGCGGCGATGGCCTCCAGAGTGAGGACTCCGCTCTCGACCGTGGCGAGCGCGCCGACGGGGGCGGCGCATCCTGCCTCCAGACTGGCGAGGAGCTGCCTCTCGGCCGTCACAGCCACGAGCGTGGGCAGGTCGTCGACGACAGCGAGCGCGCCGGCCAGCGGTTCGGGAACCTCGGCTCGGGTCTCCACCGCGAGCGCTCCCTGCCCGGGTGCGGGCAGCATGTCGGCCGGGTCGAGCACCTCAGTGGCGCGCGCCTCGAGCCCGAGCCGCACCAGGCCCGCCATCGCGAGCACCACGGCGTCGAGGTCGTTCTCGGTGCGCGCCAGCCGGGTGGGCACATTGCCGCGGATGTCCACCACCTCGAGATCGGGCCGGGCGAGCCGCAGCAGCGCGGCCCGGCGCGGTGACCCGGTGCCCACCCGCGCCCCAGCGGGCAAGGTGGCGAGCGTCCATCCGTTCCGGGCGCACAGGGCATCGCGCACATCGGCGCGCGGGGGCACGGCGGCGATCCGCAGTCCCGGTTCCGGGGTGGTCGGGAGGTCCTTGAGCGAGTGGACGACGACGTCGGCCGTGCCTGCCTTCAGGGCTGTGCGCAGGGCGCCGGCAAAGACACCGGTGCCGCCGAGCGAGGCCAGGGACCCGGTCGTGACATCTCCCTCGGTGCGCACGATGCGCATCTCCAGCGGCCCTGCTCCGGCCGCAGTGAGCGCCTCGGCCACCTGGCCTGCCTGGGTGCGGGCGAGGTCCGATCCGCGGGTGCCCAGCACCCACGACGACGGTCCAGCGAGGTTCTCAGTCACGTGGTCAGTCTCCCTCATGGGCGCGACCCGGGGCGAGCACGCGGCGGCTCCAGCAGGATCGTGGTGCTCACGGTCGGCGGTGCCTACTGCATCGCGGCGACCATCGCCCGGGAGCGAGTGACGATGGCCGGCAGCCCGGTACCAGCCACGAGCGAGCCGCCCAGGTGGAGGCCCTGCTGCGACACCCGTTCCGCGAGCGCGAGGACCGCTTCACGCATGACGGGATCCGCCGGGGCGAGAGCACCGTCATGGCGCACCACCCTCGCCTCGAGCACATGCTCGGGTTCCAGGTCGATCCCGAGGAGCCGGCTCGCGTCGGTGAGCGCCTCAGCCGTCTCCGGTGGGGCGGGATCCTGACCAGGGCGACCGTAGGACAGGCGCACCACGTGCCGCCCGGGCCCGGCGGCCTCCTGCGCCCACTGCCATTTGGCGGTCACGTGCGTGAGTGCCTTCGCGCCGGGGACGCCCTCGGCGGCGATGATCCCGCTGCCGCGCGGCGCCTCGTCGAGCTCGGGGGCTGCCAGGAGCAGCACGGCATGCGTGGCAGGCGCGCCAGGCCGCGGCCGGATGCCGCTGGTGTCCGCGTGCGGAGCGAGCAACGCCATGGTGACGGCACCAGAGGTCGCGAGGATCACCTCGCTGGCGCTCACGGTGTCCGGGCCGCCGGTGTCAACGAGCCAGCGGCCGCCCGCGCTGCGTTCAAGCGCACTGACCCGGTTGCCGGGTACCAGGGTGGCGCCGGCCTCACGGGCGGCCGTGGCGAGGGCGTCGGCGAGCCGGTACATCCCGCCGGTGACCGCGGCGACCGGAGGGCCATCGGGCAGCAGCGCGGCCACCGCGGTTGCCAGGGAGCCGGTGCGCCGCAGCGCCTCGCGCAAGCCGGGCATGACCGCATCGACGGGCAGGCGCGCGGGATCCGCGCCGTGGATCGCGGAGACCAGCGGGCGCACCAGATTGTCCAGGAGCCCGCTGCCCATGCGTGCGGTCACGAGGGCGGCCAGATCGGCTTCCCCGGCGCCGACCTCCGGGCCGAGCTCGGCGTCCTGCGCAGCACGACGGGCCGCCTCCCCACCGATAGCCGCCACGACATCCTCGGCGACGGGATCCGCGGGGATGCCGAGCATCGCCCGCTCCGGCGAACGGAAGGCACCCCGCTGTGGGGTCAGCAGCCACGAACCGTGGACGGGCGCCTCGGTGGCCAGGCCGAGCTCGGCGCAGAGCTCAGCGATCTCGGGGCGGCGCACGGCGAAGGCCTCGGGGCCCCCGTCGACGATGACGCCGCCGATGTCGAGCGGCCGCAGCAGGCCGCCCCAGTGCTGGGACCCTTCCAGGAGCGTGACGCGCCGCCCCGCTCGCGCCAGTTCCCAGGCTGCGGTCAGGCCACCAATGCCGCCACCGACGATGGCGACGTCGACGTCGTCACTCACTGTGCGCGAGCTCAACGATCCGGGTCAGCACACCCGGGTCGGTCGTCGGCGGCACGCCGTGACCGAGGTTCAGCACATGTGCGGCGGCCGAACGCCCACGGGCGATGACGTCCTTGACGTGCCGTTCGAGCACCTCCCAGGGGGCGGTGAGCAGGGCGGAGTCGATGTTGCCCTGCAGGACGGTCCCGGCTCCCAGGCGGCGGGTCGCCTCGTCCAACCCGATGCGGTGGTCGACTCCCACGACCTCGGCTCCGGCGTCACGCATGACGGTGAGGATCTCTGAGGTCCCGGTGCCGAAATGCACCCGTGGGACCAAGCCCTCCACGGCAGCGAGCGCGCGCGCCGAGTACGGTGCGGCTCGCTCGGTGTAGTCCGCGACAGACAGCGAGCCGGCCCAGGAGTCGAAGAGCTGGACGGCCTGTGCCCCGGCGGCCACCTGGGCGCGGAGGAAGTCACCGGTGATGTCGGCCGCCCAGGTCAGCAGCTTGTCCCAGGCTGCCGGGTCGGCGTGCATCATGGCCCGCGCCGCGAGGTGATCGCGCGAGGGGCGGCCCTCAACGAGGTAGGCGGCCAGGGTGAACGGGGCACCACCGAAGCCGATCAGCGGCACGGGCTCGGGCCGCGCACTCAGCTCCGAGACCGCAAGCTGCACGGCCTCGGTGATGTTGGACATCTCACCGCTGGGCAGTGACGTGAGACGGTCCACATCGGCTGCGGACCGCACCGGCGAGCCAATGACCGGGCCCACGCCGGAGACGATCTCCACATCGACGCCGGCCAGCTTGAGCGGGATGACGATGTCGGAGAAGAAGATCGCCGCATCGACGCCGTGGCGGCGCACCGGCTGGCAGGTGATTTCCGCGGCCATCTCGGGCCGCAGGCAGGATTCGAGCATCTCGGTGCCCTGGCGCAGCTCGCGGTATTCCGGGAGCGATCTGCCGGCTTGGCGCATGAACCACACCGGCAGGCGATCCGGCCGGGTGCCGGAGTACGCGGTGAGCAGCGGCGAGGATGTGACCGAGAGATCACGGGCAAAGGTCATCGAAGCATTGTGTCAAAGATGCGCGCCCGAGCTAACCTGCCAGGGTGCCGCTAGCAATTCTCGCAGCCGACCACCACGAGGTCCCGCTTCCCACCCTGAACCGGCTTTCCGTGGGCGCAGACGCCGTGGGAACCCACCTCGCGAGCCATCCCAGCGTGGAGGGCGTCGTCATCCTCTCCACCTGCAACCGCGTGGAGGTCTACCTCGACGCCCACTGCGCGCAGGGAGCCCTGGCTGCCGCACGCGAGGCGCTGGCGCAAGGTTCCGGCATGGCGCCCGAACAGGTGGGCGAACTGACGCACCACGCCGTGGGAGAGGACGTCGTACAACGCGTCTTCGAGGTGGCCGCCGGCCTGGACTCGATGGTCGTGGGCGAGCGCGAGATCGCCGGACAGCTGCGCCGAGCGCTCCAGTCGGCACGCAGTAACGGCACCACCTCTCCCTTGCTCGAAGACGTCTTCCAGCGGGCCTCACGCGCCTCGCGCCGCATCGCGGTCGAGACCGATCTCGCCGCCGCCGGGCGCTCCGTGGTGTCGGTGGCGCTCGACGTCGCCTCGGCCCGCGCCGCGCATGCCGGATGCCCGCGCACCGCCACTGTCTGGTCCGACGAGGACGGCCCGCACGTGCCCAGCGGCTCCTGGGCGCATGCGCGCGCCCTGGTCCTCGGCACCGGCGCCTATGCCGGCGCCACCGTGGCCGCACTGCGCCGCCGGTCCTGCGCCGACATCGCCGCCTGGTCCTCCTCAGATCGCGCCGCACAGTTCGCCGCCAAGCAGGGCATCGACGCTGTTCCCGTCGCAGGGCTGGTCAGCGCCCTGGCCGGCGCCGATCTCGTGGTCTCCTGCCGCGGCACCGGCTCCCCCGTGGTCGACCTCCCCACGGCCACCGCCGCCCTGGCTTTGCGCGGCGCCACCGCCTCCCCGCTGGTGATCGTGGACCTCGCCCTGCGCAGGGATGTCGACCCTGCGGTCGCAGACCTCCCCGGCATCATCCTGCTCGACCTGAGCATTGTTCGCCGGCACGCGCCGGCGGCCACCGACGGTCAGGTGCACCGCGCCCAGGAGATCGTCACCGAAGAGGTCGACGGCTTCCTCGGCCGCCGGGCCGAACGCGCCATGGACGACGTCGTCATCGCCATGCGTGAGTACGTGGGCACCGCACTGGAAGAAGAGCTCTCGAAGCTGCCGTCCTCCGGGGTCGTGGACGCCGCCCAGGTCACCCAGGCCTTGCGCCGACTGGCCGCGAAGGTGCTCCACGAGCCCACCGTGGCCGCGCGCGCTGCGGGCCGGGAAGGCCGTGGCCGCGAGTTTGTCGAGGCCCTGAACATCGTCACCGGCGCGGTGCGGGCGGACGAGCACGGTGACAAGAGCAGTGGGGCCACCGCCGCAGATGACGACGGTGACCCCACCAATGCTGATGCGGCGAGAGCCGCGAGGTAGCGGCAGCCCCGGCCGGGCTTAGCTTCCGATCAAGCCCAGCTTGGCCACGGCGTCGCGCTCTTCGGTGAGCTCGGCCACGGAGGCGTCGATCTTGGCGCGGGAGAACTCGTTGATCTCCAGGCCTTGGACGATCTCCCAGGCGCCACCGGAGGAACGCACCGGGAACGAGGAGATGAGGCCCTCGGGCACGCCGTAGGAGCCGTCCGAGGGAATCGCGGCCGAGGTCCACGAATCCGCCGAGGTGCCCAGCACCCAGTCATGGACGTGGTCGACCGCGGCATTGGCTGCGGAGGCCGCCGAGGAGGCGCCGCGGGCTTCGATGATGGCGGCGCCTCGCTTGGCCACGGTGGGGATGAAGTCCCCCTCCAGCCACGACTGCTCCACCAGATCGGCGGCCGGTTTGCCGGCCACGCTCGCATGGAAGAGGTCCGGGTACTGGGTGGCGGAGTGGTTGCCCCAGATGGTGAGGTTCTTGATCGCACTGACCGGCGCGCCGGTCTTGGTGCTCAGCTGCGCGAGCGCCCGGTTGTGGTCCAGGCGGGTCATCGCCGTGAAGCGCTCTGCTGGGATGTCGGGCGCGTGCTGCTGGGCGATCAGGGCGTTGGTGTTAGCGGGGTTGCCCACCACCAGCACACGCACGTCGTCGGCGGCGCCCGCGTTCAGCGCCTCGCCCTGGGGGCCGAAGATCCCGCCGTTGGCCTCGAGTAGATCGCCGCGCTCCATGCCCTTGGTGCGCGGGCGTGCGCCGACCAGCAGCGCCACATTGGCGCCCTCGAAGCCCTCGGCGGGGTTGTCGTAGATGTCGATGCCCTCGAGCAGCGGGAAGGCACAGTCGTCGAGCTCCATGGCGGTGCCCTCGGCGGCCTTGACGCCCTGAGGGATCTCGAGCAGCTTCAGGCGCACCTTGGTGTCGGCGCCGAGCATCTGTCCGGAGGCGATCCGGAAGAGCAGGGCGTAACCGATCTGTCCGGCGGCGCCGGTCACGGTGACGTTGACGGTCATATCAGGCAGCACTCCTTGTGGAGAGGTCGGCCGGCCGCGTCGGTTACGGCCGGCCGATGGACGGTCAGGACAGGGTCTCGAGGACAGCGTTCAGGGTGGCCGAGGGGCGCATGACGGCCGTGGCCTTCGCGGCGTCGGGGCGGAAGTAGCCGCCGATGTCCGCCGGCTGGCCCTGCACGGCCTCCAGCTCAGCGACGATCGTCTCCTCCTTCTCGGTGAGCTGCTCCGCCACGGGGGCGAAGACGGCAGCGAGATCGGCGTCCTCGGTCTGCTGGGCGAGCTCCTGCGCCCAGTACATGGCGAGGTAGAAGTGCGAGCCGCGGTTGTCGATAGTGCCGAGCTTGCGGCCCGGGGAGCGGTTCTCCATCAGGAAGGTGGCCGTGGCGCGATCCAGGGCGCCAGCGAGCACCGCAGCCTTCGGGGTGCTGGCCTGCTCGGCGTACTTCTCCAGCGAGGGCACCAGGGCGAAAAACTCACCGAGGGAGTCCCAGCGCAGGTAGTTCTCCGCCACCAGCTGCTGCACGTGCTTGGGCGCCGAGCCGCCGGCTCCGGTCTCGAAGAGCCCGCCACCGTTGATGAGGGGAACGATGGAGAGCATCTTGGCGGAGGTGCCCACCTCAAGGATGGGGAAGAGGTCGGTGAGGTAGTCGCGCAGCACGTTGCCGGTGACCGAGATGGTGTCCTCGCCGCGGCGCAGTCGCTCCAGGGAGTAGGTGGTGGCCTCGACCGGGTTGAGGATCTTGATCTCCAGGCCCTCAGTGTCGTGCTCAGGCAGGTAGGCCTCGACCTTGGTGATGAGGTTCGCGTCGTGCGCGCGCTCGCGATCCAGCCAGAAGACGGCCGGTGCGCCACTGGCGCGGGCCCGGGTGACGGCGAGCTTCACCCAGTCGCGGATCGGAACGTCCTTGGTCTGGCAGGCGCGCCAGATGTCGCCCGGGGCCACCTCGTGCTCGATCAGCGTGGCGCCGCTGGAGTCCACGATCCGCACGGTGCCGGCCGTCTCGATCTCGAAGGTCTTGTCGTGGGAGCCGTACTCCTCGGCCTTCTGCGCCATCAGGCCCACATTGGGCACAGAACCCATAGTGGTCGGGTCCAGGGCGCCGTGGGCGCGGCAGTCCTCGATCACGGCCTGGTAGACACCGGCGTAAGAGGAGTCCGGGATGACCGCGAGGGTGTCGTCCTCCTCGCCGCTGGGGCCCCAGCCCTTGCCGCCGTTGCGGATCAGGGCCGGCATCGAGGCGTCGACGATGACGTCGGAGGGCACGTGCAGGTTGGTGATGCCCTTGCGGTCATCGACCATGTACATCCGCGGGCCGTCGGCCAGGCCGGCGTCGATGGCTTCCTTCACCGCGTCACGGGTGCTCGGCTCGAGGGCATCGATGCCGGAGAGGATCCCACCCAGGCCGTTGTCGGGCTCCAGGCCCGCGGCCTGGAGCTG